>CAZDRT010000136.1:0-9994 GCA_964507815.1 uncultured Puniceicoccaceae bacterium
GTCTTCCACCAAAGGAGGCTTTTCACCAGATGACCGGCACAGGGTAGGCATGGATTTTGGGATCGGGAGTCACCATTTTCATGCCCTCGCAAAGTGCTGTCGCGATAAGGATACGGTCAAACGGATTTTTGTGATGATCGGGGAGTTTCGACAAGTGCCAGATCGCTTCGTCATTTAGCTTTGCGTAAGCGATTTGATGAAGGCGGAGACCCTCGGAAACAATGAACTGCGGTTTCCCGGACAGCTTCAATTTCCCCTTTTGAAACTTAATCTGGACCTCCCATGCGGATGCTTGGTGAAAAAAGACTGTGTTCCCGCTGTCTTCCAGTAAATCGCGCGCCAAAGGACTCAAATTGCGGGGCGCCCCAATCATCCAAAGGAACGTGCAGGTATCCAGAAGCAGATTCATCGCTCTGTTGTCTGCGGAAAGATGCCGTCTTCAAAGAATTCAGCTTCAGTTTCTCTGTCCGCTTCCCAAAAAGAATCTCCCACCTGGACCTTTCCTTCGAGTTGACCAAGTTTTCGCTTTTTCGAAGGCTTCTCCACGGGGAGCGGGCGAATTTCAGCAAAAGGTTTGTTCCGGTCCGCGAGAATGACGGTCTCTCCGGCCTTCACGAGTTTGGTGTAGCGCGAAAGATGCGTCTTGGCTTCATTAATGTTAATTGTGGTCATATATGGGGAAAAATGACTATATTTAAAGTCATGTCAATCACAGAAACGGTGCGTTACCTTGACGCATGGGTTTCGAAAAGGTTTTCTCCGATTACGGGTTTTTCTGGTTGAGTGGGTTCCATACTTTTGAGTAAGGCCTCGCCCTCTTGAGATCGAAGGTTCTGGTTTTTTCCCTGTGTCCCCTAGCCGGTTGCGTGATCGCCGGGAATCGGCCCTTGCAACGACCAGGTAGGATGAAAACAAAAGCCACGGTCCTCAGCAGGTCTGCTGTCGTCAATTTTCGTGACATGCGCGACCCGGCTTCGCGTGATAAGGTCGTGGCATGAGCAAATTAAAACATCTTCTCCTGTTCGCTTCGGTCTCGGCGGTCAGTTCGCTCCAAGCGGGTAGTTACATTCAGAATTTCGATGCTGCGGGAGACGGGGCAACGGATTTGAACGACGGGTCGACTTTGCGCGCCGCCCCCTTCCTGTTGGGAAGTAATTTCCGAGTCGTCGAAAATAATTTTCCGAACAACCAGGAAATCGCGCTTCGATTGACAGAGGACCAAGCTACGCAAGGTGGTTCTGCGGGGTACATCCTGCCCGATCTCGATCCCGGGCAGGCCATCAACGAGTTTGACCTGACCTTTAATTCTTTGATGAAAGATGCCGATGGAAACCCGGCGGACGGTTTCTCCTTCAATTTCGGCGATCTTAATTTGGACTCCCCCGGCACGTTTGTCGAGGAGGGCTGGACTTCGCAAGGCGGCGACGTGCTGACAGTCAGTTGGGATACCTTTGACAGCGGCTCCGACGATATTTTCGGGCGGGTCGCGGTTTTCCTGAACGGCAGCGAAGTGGCGGGGATGGATAATACCGTAAACAACGTCGTTGAGTCCACGCTGGACGCGCCCTTTCAGGAGGTGGCGATTTCCTGGTCGGAGATCGACGGCCTTTTCGTCGATTACGCGGGAACCTCGGTGTATGCAAATGATGCGGTGAACCTGACCACGGAAGCGGGGTATCGTTTCGCCTTCGTTGCGCGAACCGGAGGATTCGATCTGGACACCTTCATTGATGACGTGAATTTGACGACCGAGCCCGTGCCCGAGTCGGCCTCTTTCGGAGTGCTGTTGGCTTTGGCGGCGGGTGGATTCACGCTGATGCGACGGTCCCGACACATCAGCGCTGCTCGGCTGGCTCTACCATCATCTCAGCACTAAAATCCAACTACCATGGAAATATCACACCTCCTCCTCGCGGTCGGCTTTCTGGCCGCTTCCTCGGCATCGGTCGCCATCAACATCGAAACGGTATTCGTAGGCGATGCGGATAATGCCGGAGACCCCATTGCCCTCGGCGTCGGAGCGGTCTCCTACAACTATCAAATTGGCACCAATGAAGTGACGAACAGCCAATATGGAGGCGGTCACCCTCGACCTGGACCCGCCCTTCGACGCCACAGAAAAAGCCTTCCTGCGCATCGAGGTCGAGCTCACCACCCAAGGTGTGGGTAGTCCATCGCCGTAAAGGCGAGAGTTGAAAATGTCTCGCTGACATAAACCAAGGAAATGAGCAAATTTGTGGAATAAGTATGAGCTTGGGGCGTCCTGTTAAAATGCTTGAGCCTGAAATCCCCGTCGATCATCCGTGGCAGCTCTGCTGTCGTCAATTTTCGCGACATGCGTAATTTGCCTCCGTCTGGTAAGCTTTCCCCATTAGAAAAATGAACCCAATTTCTCAAACTTACTTTCTTCAGGTAGGTTAACCAAACCAAAGCACCCAAACACCAAAAACCAGTAAAATACCATGACCAAGACACGCAAGCACCTCCGCATCGCTCTCTTCGGCCTCCTGGCAGGGGCACTGTCCGCATTCGGGCAAGTCGCGCCGCCCAGCCAGGCGTTTTTCGATGATTTCAATTTTAACCAGGGATCTTCGGGTTCTCCCGCGACGATCAATCTCTTCACCAGTCCGGATGTCACGACCTTCACCGGTGGCTGGGCCGGTTCGATCGGAAATGGTAACTTTTACCGATCCTTCCCCCAAGCGTGGATGCTGGAGGCTGGCAATAGCGGCGATATCACCTTCGAAACGGCGGCGGACAATGTCTCCTTCTACCTCGCCACAACTGACGGCAGCGGATCGCTGGAAGTTTTCGACTCAGCCAATAACTCCCTTCTCTCGCAGACGACGGGTTTCAAGACAAACATGACTGGCAATTTCGAGTCCTTCGACGCGACCACGCTGGGTGCCGTCGGCGGTATCGACCGGATCGAACTCTCGTCGCCTGCCGGCGTGACCATGGCGATTGATGATTTCGGCGTCACTTCTGTGCCCGAGCCGACTCAATTCGCTCTCATGGCAGGCGTCCTCGGGGCATGCCTGGTGGTATTGCGGAGAAAGCGCTCGTAAAACACGCCTGTGGCGTAGGTGGGTTGCTTCAGCTCCCACCTCCGAAAGACGGTAATTTTTCGCAAACGCTTAACCCCTGCGGTAGTCTGGAATCTTGCTTTCCGTAGCGAAAACCGGGCGCTAAAGCAACCCGGCTACGGTGGGAAAAAACCATGATTCTACGAGGTAGTCACAGAAAAGAGCACAAACTGAGCGGTTGAACCCGTGCCGTCCAGGGGAAGAAAGGTAAATCTCGGCCCTAAGCAAATCCGCTGTCGCCAATATTCGTGACATGCGGAATCCGTCTCATGACTGCTATAATCGCCGCATGAAAGATACCTACCCGATTTCCCTACGCAGTATTTTAATTTTTGGATGGGCCTTGAACGGTATCCTCACGCCGGGCTTGGCCTCTGAATGGGACGGCCCGCTGAACGGGGATTGGTTTGATCCCGCGAATTGGACCGTCGGGGTGCCCGATCTTTCCGAAGACGCGGTGGTGTTCGGAGATTCATCGATATTGGTGATGGGGAACGGGGAGACGGCGCAAGCCCGCGATCTTCTGCTTTCCACCGCCAACAGTGCCTCCGTGGATGTGATCGATTTCACCAATGTGAATCTTTCCATCAGCCGGGATGTGGTTCTCGGGGGCAGCCGGGGAGGGAACGATGCGACCTTGCGCTTGCGGGCAGGTGGCGCGGCCGGGGGCGACTTAACAGTGGACAACGTTGTGTTGATTGGGGACAATAACGCTTCGGCCTCTGGCTCGAATGAATTGAAGGGCACCCTGGATATTGACGGGGATTTAGAGTTCACGGGGACGGCAAGTTCGCTGACCGTTGGTCGGACGCTTTCACCCAGCAATACGCCGGGCAACGGCTCGGCGAATATCGGAGGGGCCATCTCGGGCATCAACAGCCTGTTCCGAGTGGGATCGGTGGAGTCCTCCACAGCAAATGCGACAGGCGCACTCACGGTTGGAGAAGGGATTTCGGATTCGGCTGACTTCCTTTTGGTGGGCAGAACTTCGGGAAGCGGCGACGCGGATGGAACCTTGAATGTGCTTTCCGGCGGGTATGCCGCCGGTCTTGGCAGCATCAGAGTCGGAGAGACGATTGGATCCGGAAACGCAGTGGGCTTTGCGGAGATCAACGGGGGCGTTATCCAAGTGGGTAGCTTGCTCGTCGGGGAAGCTTCGGACTCGGGTTCCGCAGATGGGACCTTGATTGTTACGGGCGGCGAGCTGCGTGCACTGCCATTCGCAGGAGGTGGCACTCAGAACTTGAATGTGGGAGAAAGCAATGCTTCGGCCCTCGGCTCTTCCACTGCGACGGGCCGTCTTACGGTGTCCGGAAATCTCGCGGGGTTCAAAGACGGCTTCGACGTGGGAACGGCCTTCGGCGAAGGAAGTGCCCAGGGGAGCGTGGACGTCGGAGGAGAACTAAATTTGGCAAATGTTTCTTTCGCCAGAATCGGGATGGCCGGCGACTCGTCTTCCGGGACGGGATTGATTGACGGGACCGTCACGGTTGGAGCGGGCATTAGGAGTGCCGGGAGCATCCTGGTCGGAACAACCTTTACGGGACGCTCGGCGGTGGGTGAATTGACTGTGGATTCCGGGGGTATCGGCGGAACGGGTTTGTTGGAGGTCGGAGTCGTGCAGCAGGATGCGGGGGCAACCGGTTTGGCGGAGGGCACCCTGACGGTGACCGGTGATGTCTCGGGCTTTTCCTCCGCCATGCGGGTGGGAGTCGCTAAATCCGGATCGAGTGCCTCGGCCAGCGGGACGGCGCAAATTGACGGGGCGGTCAACCTGGGATCCGACGAAACCATGCAAGTCGGGGTCGCGGAGGGGGCGGGTGACGCCACGGGCAGCTTGACGATCACGAGCGGCGGGTTGACGGCGGGCAATTTGAGGGTGGGGTTTTCGGAAGATGCGGGAGTATCCAACGGCAGTCTGGAAATTACGGGAGGCGATCTGCGTGCGAATCCGGGCACGGGTGGCTCAAATGACCAACGATTCATCACTGTGGGAACAAGCAGTTCTTCGGCCCTTGCCGCTTCCTCTGCGACGGGCAGTCTTACGGTTTCCGGCGATCTCGCTGGGTTCAAAGACAATTTCGACGTGGGAACGGCCTTCGGCGAAGGAAGTGCCCAGGGGAGTGTGGACGTCGGGGGTCAACTGGATCTGGCGAACGCTTCTTTCGCCAGAATCGGGATGGCCACTTCTTCGTCTACCGGAACAGGACCGATTGAGGGGATTGTAACGGTCGGAACGGGCATTCAAAATGCCGGGAGTTTCCTCGTCGGGACGACATTTTCGGGCCGCTCGGCGGTGGGTGAATTGACCGTGGATTCCGGGGGCATCGGCGGAACGGGTTTGTTGGAAGTCGGGGTCGTGCAGCAGGATGCGGCGGCGACCGGCTTGGCGGAGGGCACCCTGACGGTGACCGGTGCTGTTTCGGGCTTTTCCTCCGCCATGCGGGTGGGGGTCGCGGAATCCGGATCGAGTGCCTCGGCCAGCGGGACGGCCTTAATTGCCGGAGCGGTCGACGTGGGATCCGACGAAACCATGCAAGTCGGGGTCGCGGAGGGGGCGGGAGACGCCACAGGCAGTTTATCCGTGACGAGCGGCGGGTTGACGGCGGGCGATTTGCAGGTGGGCGTTTCGGAGGATGCGGGAAACTCGACGGGGAGTCTGCAAGTTGCCGGCGGGGCGTCGCTGGGCCTTCTGGAAGTGGGCGTGGCTACTGGCACGGGGACGGCCGATGGTAGCGCGACCCTCGTCGGAGACGCGTCCATGGTGGATGTGAATGTGGGCTCGCCATTCGGAGCGGGGAATGCCAAGGGTTCCCTGACGCTCCGGGACGGCAACGTATCCGTGTCCGGTGGTTTTGTAATCGTCGGAGATGTCTTTGGCTTTGGATCGGGCGGAGTTCCCAACGGGAGGCTCGCTCTCGAAAACGCCCTGCTGGATACGGATTCTACTATGGCTCTGGGCGATGGGTCCACCTTGGCAATCCAATTCAACGGTCTCGCGCGGGGCACGGAATTTGGCGCGATTGATGCCGCCGACTTCGGAGTGGCGGGTGGTGACCTGGAATTGGACTTCCAGTTTCTTCCGACGGTCGGCGATCAATTCGATCTGGTTCGTCTCGATTTTCCGGGTTCCACGATCGTCGGCAGTTTTCAGAACGTGACGACAGCGGGCCTGCCCGAGGGGCTGGAGGTTGCGTTGAACCGACACAGCGACGACCCGAACTTTGGAGAAATTCTGGAGCTAAGCATCGTTCCGGAGCCTGGCTATGGAGGGCTGGTTTTCGCCGTCTTTACCTGGAGCGTCCTGCTTCGGAGGCGTCGCCTCCCGGGCCGCTCAAGGGGTTTTCATCTTGCTAAAGGTGGAAGGAGGGCACTGGAGGACAGAGCGATCACTGACTTTGATACTTGAGAAAAAATCCTAACTTGCAGACCCTCCCGTGATAATGTCTCGGTTGGTTTTTCTCGTATTCGTTGGGTCGGTGCTGGCGGGCGATGCGCTGGTCGAGGCGAAAGTCGTGGATTTGAGCGGACCTTGGCGTCTCACGTGGACGGATGGTGGCGGAACGGAAGTAAGCCAAACCATCCAAGTCCCGCATGGGGGGTCGGTCGGGCTTCCGAAGCCGTTTCCCCGGACGGCGACCTACCAACGCCCATTGCCACAAATCGATGCTTTCGCAGCGGACGATTCGCTCGCATTGCTCTTTGGTTCGGTGGGGTCGGTCGACCGGGTTTACCTGAGTGGAATCCGGATCGCCGCCACCGGAGACGCGGACTTTCTGGTGGATGTCCCGGGTGATGTTCCGCGACTGTATTCGATTCCCAAGCAGGTGCTCGAGGCGGGTGATGATCTTCCGCTGCTCACCGTTGAGGTGACTTGGTTCCAGGGTGAACCGGGTCTTCGTGCGGGACCGGTGCTACTGGGTCATCGGGATGAACTGTTTACGACCTGGCTCGGTTTGGCCGCACCTTCGCTGATTCGGGACGCGGTGTTGTTTTCCGCCCTGCATTGTCTCTTCGGGTTTGGATTGTTGTTCTGGGCCCGCCACCGAACAGACCGGATTATCCGCTGGTTTCTCATTTTGATTGCGGGACTTTTCGCGGGCCTGTTTCTCGACAGTGCGAGCGGGACGATTGTATTGGAACGCAACCTGTTTGTCTCGCGGTTGGCTTGGGCCTCGTTCGCGATCGCACCCTGGGCGGCCGCTCACTTCCTCCAACGCGTACTATTTTCCACTGAAACCATTTTCCTTCGAGTGCTCGACGGAATCGCGGCGATTTATATGAGCGTCGTTTGTTTGAGCTTGATTACGCCGACGGTTGCCGCAGGGCTTGCACCTCTTTTCCTGCTATGGATGGCAATGCTCATCGCATGGGCCTCCTCCGCATGGATAAGGTCCGGGAAAAACCGATCCCTGCACGGGATTCTCCTCGTTGGATGGGTGGCTTTGCCGATAACGGTTTTCATCGGTCTGATGTTTGAACTGGCGGAACCCGCCGTTCCGTCATGGGTTTCCGATTGGATCATTGTTGCGGGTATTCTCGCCTTTTCGGTGGCGCACGCGTCAACCGTCGCGACGCATTACATGAAACTGAAAGATCTATTGGCCGATGTTCTCCGTCGGGCGGCCCGAGCCGAACAGGCGGAACGGAATCGATTGGCCCGTGATCTGCACGATTCTCTTGGCCAATCCGTTTGGGCTGCCCGGCTCGCGGTCCATCGACTTCACGGACGGGAAGGCAAAGGCCGGACGCAGATGGAAATAAGAGCGACCGAAGCGATCGAGGAGTCTCTTCGGGATCTGCGTCGTATCGCTTCTGATTTGAGTTCTCCGTTTCTGCCAGGGACCGATTGTGCGGAGTCGATCGAGAGTTACGCGGAACGCTTTTCAACGCGAACCGGTTTACCCATCAAAGTCGAAACGAATGTGTCCGTTCCTTTGAGTGAGGAAAAGAGTGAGCAGCTACTAATGGTTTTTTGCGAAGCTGTCGCCAATGCCTCGCGCCACGGACACGCCCGCTTTGTATGGACATCCCTGAAAACCAGTGCGACCGAAGTTGTTCTGGAGGTGGAGGATAATGGTGTCGGGTTTGAACGCGATACGACCGAGGAGGGGTGCGGCCTTCGCAACATGCGGGATCGAGCAAGGTTGGTGGAAGGCATCCTGGAGGTTTTCAGCAAGCCTGGATCGGGTACTCGGATTCGGCTCGCCATTCCTCTCTGAAAATGCTTTCACGAATCATGACCGACAATCGACCACTCCGCGTTGTGATCGTTGACGATCACCGCTTGATGCGTGAAGGCCTCTGCGGGCTGATGAAGGATCATCTGACTATCGAATGGATCGGCCAATTCGAATCGGGGGAAGCGCTATTGGAGGCGGGGCCGATCTCTTTCGACTTGGCGCTAATCGATCTCGCACTCGGCCATGCCATGCGCGGCACTGAGGTGATCCACCTTCTCGCCAACCGGGAACCTCCGCCGCGTTGCGTCTTGTTGACGATGTTCGATGATCCTCAAATCGAAATCGAAGCACGCGAGGCGGGGGCGGCTGCCTACCTGCTGAAGGATATGTCGCCGGAGGATTTCACAGCAGTCATTCAGCAGGTGATGGCCGGGGATGTTTTTATCGGTCCGCACATCGGCTCGCTCGAAGACCAGGGAAAGTCCGTTAAACGTTTAAGTTCCCGGGAACGGCTGGTTCTCCGGGAATTGGCCACTGGCGCGACGGCCAAAGAGATCGCCGCGCGGCTGGATCTGAGTGTCCACACCGTTGATACGTACCGGCGCCGTTTGGGCGAAAAACTCGACGCCCGCAACGTCGCGGATCTTGTGCGCGCCGCAAGCCGCCTCGGCGTCTCGGTTTGAAGAACGCCGGAATCCCAGGATTCGTCCTGGCCGGGGGGAGCTGCCAAACCTCAGCCGCCGTGCGTCCGGGAGGATGAGATTTAAATGACTTGCTCCACCCCGCGGCGCGCAACCTCTGCAAAACTCATTTCGTATTCGGCCGCGACCCGTTTGGCATCCCGATAAAGATGGTCGGGAAACTGGACTTGTGTTTTTATCATGATGGCATTTTGCCACTATATTGCTGAATGTGTCAAATTGTTCCGGATGCAAGCATCTCGACTCGGTCACCCGGTCCGCCAAAGAGAAGAACGCTTGCGCGATCAGGACCTTTTCGGCATCTGAAGCCCCGCGCTAGGGGCTCAATTTCGCACTCGCCTCGGGGAATCTCGTTTTTCGGTTAAGGTTTCCAAAGCGGCCAATTCTCGCGACGGGCGAGGTCGATCATTTCAATGTCGAAGGTGACCAATCTCATTTCCGGTAATTCTTTCCGCAGTTCACCCAGCACAAAAACATGACCCGCGTCGGCCGACCGGAGGGCCCAGCGTTGATTGCAAGCCATGATTTTCCGGTAGGCATCGGGTGGAAGGCCGAACAGGGAAAATCGTTCGAGACGCAACCGCCAAGCCTGTAGGTGATTCAATTCGAACTTTCTTCGGACGACGGCTGCATGGGTTTCGACTTCCATCCAGTCCCAGGCCAAGTGCTCACTTCCGTCCTGCCAAGCAGCGAGTGCTAACTCACTGTGGGGTTCTTTAAAAATCAGTGGCAAGACCGCACTGCTATCCCAGAAAAGAATCACAGCTCAGTAATCCTTCTCTCCCCTGACCGTATCGATGGCGTGCTGATCGGTTCGCCCGTCCGGAGCCGGGGTGGGATCCGGTAGAGCTTCGCGCCGGGCGAGTGAAGGACGAACGTGCATCCCCCGTTCCTCGAGTTTTTGACGAAGATGAAAAAGTCTCTCGGTTTCTCCCTGTTTGGCTTTGTCTTGTGTAAGCGGCGTCAACAAAGCCACCGGCGTTTTTCGATCCAAGACGACATAAGTGCTACCCTCCTCGCGCAC
>CAZDRT010000137.1:0-9957 GCA_964507815.1 uncultured Puniceicoccaceae bacterium
AGAAAACAATACGAAGTTTTGCGAAGACGGGTCCTCAGCCGCCGCATTGCGGGGAGGAGAATGGAAAGCCACGGAATAAATTCGGCGGCGCGGGAATCTTTCGGAAGTACAGAATCCCCCTTCGGACGTATCGCGCGGCGGCTGAGGACAGCCGCCCTCCCTCAGCGCACGCCCGATTATCGAATAAATTTCTATATTCCCTCCCCTCACTTGCGGTTACCCCCCCGCAGAAAAACCCGAACGGGGATTGAAAGAGACCCCGAAACCCGCTTTTCTCGTCCTTTTCCACCCAACTCATGAGAACCTTAATCACCGGAGGAGCCGGCTTTCTCGGAAGCCATCTTTGCGAGCGTTTGATCGCGCGCGGCGAGGAGGTGATCTGCCTCGACAATTTTTTCACCGGGCGCAAGCGCAACATCGAGCACCTGCGCAACCACCCCTTGTTCGAGACGGTCCGGCACGACGTGGTCGATCCCTTCAAATTCGAGGTGGACCGCATTTTCAATCTCGCCTGCCCGGCGTCCCCGGTCCACTACCAGCACAACCCCATCAAGACCGTGAAAACCTCGGTCATGGGCGCGATCAATTCTCTGGGCCTGGCGAAGCGCGTCCACGCCCGCGTTCTCCAAGCTTCAACCTCCGAGGTGTACGGGGATCCGAACATCCATCCCCAGCCGGAGGACTACCGCGGCAACGTGAACCCGATCGGCCCGCGCGCCTGTTACGACGAGGGGAAGCGCTGCGCGGAGACTCTCTTTTTCGACTACCACCGCCAGAACGGCGTGGAGATCCGCGTCGTCCGCATTTTCAACACCTATGGGCCGCGGATGCTGCCGGACGACGGGCGGGTCGTCTCCAACTTCATCGTCCAGGCCCTTCGCGGAGAGGACATCACCCTCTACGGGGACGGACAGCAGACCCGCTCCTTCTGCTACGTCGATGACCTGATCGAGGCCATGATCCGGATGATGGATCAGGATGAAACGGTCGGCCCGGTCAACATCGGCAATCCGGGCGAGTTCACCATCCGCGAACTGGCCGAGATGGTCATCGAGCTGACCGGCAGCGGGTCGAAGATCATCAACCACCCTCTCCCGGCCGACGACCCCATGCAGCGCAAACCGATCATCGATCAGGCGCGGAAGTACCTGGACTGGGAGCCGGAGGTCGATCTCCGGACCGGTCTCTCCCGGACCATCGATTATTTCCAAGCCCTGCTCGAATCCACCGGATAACCCACCCACTCCTTCGAACCACCCATGATTTCGCTTGTCTTCAAATCCCTGGCCGGACGGCACTACCGGAAATTCCGGAAAAAGAGCCAGTCCGTCATCGCGCGCATCAATTCGATCGACGAGGAACTCAAGTCCCTCAGCGACGAAGCCCTTCGCGAAAAAACGGAGGAGATGAAAAAACGCCACGCGGACGGGGAGAGCCTCGACGCCCTCCTGCCGGAGGCCTTCGCGACGGTCAAAAACGCGTCGCGCCGCCTCTGCGGCCGGAACGTCGATGTCTGCGGGCACGACACCGAGTGGGAGATGGTCCATTTCGACGTGCAGCTCCTCGGAGGCATCGCCCTGCACCGCGGCTACATCTGCGAGATGGCGACCGGGGAGGGAAAAACCCTGACGGCCACCCTGCCCCTCTATCTGAACGCTCTTTCGGGCAAAAACTGCCAGCTCGCCACGGTGAACGACTACCTCGCCCGGCGCGACTCCGAGTGGATGGGGCATTTGTACCAGTTTCTCGGCATGTCGGTCGGGTGCCTGCAGAACGGAATGGACCCCGCCACCCGCAGAGCCGCCTACGGCAGCGACATCACCTACGGGACGGCGTCGGAATTCGGCTTCGACTACCTCCGGGACAACGGGATGGCCACCCGCGCCGAGGACCAGGTCCAGCGGGACCACTTCTTCTGCATCATCGACGAGGCCGACTCCATTCTGATCGACGAGGCCCGCACGCCGCTCATCATCTCCGGCCCGGCCCAGGACGACCGGCAGATGCCCTTCACCGAGCTGAAGCCCGGGATCCAGCGCCTCGCCCGCGCCCAGCAGAAGTTCTGCAACGAGCTGGCCGCGGAGGCGAAAAAGGCCCTCGACGCGGGCGACGACTCCGACGAGACCATTTCCAAGCTCTTCCTCGTCCACGAAGGGATGCCGAAAAACAAGCAGTTTCTCCGGCTCATGGAGAATGCCGCCCACCGCAAGCGTTTCGAGAAGTTCGATCTCGAGATGGGGAACGACATGAACAAGACGCGGCGGTACAAGCTCAAGGAGGAGCTTTTCTTCATCATCGACGAGAAGCAGCACCAGGCCGACCTGACCGAGAAAGGGCGCAACCTCCTGCATCCGGACGATCCGGAGGCCTTCGTCCTCCCCGACCTGCCCCTGATGTTCATGGAGATCGAGGGAAACAAGGATCTGGACGACGAGGCGAAAAAGAAGGCCAAGGAGGAGGCCCAGACGAAGTTCGAGAAGGTCAGCGAAGAGATGCACTGCATCAGCCAGCTCCTGCGCGCCTACTGCCTGTACGAGAAGGACGGCGAGTACGTCGTCCAGGACGGCAAGGTCATGATCGTCGATGAGAACACCGGCCGGCTCATGCCGGGCCGGCGCTGGAGCGACGGGCTCCACCAGGCCGTCGAGGCCAAGGAGGGGGTGAAGATCGAGAAGGAGACCAAGACCTACGCCTCGGTCACCCTCCAGAACTATTTCCGGCTCTACGACAAACTGAGCGGCATGACCGGCACGGCGGAGACCGAGGCCAGCGAGTTCCACGAGATTTACCGGGCCGATGTCATGGTGATCCCGACCCACCTGCCCTGCCAGCGGCTCGATATCAACGACGTTGTGTACAAGAGCCGCCGGGCGAAGTACAACGCCTCGATGAAGGAAATCGAGGAAGCCCACAAAAAAGGGCAGCCCGTCCTCGTCGGAACGGCCTCCGTCGAAGCCTCCGAGGTCCTGAGCCGCATGCTCAAGCGCGCGTCCATCCCCCACAACGTGCTCAACGCGAAGTTCCACGAGCAGGAGGCGGAGATCATCTCCAAAGCCGGGCAGGCCGGGGCGGTGACGATCGCCACCAACATGGCCGGGCGCGGCACCGACATCAAGCTGGGCGAGGGGGTCAGGGAGAAGGGCGGTCTCTACGTGATCGGCACCGAGCGGCACGAATCGCGCCGGATCGACCGGCAGCTCCGCGGGCGCTGCGCCCGCCAGGGCGACCCGGGCACGTCGAAGTTCTTCGTCTCCCTCGAAGACGATCTGATGCGCCTTTTCGCCAACCAGGGCCCCCTTTCGCGCATCCTCGAAAAATCCCTCGGAGACGAGGAGGAACTCTCGCACCCGACCCTCAACTGGTCGATCGAGAACGCCCAGAAAAAGATCGAGCAGCGCAACTACTCGACCCGCAAACGGCGCCTCCAGTTCGACGACGTGATCAACAAGCAGCGCGAGATCATCTACGAGCTGCGCAACGGGGCGATCCACTCCGACAACCCCGCCGATATCGCCTTCGAGATGATCGAGGAGGAAATCGCCGAGCGCCTGGAGAGCGTCGTCGCCCCCGGCTCCAAGGGCGAGATCGACACGGGCGAGGCCGAGACCTTCGTCAACTGGGTCAACTACCACTTCCCGATCGGATTGAAACAGGAGGAGGTGGATTTCGGCGACCCCGGCAAGCTGACCACCGACCTGACCGGCCGGATCCGCGAAGCGTTCGAACAGCGGGCCGGACTGGAAGGCGAAGACGAGCTGAAGCGCCTGGCCCGCTACGTCGTGATCCGCTCGATCGACCGCCTCTGGCAGGACCACCTGACCGAAATGGAGGAACTCAACCGCAGCGTGAGCCTCCGCAGCTACGGCCAGAAGGATCCGCTCAACGAGTACAAGAGCGAGGCCTTCGTCTATTTCCAGGAGATGATGGAGAACCTCCGGAACGAGATTTGCACGGGCATGTTTCGGACGGCCACCAACGTCCAGGCCTTCCAGCAGATGCTGGCGCGCCTCCAGCGCACGGCCAGGGCGCAGGGACCGGCCGACGGCGACGAATCCGTTCTCGCCCAGGCGGCCCGGGCCGCGAAGGGCGGCGGGCAGCCGGGGCACAACCGGCAGGCCCCGCCCCTGCCGAAGGTGACCGTCCGCCGCGAGCTGCCGAAGATCGGGCGCAACGAAATGGTCACGATCCGCAAGGACGGCGAGGAGCGTGAAATGAAATTCAAAAAGGCGGAGACCCTTCTCCGCGACGGCGGATGGGAACTCGTCACCGGGCAGAAAACCGGCAAGTAACCGACAAGACCGGGCTTTTGCAGTGGAACCGTTTCGAACAGTCGCCCTGGTGGTCAACGGCTCCAAGCCCGGAGCGGCGGAAATCGGCGAGCTACTGCTCTCCCTCGGCGAGAGCCGCTCCGTCGCCATGCGGCTGACCGACGAGCACCCGCTGCCCGAACGGTTTCTCGACGGGTGCGACGCGGTCTGCGTGATCGGGGGGGACGGAACCTTTCTCGGGGTGGTGCCCCAGGCGGTGGAATACGGGGTCCCCGTGCTGGGCGTGAACCTCGGAAAACTCGGCTTCCTCGTCACCTTTTCGCCGGACGGGATCGCCCGCGAATTCGAGACCATCCTGAGAGGCGATTGCACCATCGAGGAGCGCATCGTTCTCGAAGCCTCCAACCCCCGGGGCGAGCGCCGCGTCTGCCTGAACGACGTCGTCATCAAGCAGACCGACTCCTCGCACCTGATGCTGCTCGAGGTCTATGCGAACGGGGAGTTCGTGAACGAGTTCGCCTGCGACGGGCTGATCTTTTCGACGCCCACCGGATCGACGGCCTACAACCTCTCGGCGGGGGGTCCGATCATCCACCCGCGGGTGGCCGGCATCACCCTGACCCCGATCTGCCCGCACACGTTGAGCAACCGCAGCGTACTTCTTTCGGCCGACACCGTTTTCGAAATCCGCACCGACCTCGGTTCCTGCCAGCCGCAAGTCGCCCTCGACGGCCAGTCCGCGTTTACCGACAGCGATGCCTTCCCGCTCGGGATCAAAGTCGGCGAGCGCGGGCTGGCCATGGTTCACGGCGAGGGATACACCCATTTCCGAACCGTCCGAACGAAACTCGGATGGCGAGAAAACACCCTGTAGTTCCATCCATATGAGTGAATTCCACATACGCCCCCCGGACTCCGAATTGACCGACGGCCCCTTTACCTTCGAACAGCTCCGGGATCTCGCCCAGTCCGGTGTGTTGAAGCCCGAGACGCTTTTCTTCCGCGAGGGAATGGACGATTTCGCCCCCTTCGCCGACAACGGGGAACTCTGGAGTTCCCTCCAACCGCGGAAAAGGGTTCCGCTGAAGCTGCGGGGGAAACAAACAGAGGAGGCCGGCGCTTCCGAAACCGCCGGAAAACAGCGGAAAAAACGAGCCCCGTCGCCCGCTCCGTCGCCCATGGACGAGTCCGACAACGTCCACCGCATGCTGGCCGCCGCCGAGGGGGAGACCGCACAAACCCGCCACACCCGGAAGGTCCGAAAATCGCGCGAACGGGCGGTCACCGTGCTCATGCCCGGCGTGGTGCTCATGCTCCTGATCTCGGTGGCATGCATCATCCAGCCCTATTGGGAGCCCCTCCGCTCCATGGTGCGGTCGGGCGACTACTCGTTCGACCTGCTCTTTTCGAACTGGATCCTGGCGCTGGCCCTCATCGATCTCTTTCTCGCAATCGCAATCGGGCTCGGGCAGACCGGTTTCTTCCCCCTCCTCCGGTTGCGGGCCGCAATCGGAATCGGGTTTTTCCTCTTTATCTTCTACTCCCGTCAGAATTGGGAGGCTCTCGCCGCGATCACCGCGCTTCAGTCGGGCATGGTCGGCGCGACCCTCTGTAGCCGCTTTTCCACGACCACCCTCATGGTGCTGATCGGACTGGGCGGGGGCGGATTCCTGGTCTGGCTCACCTGGTTCGAGGGCCTCGCTTTGTGAGCGATGGCCCGGTGAAAGGCTTCGTCGCCCGGATCCGTGACGGCATCCGCCGGGTCGCACACCTGATGGACAAGGAAATCTGGACCGGCGGGGGCGACGAGAGCCGGGCGCGGTCGTTCGCCCTCCTGCGGATCCTGTTCATCGTCTGGCGGGGGCTCAACGGCAACAAACTTTTCAGCCAGGCCGCCGCCCTGAGCTATTACTCGCTCATCGGGCTCGGACCGCTCCTGGCCATCGGCATCATGATCTCGAGTTTCCTCCTCCAGGGGGACGAGCGAGACAACGTCATCGTCGAAAAGCTGACCGAGGTGCTGGTCTTCGTCGCTCCCCCCGTTTCCGAGTGGAACTCCGGAGAGGGGGGCGATGTCTCCGCCTCCGGCACGGAGACCGGCGAAAGCTCCGCCGCCGCCCCGGCGGAGGGGGACGATGCGGCGGCTTCCGGGGAAACTCCCGAAGTGGAGAAGAAACTCAACCCCGCCGTCATTCAATTCATCGACCAGATCGTCAAGAGCGCGCGCTCCGGAGCCGTCGGCGTGATTGGATCCCTCGCCCTGATCGTCATCGTCATCCAGTTGATCACTTCGATCGAAAAGGCTTTCAACGGAATCTGGGGCGTGCGCCGGGGGCGCTCCTGGGCGCAGCGGATCATGTCCTACTGGACCATCGCCAGCCTGGGGGCGCTGCTCAGCGTGACGGCCCTGACCGTGCTCTCCGCCTCCGCGGTCGTCAGCCGGTTCAACCGCCTGATCCCCGGCCTCGAGTACGAGGACATCAACCGGTGGGCCGGGCCCATGATCTCCGTCCTGATCCTCACCCTCGTCCTCGCCGCATTCAACCGGTTCTTCCCGCACACCTCGGTCCACTGGAAGGCGGCGTTCACGGGTGGCCTGCTCGGGGCGGTTCTCATGCTGGCCAACCACTCGTTGTCCTTCCTCTACGTCCACAAGGTGATCCGGGACCAAAGCCTCTACGGATCGGTCGGCATCATTCCCGTTCTCATGTTCGGGCTTTATCTCTTCTGGCTCATCGTCCTGATCTCCTGCCAGGTGGCCTACGCCGTCCAGAACGCCGGCAACCTGACCAACCAGGAGGCCTGGAGCAACGTGAGCCCGCGGACCCGGGAGTCGCTCTCCCTCGCCTGCTTTCTTTTCATCGCCCGCCGCTTCCTCCGTTGCGAGCCCCCGCCCACCACCACGCAGCTCGCCGACCATCTCCGGGTGCCGGGGCAGTTGGTGAACACCTGCCTCTCGCAAATGGCCGCGGCGGGGTGGGTCCGCAGCCTCGAACCCGACAGCGAGGACCGGCAGGGGGAGATGCGGTTCCAACCCGGATTCCCCCTGGGTCGGAAGACCCTGCTGGACTTTCACCACGCCTTCATCGGGGAGGGGAACAACCGGGGAGAGGACATCCTCATGGAAGTCGAGCCCCTCCTGGCCGACTTTTGCAGCGGATTCGAGAGTTCCGAGCTGCTGAACCGGCCGCTCGATCAGGTGCTGGATCAGGCGCGGGAAGCAGGCTCATGCGCCATCACTTCGCGATCGGCAGGCTGATAAACCGCTCTTCGAGGAAAATCGAAAGGGGCGGAATATCCACCACGAAGAGAAAGACCAGAAGGCAGCAAACGAAGGAGGTAAACAGAACAAACCACTTCCGCTTGTAGAGTTCTTCGGGGTTCTCCGCGACACCGTCCCTCTTGAGGCCGTACCAGAGATACCACGTGAACAGGATGGCCAGAAACGGGAAAAAGAGAAGAAACTCCACGCGGTATTTGATAAGGAAGACCCCCAGAAACAGCGCCGAGTTCATGGCGTAGAAAAAGGCGGACAGCAGCAGGATGTCGTTCGTGTACTTGCGGAACGAGCGGCGGTAGAGGCCGGCCCGCTCCGGATCGTTGATGTTGCAGTATTCCGAGTAGCGCTTGACCGCCATGAGAAAGGCACCTCCGAACCAATAGGCCAGAAGGACGCTCGAGGGCGGAATCAACACCTTCTCGACGACCGCCCAGCCCAGAACGAAACGGATCGGGTTGTTGATTGATTCCGCGAGAACATCGACCACCACCCGCTCCTTCAACCGGAAAGGGCGGACATTGTAGAGGAACCCCATAATCAGGAAGAAGACCGATACGGTGAAAAACAGCTTGCCGAGGCACAAGGCGAGGCCGAGGCCGACGAGCCCGAGGACGGCGTACTCGACGTACACCCATTTCGCCTCGACCAATCCCTGCACGCTGGGCCTCTCGCTCTTGATCGGGTGGAACCGGTCGAACTCGGCGTCCAAATACTCGTTGATCACGTAGTTGGCCGAGGCCAGAAGGCAGGTGGCGACCACACCCAGGAGGAGATGGAGCGCCATTGTTCCGGTAAACGAACCGAAGAGGAGAATGGCCAGCCCGGTGCCGGGCAGCATGAACACATTCTTGAACCAATGGTCCGGCCGGGCGATGCGGACGTATGGACTCATCGGAGCCACCCCGCGTTCTTATAGGCTTCCGCCGTCTCGGCCAGGCCTTGCCCAACGGAAAACCGGGGCTCGAAACCGAGGACCCGACGGGCTTTCCCGATATCAAAGGCCCTGCTCTTCGTAAAGAAATCCACCCGCCGCCGGTAGATGGGCGGATTCAACCCGAGGGGAATGAAAACCTTTTCACAAAGGGAGCCGGCCCACTGGAACGGGGCCGCGGGCAGGTGAGTGATTTTCCCCTTCTTTCCGAGGAGGGCCGCGATACGATTCATCAATTCATTGAGCGTGAGGCATTCGCTTCCGGCAAGAATGAACACCTCGCCAATCGCCGCGGGAACAGACCCCGCCGCAAGAATGCCGCTCACCAAATCCTCGACGTGGATCAGGTGGTAGCGGATCTCTCCGTCGCCGATCAGAAAAATCCGATCCCGGTTCGCCAGGCGAAACATCTTGAGCAGGCGCTCGTCCTCCGGACCGAAAATGCCCGAGGGGCGCACCACGCTTACCGGCAGCCCGTTCCGGGAACCGTACCGGCGGGCCGCTTGCTCGCCCTCCAGCTTCGTCCGCTGATAGATATCTCCCGGCGAGAACCGGTAGTTCTCGTCGGCGGGCGGCTCCTCGATATGTCCGTGAACCCCTACCGTGCTGCAGTGAACGAAACGCTTCACGCTAGCGGTCAGGGCCGCCCGGCACAGATTCTCCGTACCGTCCACATGGACCTCCCGGTAGGCATCGTCGGTCAGCCCGCCCTCCCGGTAAACGGCGGCCAGATGATAAACCGTATCCATCCCGGCCACAGCCCTGTCCACGGCCTCCCG
Source organism: uncultured Puniceicoccaceae bacterium (assembly GCA_964507815.1). Classification (GTDB taxonomy): domain Bacteria; phylum Verrucomicrobiota; class Verrucomicrobiia; order Opitutales; family Puniceicoccaceae; genus Puniceicoccus. The sequence goes on from CAZDRT010000137.1 coordinate 9,259, forward strand.
GTCGCAAACGGAGCCTTCCACGCACTCGAGATCCCCCAGCCCCTTGGCCGCGAGCTTTTCCCTCGAGCGGACGAGCACCCGGACGCGGGCCCCCGCTGCCCGGAGACGGCGGGCCAGGACCGCCCCGGTAAATCCGGTCGCACCGGTGATCAAAGCGGTCGTGCCCGCGTGCGGGGAATCGACCGGTTTTTCAAAGCCTTCCGACATCGGAAAAGAGTAACAAGGTCGGGATAGCCTCCGTCAATCCCGGAAAACGTTCAGCCCCTCCCAATCCCCGCCTTCCAGGGGATGGGGCCGGATGGGCCGTTTTCGACCGGATTGCTGTGGCTGGAGCACTTCGGAAATGAAACTCCGCGACCCGATGACGAGGCTGCCGGTCAGGTAGCGACATCGGCTCCGGAGGACTGCGGGCAGCGAAAGTTCGCCGCCCTCCCCGTCGATCACCCTTGCGGCCGCCGCCGGATCGATCCCCGCTTTCCCTTCTTTCGGAGCGGCACCGATCCCGAACAGGCACTTCCTCCCGCAATTCCTGTCCCCGGACCTCGTTTTTGGCGAGCAATTCGGCCAGGTCCCCGGCGGTAAGCGGCTGCCAGGGAGTGGGTTCCGGATAGAGCACCGCAAAGCGCCGGACAATCTCCCCATCGGACACCACCCGCTCGGGCGGCACCTCGGCCAGGACATGGAAATGGTTGTCCATCA
>CAZDRT010000138.1:0-9954 GCA_964507815.1 uncultured Puniceicoccaceae bacterium
TGAAGTCATGCGACTACGCCGACCAACGGCGGCCTCCCCCGTAGCCGGATGACTTCAGTCGTCCGGCCCCGGGGCGCCAACACCCCCCCGACGGCACCGGAACCGTCCGGAGGTCCGCCAAGCAAACGACCTTGTCGGGTCGCACGACTGAAGTCATGCGACTACGTCAAACACCGGCACCCTCCCCCGTAGCCGGATGACTTCAGTCGTCCGGCCCCACAAACGCCCTAGCGCCAATCGGCGAAGGTCTCGCGGAAAAACGCGTCTGGATCGGCATCGGCCTCCCCGGGGAGGTTGATGGTCCGGCGGCCGTGCTCCCCGTGAAAGGCGTGGAACCGCGAACCCTCCGAAAATCCGGCGAACGCGGTGTGGCAGCCGCCGCCGAGAGCCCGCAGGAAGGCGCGCTCACGGAGAACGGCCCGTTCGGTTTCCGGATGGCTGAGCGGGGCGAAGCGGTCCCGCTCCCCCGCCCTGCCCTGTAAGGCGATCGCCGCCTGCCCGGCCGCGGGAATCATCTCGGAGACCCGGAAGGACCGGAAGACCAGCCCCTCGGCACCGCCGAGTCCCATCCGGGCGAGCCCCGCCGCGGCGAGAACCGTCGCATCGGCCTCGCCCTCCCGGATCTTCCGCAACCGGGTTTCGACGTTTCCGCGGATCCCGGTGAACGTCGCCCCGGGGAAGAGCGCCCGCAGCTGGGCCCTGCGGCGCGGGCTGCCGGTCGCGATTTTTTCCGGGTTCTCCACGCCCTCCCGCAGGACCAGGACATCGCCCGGATCGGCCCGGGGAAGGAAGGCCACCAATTCGAGGCCTTCGGGCATGGCGGTCGGCAGATCCTTCGCACTATGGACGGCCAGATCGGCCTCGCCGGAAAGGACGGCTTCCTCGATCTCTTTGGTGAAAAGGCCCTTGCCCCCCTCCTCTTCGAGCGACCAGTCCGTCCGCCGGTCGCCCGTCGTCGAGAGCCACAGGAGCGCCGTCACCCAGCGCGGCTGATACTCGATCACCGCCCTCTCGGCCAGCAACGCCTGAGCCCGGGCCAGACGACTCCGGCGACTTGCCAGAACAACTGTCTCGGCCGTCATAAAGGAACTCCCCGGCGGGAAGCCGCTTATCCGTTGTAGCTGGCCTGGGAGCCCTTGATGTTCCGCTTCGAGACCCAGGGCATGAGGTTGCGCAGGCGACGTCCGGTCTTTTCAATCGGATGCTGCTCGCCCTCCTTGAGGATACGCTTGTAATTCGGCAAACCTTCCTCGTATTCGGCGACCCATTCCCGGGTGAATTTCCCGCTCTGGATTTCCTTGAGGATCTTCTGCATCGACTTCTTGGTCTGCGCGTTGATGACCCGCGGACCGCGGGTGATGTCCCCGTATTTCGCCGTTTCGGAGATCGAAAACCGCATTCCCGCGATCCCCGACTCCACCATCAGGTCAACGATAAGCTTCAATTCATGAAGACACTCGAAGTAGGCCATCTCCGGTTGGTATCCGGCTTCGACCAAGGTCTCGAAACCCGCCTGCACGAGCGCGCTCGCGCCCCCGCAGAGGACGGCCTGCTCTCCGAAAAGATCGGTCTCGGTCTCCTCCTTGAAGGACGTCTGGAGAACCCCGGCCCGGGTGGCACCGATGCCGTCGGCCCAGGCCAGAGCGACTTTCTTGGAATTTTTCGAGGGATCCTGGTGAACCGCGATCAGCGCCGGGACGCCCTTCCCCTCGAGATACTGGGAACGGACGACGTGGCCGGGCCCCTTCGGCGCGACCATGATCACATTCACGTCGGGCTGGACCTCGATCAAATCGTAGTGGATGGGGAGTCCGTGAGAAAAGAGAAGAGTCTTGCCCTCGGCGAGATTCGGGGCGACATCCTGCTCGAAAACCTTTTTCTGGAGCATATCGGGCACTCCGAGCATGATCACATCGGCCTTGGAAACCGCCTCGGCGGTGTCATAGACCTTGAAGCCCTGCTTTTCGGCCACTTCCCGTGACTTGCTCTTCGGGTAGAGGCCGATGATCACCTTGTAACCGCTGTCCTTCAGGTTCTGCGCGTGGGCATGGCCCTGGGAGCCGTATCCGATGACGGCGAGGGTTTTGTCTTTGAGGATGGCGCGGTCGGCGTCTTTTTCGGTATATACTTTAGCTGGCATGGTGTTTTGGGTTGGATGGATTGTGGAGAACGGTTGATCCGGCGGGATCAGGAAGGCGACCGGCCCCGTTCGAGCGCGACCGCGCCCGCCCGGGCCATCTTGCGGATGCCGAACGGCTCGATCAAATCGAGGAACGCGCGCACCTTGTTGTCGTTGCCCGTCACCTCGAGGATGACCGAGCGCGGGCTCACATCGATGACCTTGGCCCGGAAAATATCGCAGATCTGCATGATCTCCGGACGGGTCTCCGAATCGGCGGCGACCTTCAGGAGAATCAGCTCCCGGGCGACGGCCGCGCCCTCGGTGAAGTGATCGACCTCGACGACGTTGACCAGCTTGTTCAGCTGTTTCAGGGCCTGGTCGAGCGCCTGATCGTCCCCGAGGATGGTGGCGGTAATCCGCGAGAGACCCTCCAGATGAACGGGACCGACATTCAGCGTCTCGATATTAAAACCCCGGCCACTGAACATACCGGCGACCCGGGCGAGAACGCCGAACTTGTTCTCGACGAGAACGGAAATGGTGTGCTTCTGGATGGTGCTCATGGAAGGGAAAGCGGCGGAGAATGCCCGGCGGCGGACCGAGTGTCAAGGCGATGGTTTGGATCGAGGGGCAAGCGGGTGTAACCACAAGTCCGTGGAGCGACCACGTAGTTGGATGACTTCAGTCGTCCAACCCGAAGCGGCTTGGCGGAAAAGACATTCCCTTGTGTCGGCAGACCACTGGAAGATCGGAAAAGAATCCCTTCCATTCCTCTATGCACTCGAGGCTAAACCCGGACATTCCCGACCCGCGTTTCGCCCCTTGCCTGTTTTTCCGCTTTCCGCTTCGATTCCCGGCTGGTGAAGGTTTTTCGTTTCATGGTTTTCTGCCTCGGAGCCGTGCTTCTTCTGGGGGCGGGTCTGCTTGTGCCCGCTTACTTTCAGGCGGTTGATCCGGCGGTCGCGCGGATCGCGGGCGAGCGGGGGCCCGATCTTGCGGAGATCGCCGATTCCCTCGCGGTCGGGGGCGCGCCTTCCGCGGCGGATTTTCTGACCGGGGAGACCATCGAACGGGAGGCCGAGTCGGCCACTTCCCCGGCATGGAACCGGCTGCTGGCCCGGGTCGGCGAGCCGGAACGCACCGTTGTGGCGGCGGGACCGCTCCTCACCCGGGCCGACCGGCGGGAGGCGATCCGGATTCTGAATGGATCCGATCAACCCGGCGTGGCTTCGCTACTCGCGGCTCTCCCGCCCGACCCTCCACCCGGCGAAACGGACCGCCTGGCCCGCATTCTGCCCGCCCGCCTCGGCGGAATCCTCGCGGCCTTTCTGGCGCTCGAGAAGAGCTTTCAACCGGGCTTCCTCGGCTCGGTGGTCGGCTACGCCCGCTCTCCCGAGCCGGAGGACCGCGAGTGGTTCGGCTCGTTCTCCACCGACATCGCCTCCTGGGGCTCGCTCGCCCCGTTCGGAGCGCTTTCCTTTTTCACCCGTGATTTCGACGATCCGTCGGTCTTCACCGCCCTCTCCCGCCACCCATTGCTCGAGACTTCCGCCGACCGGAAACTGGTCCTCCGGATCGTTCTGGCGGGGGGCGGGCCAAAGGCGGTTGTCGGATTTTTGGAAAAGTATCCGGCGAACGGCCTCGATGATCTCCGGACCGCCTTCGCGATGGGTCCGGGCGCGGTGCGGTTGTTGCTCGAGCGCCGGAAGCCGCTCCGGGCGGACGCCCTCCTGCCCGCCTCCCTGTTTCTCCCGGATTTCCCCCACCCCGCCATCTTCGCGTACGAGAACCCGGACCTGTCCCTGGTCGTCCGGATTCTCCTCTTCGTCGGGGCCGCCTTTCTCCTTCTGGTCGCTCTCGCGGGCATCCTCCCCAACCCCGGCGACCGCTACCTCTCCCGCCCCAGCGGCATCCAGAATTTCGTGCGGCGGGCCATTCTTGCTTTTGTTTTGGCGGGTGCCCTACTTTTCTTCCTCGAACCATCCCTCCTCCACCAGCCGGAGATCGCCCCGGCCCCCGAAAAAACCGGCATCACCCTCGCAACCGCAGCACTTGCCTCCACCAGCAATCCGATGAACACCATCCAAATCGACAACGTCACCCTCCTGATCCTCCTGATCTTCCTCGCCCTTCAGGTGGGACTCTACATCTTCTGTCTTGTAAAGCTGTCGGAGATCCGCCGCCAGCGGGTCAACGAGGAAACCAAACTCCGCCTTCTCGAGAACGAGGAGAATCTTTTCGACGGAGGGCTTTACCTCGGGCTGGGCGGCACGGTGGCCTCGCTGATCTTTCTCGCCGTGGGCGTCGTCGAAGCCAGCCTGATGGCCGCCTACGCATCGACACTCTTCGGGATCATCTTCGTCTCCCTCTTCAAGATTCTCCACCTGCGCCCGCTGAAACGCCGCCTCATCCTGTCCGGCCGGGTCGAAGTCTAAGAGGATCGCCCCCCGTTTGATTCCAACAACCGTCCCGTCATGAACCGGAGCCTGCTACTCATCGTCTGCGACTTTCTTCTCCTGAGCCTGCTGGCTCTGGCGGAGTTCGAAAAGTCGGGACAGCCGGTCGCGACCGGGCAAACCGTAGCGGAGGCGCGGGCGGATCCGGCGGAGGACGACTCCGGTATGACGGAGCTGCTGGCCGCCGCCCTGGCGGCGGAGCAATCCTCGCAGAGCGAGATGGAGGAGGAACTGGAGAAAGCACGGGAGCGCCTCTCCGAGCTGGAGCAGGATCGCACCACCCTCGGCCGGACCCTGGCGGAAAGGGAGGAGGCCCTCGCGGAGCAGGCCGAGGCCATCGCCGCCCGGGAGGCCGCGCTGGCGGAGGCACGCGCCGAGGCCGAAAGGGTCGGCGCGGAAAAGGCCGAGGCCGAGGAGCGGGCGGCGGCGCTGCGGCGCGAACGGGAGGAACTGGCCCGTTCCCGCGAGACCCTGCTCGAGGAAAAAGAGACCCTCGCCGCGACCTCCGGGCAGCTGGCCGCCGAGGCCAAAACCAGCCGGGAGGAACTCCTGCGAAGGGAGGAAGAACTCGCCCGGCTGGAATCGGCACTCGCCGAACGATCACGGCAAATGACCGAACTCGAGCGCCAACGGGCGGCGGCCGAGGCCGAAACCCGGCAGATGGCCACCGAGGCCGAGGCCGCCCGGCGCGAGAAGGAACTGCTCGCCTCGAGCCTCGAGTCCGCGCGGCAGACCATATCCCTCGAGCGCGAGGAGAAAGGCCAGCTCCGGCGGCAAACGGAAACGCTGACCGAAGGGGTCGGTCGTCTCGCGACCGCCTCCAGCCGGATCAGCGAGGAGGTGCGAAGCCTCCGGCCGATGACGGCAAACGAGATTTTCCGGTCGGCCATCGACAACCGGGTGACCTTCGTCTTCGAGGGAACGAAATCGGGCCTCTTCAGCAACAATCCGTTCGAGGAAACGGTGGACACCGTGGTCACCCGCGTAAACGACCGGGCCTTCGTCTGGCTGCACGTTTCGCAGACTCCGTTCGCCGACCCCGACCGCCGGAGATTTCTCCGGGGACTGGATCTCTACCTCGAGGGAAACGGAACCCGCTTCCGGGTCCCCCAGCTCGGCATCCTCTCGGCGGACCGTTCCGTTCTCTTCCTGCCGATTCCGGACGAGATCGCCGACCGGCTGGTCGGAAAGGAGTTTGAAACGGCGGAGTCGCCCTTCCGCTTCGAGGATCTGGTGGTGGTGGATCTGCCGGAGTCCCGGTACGGCGAGACCGGCTTCCGGATCCAGCCCGACCGCCCCGGGCACATCGAAGTCGATAACAAAATATTCTCCTCCCTCTTCGGCGAATTCTCACCGTCCGCCGGCGACCTTGCCTTCACCCGGACGGGCAACTTCCTAGGCATCGTCGCACGCGGCGGCGAAGCGTGGATGGCCGGCGACGTCGAAGCCGCCGGAAAGATCAATTTCGGTGAACGGTTTTCCGGCTCGGACTTCCGCGAGCTGCGGTAGCGGGCGGGTGTTCACACGGCGTCGCGCAAGCGCGAGCCCTACGACGACAAACGTAGGGCCGCCGCTCGCGGCGTGCCGCCCCCCAAAAAACGTAGGGCCGCCGCTTGCGGCGTGCCGCCCCGGGGTGGCGTTCGTTACCCCGGCATTCGGAATCACTTGACCGGGCCTTGGTTAATGAACATTTTATCACCAAATGAATCATCCTTCCCAATTCTTTCCATCGCGCCCGGTTCGTCAGACTCATTTGCTCCGGCGGGGCCGAGTTTCCATTCCGGATGCCCACTATTTCATCACACTGGTCACGGCCAATCGGCAATCAGGGCTGACTTCCGCCGAAAACGGGGCCGGCTTGCTGGAGACTTGCCGATCGCAATACCGTGACGGTGATTACAATCTTCTCATGGCCACCCTTATGCCGGATCACCTGCACCTTCTGCTGACTCTGGGTAAGCGTCTCACCCTCTCGCAGGTTATCGGGAAATTCAAATCCCTCAGCCCGCTCGAAGCTGCGGGCTCCAGCCTGCGATGGCAGGATAATTTCTTTGATCATCGCCTGAGGCGAGACGATGCGCTCGAGCCTTTCGCTCGCTACCTTTTTCTCAACCCGTATCGAGCGGGACTCATTGATACTGCGGAAACGTGGCCCTGGTTCGTGCGCAACCGAAAGTACCAACCCGGTTTTTGGCCAGCCCTGGAACAAGGGAAATATCCCCTGCCCGAATGGATCGCCACCGCCGAATCGATAAAGGACATCATCCAAACGGATCGAATCGATGAGGACGAGGTCCTCCCCTAGGTGTTCGCACGGCGTCGCGCGCGAGCCCTACGGCGACAAATGTAGGGCCGCCGCTTGCGGCGTGCCGTCTCCCCCCGGGCGTGGCGTTCGGTCCCGGCGTTCACACGGCGTCGCGCGCGAGCCCTACGACGACAAATGTAGGGCCGCCGCTTGCGGCGTGCCGTCTCCCCAAAAAACGTAGGGCCGCCGCTTGCGGCGTGCCGCCCCCCCGGGTGGCGTTCGGTCCCGGCGTTCGCACGGCGTCGCGCAAGCGCGAGCCCTACGACGACAAACGCTCGACCGCCGCTTGCGGCGTTAAATTACCTTTTCTCCGTCGCCAAAACGCACCGGGAGGTGGACACTCCTGTCCACCACTCCAGCCCTACGGGCTCAGGCGCGCCAGGCACCAGCTTCCGTCCCCACCGATGGAATACTCGAACCGATCATGGAGGCGACTCGGGCGGCCCTGCCAGAATTCGTAGCGGCGGGGGCGGAGGCGGAACCCTCCCCAGAAGTCGGGCAACGGGATCTCCCCCTCTCCGAACTTGCGCTTCATTTCCTCGAGTTTCATTTCCAGGATTTTCCGGGACGAGATCACCGAACTCTGATCCGAGACCCACGCGCCGAGCCGGCTCCCGCGCGGTCGGCTTGCGAAATAGCGGAGGGACTGGACGGCGGAGATCTTCTCGCAGGTTCCCTCGACGATGAGCTGCCGCTCCAATTGTATCCAGGGAAAAAGGAGCGAGGCGGTCGGGTTCGCCGCGAGGTGGCGCGCCTTCCGGCTCCGGTAGTTGGTGAAAAACACGTAGCCCTCCGAATCGTAGGCCTTCAACAGCACCATCCGCTGGGACGGACGGCCCTCCTCGTCGGCGGTGGCCAGGTTCATCGCGTTCGGCTCGTCGATCCCCGCGTCGCGGGCCTGTTCGAACCAGAGTCGGAATTGGTCGAGGGGATCGGCGGCCATGGATTCGCGGTCGAGTCCGGCCTTCGTGTAATCGCGGCGCAATGATCCGATGTCGTTCATGAACCGAACCCTGACAGATGCCGCTCCGCCGGGCAAACCAACCGTTGCCTTTTCGCGGCTTTTCTCCGATAGTCTCTCCATGTCCCGACCGATCCGCCTCGCCGTCCTCGCTCCAATCCTCGCCGCCGCCATCGGGACGGGGCCGGGATTGTCGGCGAAGATCGAGCCGGACGCCCAGGTGCAGACCTTCACTTTCCGTAAATTCAACGACCGGGGGCTCCGCCTCTGGGACCTTTCCGGAAAAGAAGCCGTCTTCCTGAATGATTCCATCATCGAGGTCATCCAAATGCAGCTCTCCATCGCTTCGACGGGGGATAAGCCGGACACCCTTCTCCGCAGCCCCTCCGCCCACATTTACGTGGAGGACAACTCCGCGACCGGAGAAGGCTTTATCTTCGTGGAGGGATCGGGATTCTCCGCCACCGGCCGGGGCTGGGAGTGGAAAGGCCGGGAAAAGACCGTGGAAGTGCGATCCGACGCGAAGGTAACGTTTGACGAGGCGATCAGCCGGGTTCTTCAATGAAGTCCACCTTCATGATCCGATCCGCGCTCCCGCTTCTCCTCGCCGCCGTCCTGACCGCCCTTCCCCTGCGGTCGGAGACGCCGCCCGGGGAAGAATCGAAACAAACCGTCATCGAAAGCGAGCGCCTCTCCGTAATCCACACCGAGGAGGGAAACCGCTTCGTTTTTTCGGGAAACGTACGGGTGACGGGCGTTGATTTCGAAGCGGAGTGCGACCGAATGGAGGTGCGCACCACCGCCCGGGGCGGGGACGGCGGGGGTTTCGGGGCCATCGAGGTCGTGGAGGCGACCGGGAACGTGCGCGTTCTCCAGGGCGGGCGGGAGGCCACCGCCGGGAAGGCCTTCATCTATCCCGCCGAGAACCGGGTCGTTCTCGAGGACGGGCCCTTGGTCCGGGACGGGCGCGGCACCGTCAGCGGCCACCGCATGATCCTCCGGGGCACCGAGGGGCGGATCGAGGTTGAGCCGGGACCGGAGGGGAGCCGCCCGCGGGTGGAACTGCCCGATCTCGACGCAGTGCGCGAAAGCGGAAGGGAGACCCCCGGCGATGACTGATCCGGGCGCCCCCCCCTCCATCCGCACCGAGGCTCTTTCGCGCGATTTCGGAAAGCGGAGGGTCGTCGATAACGTCGCCCTCCGGGTCGGCGGCGGGGAAATCGTCGGCCTCCTCGGACCGAACGGCGCCGGGAAGACCACCACCTTCTACATGATCGTCGGCCTCATCCAGCCAACCGAGGGACGGATCCTGCTCTGCGAAGAGGACGTCACCCGGCAGCCCATGTTCCGCCGGGCCCGCCGGGGCATCGGCTACCTCCCGCAGGAAGCTTCCGTCTTCCGGAAAATGACGGTCCGGGACAACCTCCTGGCCGTTCTCGAAACCCTGAAAATCCCCAAGGCCGAGCGGATGAGCGCCGCCGACGAATCCCTCGACCGCTTCGGCCTGACGAAGCTGGCCGCCCAGAAGGCCTACACCCTCAGCGGCGGCGAACGGCGGCGGCTCGAAATCGCCCGCGCCCTCGCCACCCGCCCCAGCTTCCTGCTCATGGACGAGCCCTTCAGCGGCGTCGATCCGATCAGCGTTGACGAGGTCCAGTCCATCATCCGCGACCTGAAAACGCTCGGGATCGGCATCCTCATCACCGATCACAACGTCCGGGAGACCCTCGAGATCACCGACCGCTCCTATCTACTCTTCGAAGGCCGCATCCTCTGCGAGGGTGACCGGGAGGTTCTCCTCAACGATCCCGCCAGCCGCGAACTCTACCTCGGAAAGGACTTCGAAGCGTGAGGGACGCAACCACAAGTGCGTGGAATAGAATCGTAAAACACCGCGATTTTGGAATGGGACGGTATTCCATCGATTTAGGGAGGGCGGCTGCCGTGCCACGGCGTAGCAAGATCTCCAGTCGGTTGCTGTCAGCGGGCTGAGACTGCATAATTGGGCAACCAAAGTAGGTGGGTTGCTTCAGCGCCCACTTCCGAGAGCCGGAAATTGCCGGTTCACGCTGAACCCACGCGGCGATCCGGAACCTTTCCTCCCGATGCG
>CAZDRT010000139.1:0-9894 GCA_964507815.1 uncultured Puniceicoccaceae bacterium
GCCTCCAAACTCCGTCGGGGAACTCCCTTCTCGGAGAGCGAGTCGAAGGCCATCCAAGTGGCCTTGGATCTCTGACTCCCCCCTGAGCCCGGCAATCTTTTGGCGTCCCCAGTGGGGGGGGTTGCACCAGCACCCACCATCGCCCGCAGAGGAATGGCCTGCCCCGACCTGTGCTGAGCTTGTCGAAGTAGCCACGTCGTAGGGCGGGAGCCATTTCTAGGAAATCCATCCCCCTTCGACTGTAGAGGAATGGCGAGAGCCATTTCTGCGAATCCCATAACCGCTGACGCCTATGGAGAAACGGTGAACGCAAGCTCGCAGGGTCTCCGCCCCTTTCGATAAAGAGCCGATCCCGGAATCCAGACCCTGTGCGCACGATCCCATCAATCATTCCGGAATCCGAAAGATCGAAAGCATGGAAACTTGGACTGACCCCCCCGGCTGTTTCCTCTTCACAAAATTTCTTGCTGAGTGCGTCGGCTCGAAGGTGAAGCCAGTGCCGCGCGTCGAAGGAAGATAAGAAAGCCTGGATTACCCAAGCCCCTCCCATAGATTCGACGATTCAGAAATGGAGCCGGAATTTGTCAAGAATCAAGCCATTGTCGTCGTTCTGGTGTTCTCCCCTTTGCGGTGAAAAGGCGCTTTAAATACCGCAATATCTGCGGAGATTAAATTGACAAATGGATTTACTCTCTTTTTGCTCAGTCTGGTTTCCAGAAGATTATCATGTGGATTTATAAACACACGGAATGGCCGGATTTTACGTGGGATGCCGATGCGCTGGCCTCTCTCCTGGCCTCTGTGCGGCATCGTCAGGGGCGTCTTCTCGGTCGGATGGAGGACCTGGGTTTTACGCTCAAGCAAGAGGCCAGCCTCAGGACTCTGACCAGCGACGTGATGAAGTCGTCGGCGATCGAGGGTGAATATCTCGATTTGGACCAAGTGCGTTCCTCGATCGCCCGGCGGCTGGGAATGAATCAGGCGGGATTGGTTCGGTCGAGCCGTGATGTTGAGGGAGTGGTGGAAATGATGCTCAATGCCACCCGGGAGTTTGCACAGCCGCTGACCGAAGAAAGACTGTTCGACTGGCATGCCGCTTTATTTCCGACGGGGCGTAGTGGCATTCGGCGGATCAAGGTCGGTGCCTGGCGCACCCGTGATGCCGGAGCCATGCAGGTGATCTCTGGTCCAGTAGGGCGGGAAACGGTGCATTTTGAAGCTCCGGGAGCCGATCACGTTGCTCGTGAGATGGCGGCCTTTCTCGATTGGTTTGGTTCGGCATCGGAAGAAGATCCAGTCATTCGGGCGGGGATGGCTCACTTGTGGTTTGTCACCATCCACCCGTTCGAGGATGGAAACGGACGGATTGCCAGAGCGATCGGCGATCTGGCATTGGCACGGGCCGAAGGGATTCCGGATCGTTTCTACAGCCTTTCCTCGCAGATCGAGCATGAACGCAACGATTACTATGCCCAACTGGAGAAACAACAGCGGGGGACTCCGGATATAACGGGTTGGCTGGAATGGTTTTTGGGCTGTCTGGGACGGGTGGTTGACGGTGCCGGGAGTGCCCTTGGCCAGGTTCTGTTCAAAGCCCGCTTTTGGGAAAAAATTCTGCATCAGAATTCGGTCAACGACCGACAGCGAAAAATTCTCAACCGTATGCTGGAGGATGATTTCGAGGGGCACATGAACACCTCGAAATACGCAAGGATGGCGAAGTGCTCGCCGGACACCGCGCTGCGGGATATCCAAGACTTAAAGGAGAGAGGAGTTTTAGTTCAGAATCCGGGCGGCGGCCGAAGCACCAGCTACCGATTAGCGTAGGGCCGCTGTCAAAAATCAAAGACCTGACCCCCATTCGCCTTTCAGTGAAGAGGAGAACCTTTCAGGTTGTCCGGGCCGCGCCAGGGATGAGCATTCGTCGAGAATCAATTGCTGACGTCTTTGGGGTGTCTCCGCTTTCCCCGTTGTCACGGGGCTTGCCCTGGGCTTGCCCCGCGAGGGACTGGGAAAGGGCATCGTGCGAGAGGAGTAGGGGCCTTGGAAGTTCTGGTTCCATCCAGAAAAAGGGGGTATTCGGTTCCCACACTTTGGAGTGCGGGGCTTCGCACCGCTTTGGATGCGATAGAGGCGGGAAAAAGAGAGCCCCGCCGAGAAAAATCATGAAAACTTGGACTTGTAGGCTGTTTTCTCAATCTGTCTCACCGGTTTTGATGAAAAGAGTGTCGTTGCAAGAAATCGTGGACTGACCCCCTCCGGCTGCCCACAAACCAATAACGACACCTGATCCGATAGCATATCCGAATGCTCGCCGCGGAGAAAATCCGTTTTTCTCCGCCGCTCGATCTCAGGATTATCAAACCGCCCGTTTTATGCCAGTTTCACGCCGCCGCCCACAAAAAGGAAGGAGATTAGGATACGATTCATTGCGGTGCTGGTTGATGGAGGGATGGGGATGGATTATGGGGGATGGGAAATCCAATTTTCGGGTGAACTACCTTCGTCCGACGGTGGCGACGCAATCTGGACTCCGCAAGGTAAAATCGGGGAAGTCAGCTCCCGGCACAAAAGATTTCACCCTGGGCGCAGGGTTCGGCGTTCATTAGCCTGACGCTGCGGGACAGGAGTGTCCCGCCTCCTTATGGATCAATATTGATACTCTATTGACATTATATCCGTTAGATGTATCAAATATAGTCTTTTATGGTACTAGCTCTTCAACTCAATTCTCCCGAAGAAACTGCCTTGGCGATTGCCAAGCGATTGAAGGCGGAGCGTTTGCGGCTTGGGTGGAAACAGCAGACGCTGGCTGAACGCTCGGGAGTCTCGCTACCCACCCTGAAACGTTTCGAAAGCAGTGGACAGACTTCATTCTTAAACGTGCTTCAGTTATGCCATGCGTTGGGGGTGTTAGACGAGTTTGCTGAGTTTTTGAAGCCACCTCCGGCTCTGACGCTTGACGAACTGGAAAAGCGTGGCAGTGGGAGGCAGCCCCAACGAGGGAAGCGATGAAGAAACTGGAAGTCAGGTTTCAATGTGCTCCGGGTGAGTGCATTTCAGTGGGGAGGCTCGCCGAGGAGGGCAGACGTGTTTTTTTCGAATATCATGCTGATTTTCTTAAAACGGAGATACCCCTGTCTCCGTTTATGCTGCCCCTGCGGCCCGGTCTGTTGGAGCACACGGACCGTCATATTGGCGATTTGCCAGGGCTTTTCAGCGATTCATTACCCGATGGCTGGGGTCTGCTCTTGATGGACCGTCATTTCCGTCGGGAAGGGGTTCGGCTGGAAACGCTCTCGTCTTTGGATCGTCTGGCCTACCTTGGCAGCCGTGCCATGGGGGCTTTGACTTATCACCCGCCGAGCGAACCCGAAGCCGCCGGCGATGTCATTGACCTCTTTGAGTTGGGCTCTCACGCGGAGGCCATTTTCGAGGGTAACGAACAGGAGGTGCTGCCGCAGTTGATGCGTGTGGGTGGCTCTCCCGGTGGAGCCCGCCCCAAGGCGCTGATAGGCGTTAAGGGCAACACGATTATTTCCGGCGATGCCGAGCTGCCCGATGGTTATGAGCACTGGCTGATCAAATTTTCTTCCAAGAGCGATGCCTCCCATGCGGGCCCGGTGGAATACGCCTATTTCTTGATGGCACGTGAAGCAGGCATACTCGTGCCTGAGACGCGCCTTTTTGAGGTCGGGAAGGGCAAGGCCAAGCGGCGCTATTTCGCGGTCAAGCGCTTTGACCGAGGGCGGGGGAACCGCCGCTTTCATGTTCACACTTTTGCCAACCTGGTGCATGTTGACTTTCGGATCCCGGCCACCGACTACGAGGACTTGTTGAGAGTGACGCAGGCCTTGACGCGCAATCACCAGGATGTGTTACGGCTTTACCGCCTGATGCTGTTCAATGTCGCCACGCACAATCGAGATGACCACGCCAAGAATTTTTCCTACCTGCTGGACCACGAACACAAGGAGTGGTCGCTTGCGCCCGCCTACGATTTGACCTTCAGTGCGGGTCCCGGGGGCGAACACTCCAGTACCATCCTCGGTCAAGGTCGTGAGCCGACTCGCGAGCATTGCCTGGAGCTGGCCAGCCGTATCGGCATAGACAAGCCGCATGCTCTGGAGGCCATCGAGGCGGTCAATGGTGCGGTGGCTCAATGGAAACATTTCGCCGATACCGCCGCCTGTCCTCAAAGGCACCGCAACGAGTTGGCCGACACCATCAGACCGCTCTGAAGGCCTTATGGCGAAACCCTATGTCGGAGGCTTCCTGAAAGATTCTTTGCTCAGGGGAATTTGAATTCGGGAATGTTTGCATATCCCAGCATTTCCATTCCTTCGCGCAACGGAAAGGAGAGTTCACCGGGGTAGACCAGGAAGACTTTTCCAATTTTTTTGGAAATTCGACCAGGAGCCCCTGTTGCACGAAACGGTCAATCAGCTTGTAAGCGGTGGGCTGGGAAACCCCGGCTGCTTCGGCGACCATCTTGGCGTTCACCCAGACTTGGCCGAATAAGTGTTCGAAAAGTGGTAAAGCTGTTGTATCCGAACTGCTTATGCCAAATTCCCGCGCTGTATGCCTGCATCAGTGGTTGGAAAACAAAGAAATTAAAATAAAAATAGGTGCTAATTAAATAGAGGGTCAATATTTTAAATAGCGTGATCTGCCACTAAGATCATGGAAACTTGGACTGACTCCCTCCGGCTGTTCTGAGTATCCATTGTGGGTGGTGAGTGATATCGATGACACTAGAGGAATGGCGAGAGCCATTTCTACGAAATCCATAACCACTGACGCTTATGGAGAAACGCTGACCGGAGATTCGCAGGGTCTCCTGCCCCCTTCGATAAAGAGCCGATCCCTGAATTTAGATCCTGTGCGTTCGATCCCTTCGCCTCTCCCCAACCACGAACCAGGAACATGCTGCATTTCCCGTGAGTAGTAAGGTTGGCTTGCCGCCTTACTGAGGACATGGGTGTCCTCAATCGATCTCCTCGAATTTGATGAAAAGAGTGTCGTTGCAAGAATTCGTGGACTGATCCCCCTCCGGATGTCATTCTTTTGGTTCGGACAAGGGACGTAATGGACAAATTTCTCTTGCATATTCGCAATTCGCGAATAGCGTATAGCGGTAATGATTAAAGCCCAAGATGTATTTGTAGCGTTAGATCTCTGCCGTGAGGAAGGGACAATGGGCACTTATGCGGAGCGTGGATTGCGCCTGGGGATGAGTGCTTCCGAGGTCCATGCCGCGGTTCGGCGTCTGGAGAAGGCCCGGTTGTTAGATCCCGAAACCGGAGAGGTGCGTCGGAACCCGTTCCTCGACTTTCTAGAGCATGGCGTTCCCTATGCGTTCGCCGAAAGGCCCGGTGAGGTGACCCGCGGAATACCAACGGCTTGGGCGGCTCCCGTAATGGCCGATAAAATTACCGGGAATTCGGAATTGCCTCCGGTCTGGCCGGATCCAGAGGGAAAGATGCAGGGGGTGGCAGTCCGCCCCCTCTACCGGAGCGTCCCTAAGGCATCCCTGAGAGAACCCGGGCTCTACGATTTACTTGCGTTGGTAGATGCTCTCCGCATTGGAAGAGCAAGGGATCGAAAGATTGCCAGAGAAGTTCTCAAGGAAAAGCTGTTTCACCATGCCGCAGTTTAAGATCGGAGCCTTGCGGGCGGTGGCGACGCACCTCGACCCGATCGGGATCAACTATGCCTTTACGGGTGGAGCGGTGGTAAACCTCCTCCTCGATGATCCCGAGTTGGGTCCCGCGCGTCCAACCGATGATGTTGATGTCATCGTAGAAGTCGTCAGTGATCGGGACTACGCTGCTGTGGAGGAATCCTTGCGGAAAGCTGGTTTCGATAACGCAACCGACGGTCCGCTCTGTCGATGGAGATTAGAAAAACTCGTTGTCGATGTGATGCCAACCTCTGGTGAACGCTACGGCTTAAACACCCAATGGTTCGCCGAAGCCTTGCAGACTGCCGAAACGGTGGAATATGCCCACACGACGCTTCGCATTGTTTCGCCAATCGGGTTTCTGGCAACCAAATACCTGACCTTCACCGAAAGAGGAAAAGGAGACTTTTTTGGAAGCCATGATTTGGAGGACTTTATCGCTGTCATCGACGGCAGAGATAGGATCGTTGAAGAAATCAATCTGTCGCGAAGGGACTTGCGGGATTATCTAGTCAACGGAGTTCGTTCCCTCTCGGCTGAACCGGATTTCCGGGAAGCTCTGCCTGGGTTCCTTTCCAGCGATTCGGCAAGCCAGTCCCGCCTCCCTTTGCTCAGGAAAAAACTGGAAGGGATTTCTTTGATCGAGATCCGGGAGATCCGACCATAGAGGAATGGCGAGAGCCATTTCTACGGATACCATGACCGCTGACGCTTATGGAGAAACGCTGACCGGAAGTTCGCAGGCTCTCCGCCCCTTTCGAGGAAGAGCGGAACCCATATCCTGTGCATTCGATCCCTTCGCCTCTCCCCAACCAGGAACTAGGAACATGGCTGCATTTCCCCTGAGTAGTAAGGTTGGCTTGCCGCCTTACTGGCATCGGCAGGGGAAGATGGCGAACCCCGACACGCTTCGCGAGTTTCCCCCGCGTTGCGGGGCGGGACTTACAGCATCGAACATCCAACACCGAACAGCGGAACCGGGAACCGGAAAACCGCCAGCCGAAAACCAGAACCTGCGGGGTTGCAACAAAGAGGCACAAAGACTCACGAAAAGGGAAGGGCTATACCCGTCGGTTCTGCCTCCGTCGCGGAACGACTTTAGTCGCACAGGTGGTATTTGGTCCGATGAGGGGAGATCAATTGTCAAGAATCAAGACCTTTTGTGTCCTCCACCGATTTTAATCGGCGCTTTCTGTTTGACCCCTGGACTTTTCACGGCGAGTGCCAACGGGTTGACGGCGGCGTTTATTGCTGCCACAAAACGAGACGTGTCCGTGAAAATGACCAACGAGGAACTGGCCACATGGGTGCGGGAACACCCGGACACGCCGGAGGCCTCCGCATTGAAGGCGTGGGCGGAAGATAGGGAGATTTTTCACGATTTGAAGTGGGGATCAACTCCGGAGGCCGAACGATGGAGAAAGATCATGGAAGGCGTTCTCGCGTCGGTCGCTCCATCAAAGCCGCCGGGTGCGCTGTGGCGGGGTGCCGCCGGACCGGATGCGCCGGGGTGGTTGGCTGCGATCCGGAAAGACGGCGGTGCCCTGGTGGCATCGCCGGGAGATTCGTTTTCGCTCGTGCGGGATATATCGGAAAAAGGCTATCTCGACGCCGGAGGGTTTTTGATGCGGCTCGACGAAATCGATGGAGCGATTGATATGGCTCCCGTCTTTGCCGTTACCGGCGGCAAAGGCTCGCGGGAATCGGAGTGGGTGCTACCCGGCGGCACTAGGCTTGCCCTGGTCGGGGAGTCTGTGGAAACGGTGGATATCGGTGGACAAAAGGCCGATGTCCCCGTAGTTTTAATGGGAAAAGTCGAACCATGAACGATTTGGAAAAAGACATTCGCAAACTGCGGGAGCGCCGCGGAGGCAACGGCGGCTACTATGACCGGGTGTTTGAAACTCCCGCGCCCGGCGCAAAATTCCCCCGGCCCAGCGCAGCAGACCGTGCCGCGATGGCCTGCACCCGCGAGAAATATCGGGCCGAGAAACGCCAGGAAGCCGTCCGCGTGGCCGAGGAGTGATGAGCGGAGTCCGGATCAGAGTCGATACCCTTACGCCGCCTTCTTCCCGCAGCGATACAGATTCTCACTGCCGCCTCTTCGTCCATTCCACGGAAGGGACTCTCCTCCTCTGCGAACTTCACCAGCCATTGACCCCGGTTCATTCGACTTTCCTCACGCGAAATCTCCCGTTTCTGGGCCTGGGTCGGATTCTTCACTTCCCCCAGCCTCTCCAGTCGCTCCTTTGCCCGGCGGGAGACCACCCGGTCGTAGATGCTCGTAATTGCGCCCGGAATAAGAATCCTCCCCACACAGAAAGGCCCGCCTGACGCAGCGGCTCATGCAATGATACACCCCGGTCTCCTCCTTCGAGACCTCGATTGCACCTCGCTACCCAGCAAGTGCGTCCGCCACCGGAATTTCTCCATCGAGTACTTCGATGATTCGGCCGACGGTGGACTTTTGGCGCAGGCACTCGCAAACGGCGAGCGCTACGTTGCCCCGTGCGATCTCACCGGAATCGTGGGCCAAGCCCGGACCGACTCGAATCTTTCCGCTCGGGGCCTCGTCGGTGAGCCGACCGGGGCGCAGTATCGTGAAGTCGAGCTTACTGTGCCGCAGGATTTCATCCGCTCCGTGCTTCGCCGCGAGATACGGTCGAATGCCCTCTTGGGCGCAGTCCGGATCGTGAGCACGCAGAGCGCTGATCATGATGTAGCGTGACACGCCCCGCTCCTCGCAGGCGCGTATCGTTTTGATCGCGCCCCAGAGATCGACCAAAAGCGTCTTATCCTTGCCGGTCGACCCACCGGAACCGGCGGTAAACACACATGCATCAATACCGGAAAAAGCAGGGGCAATTGAGGATTCCAAATCCAAGGAATGCAAATGCGCCCCTTTTTCCTGAAGCACCTTGCCCTTGCCCTCGTCGCGCAGGGCAGCGACCACCTCATGGCCCTCTTCGATCAGCAGGGGCACCAGTAGCGAACCAATCTTGCCGGTAGATCCAATAACGAGAACTTTCATAACTTTTTTCGGGGTTCGGAAAACAATCTTTCAAAGGAAAGCCCGATAATCTTTAGGCGGCACTTGTATGGGTCAAGGGTGAATGGCCAGGGATTTGGCGTTCCCGATGTTGACAAGGTGACTGAAGAGCTACAAGCTTTCGATGATCCGACGGCCCTTTTCTAGCCCGCCTTTGATCCCGAAACCGATGAGTGCGGACCATCTAAAGACCTTTTGGATGTCCTTTTGGGTATTCGGTCGGTCCGGCTTGAATTTCGCCCTTCATGCTGACGAGATGGTTGTGAATCGACTCTTGACGAAGTTCGCATGTATGCTAACTTTTCAGCATGCGATCAATCCAGTTCTACAGGCAGCAATCTGGAGCCTGCCCGGTTGAGGATTTCCTTGAATCTCTCGATGGTAAGCGGGCCCCAAAAGTCGCTTGGGTGCTCGATCTGGTCCGCACCCTTCCAAGGCCGCCGACTCAGTATCTCAAGAAAAGAATGAACCATGGACGATCTCGATAAATACATTCAACAGCGCAAGGATCGCGACCCTTCCTTTGCCGAAGCATACGAATCGGGCTATCAGGAGTTCCTCATCGGGGTTCTCCTGAAGGAAGCTCGCCAAGACGCGGGCGTTACCCAGGAAGAGTTGGCGACCGCCATACACACGAAGAAGTCGGTAATCTCCCGACTGGAGAATCAGGCCAGCGACGCGCATGTCTCAACGCTCCGCAAAGTTGCTCAGGCTCTTGGAAAAGAATTGGTCATTGAATTGCGGGATCCGGGATCGAAGCCAAAGCGGAGGAAGACAACGCGAAAGCAGATGGCTCCCGCGTGATCAGGGCAGCATCAAAAGTTCCTGATCCGTCACTTGGACAACCCAATGCTGTGGCGGGCATACATCGCCCCAGTGGGTGGGTTTCCGGCAGCTGCCGGAGCCCACCTTCGCCCGTAAAGGAATGGCGAGAGCCATTTCTACGAATCCCATAACCGCTGACGCTTGTGGAGAAACGCGGACCGGAAATTCGCAGGGTCCCCGCCCCTTTCGAGGAAGAGCGGAACCCATATCCTGCGCGTTCCATCCCTTCGCCTCTCCCCAACCAGGAACCAGCAACCAGGAACATGGCTGCATTTCCCCTGGGTAGTAAGGTTGGCTTGCCGCCTTACTGGCATCGGCAGGGGAAGATGGCGAACCC
>CAZDRT010000140.1:0-9875 GCA_964507815.1 uncultured Puniceicoccaceae bacterium
CAGGGAAATGAGCGAAGCGAATCGGGAGGAAATCACTTTCACCTTGGGGTGGAGCAGTCTTCCCCGGTTTGAGAAGAAAAGTCGTCCGTCGTGGCTAGAGCCATCGACGGTGCTGTCGGAAGCCGGTGGACTTGCCGATACGAGGTCTGGATGGAGAAAATACCGGGATCACTTGCCGAAGCCGAAAATGGCCGGGGAAAAGAGCGTGCTGGCGGCGGTCATGAAAGGAACAACCTCGGTGAGCAACCGCTGGCTGGCGGGTCGCCTCGAAATGGGTTCGCCTTCGACGGCAAGCCAAGCCGCCCGGCGTGTGCTTATGGATAAAAAGCGAGCAACCGAAGTCGAACGGATTCTCCGCACAATCCGCAAAAGCGAGGTCGAAAATGGATAGAAGAGCCACACGGGAAAAAGTTACTCGCTTGGACCGAACTTTTGTCAAGAATCAAGACCTGACGTCTTTTTGGTGAAGTCCTTATTTCCGACCGTTTCCGTTGCCTGTCCTCCATAGCCCAGAGGGCGACGGATGGAAGCATAGCGAAATCCCGCCCCAGCGGGAACTCCTGACTTCTGATCTTCGACTTCTGACATCTTCTCTTTTACCCTTGCCCCGGCCTGCCGTCTTGACAAGTCTGTATTTGCCCCAATGATAGATTAACCATGGCCCTCCCGCGTAAAAATTTGCCCATTGGGATTCAGTCCTTTGCCAAACTGCGCAACGAAGGTTGCTACTATGTCGATAAAACCGGATTTGCCCTTCAGTTGATCGAAGACGGAGGCTATTACTTTCTCTCCCGCCCCCGCCGCTTTGGCAAAAGCCTTTTTCTCGACACCCTCAAGGAACTCTTCGAGGGCAATCAATCCCTCTTTACCGGCCTCTGCGCTGAAAAGCACTGGGACTGGTCGATAAATTACCCGGTCATCCGTATCAGCTTTTCTGATGGGGTCGTGCGATCCCTTTCCGACCTAAGGGACAAAATCGGTGAAATCCTTAAGGCCAAAGCCAGGAAGTTTGGCGTTTCCCTTGATGAACCTACCCTTTCCGGTCGTTTTCACGCCCTGATCGAAGCTATCGCCGATAAAAATGATCAAAAAATAGTCATTCTGGTTGATGAATACGATAAGCCCATTCTCGACAACCTCGACCAACCCGACATTGCCCAGGAAATTCGCGACGGCTTAAAGGACTTGTATTCCGTCATCAAAGGATCCGACCCCCATCTCAAATTCGTCTTCCTCACCGGCGTGAGCAAATTTTCCAAAGTCAGTCTATTTTCCGGTTTAAACAACCTGCGCGACATCACCGTTAACGGCCAATATAGCGCCCTCTGCGGCTACACCGATGCCGATGTCGATCACGTCTTCGCCCCCGAGCTAGCCGACGGCGAACTCGACCGCAATCATATCCGCGAATGGTACAACGGCTACAACTGGAACGGCGAGGCGGTGTACAACCCCTTCGATCTCCTCTTGCTTTTCGCCGAACGCGAGTTCCGCCCCTACTGGTATGAAAGCGGGACCCCCACCTTCCTCATCAAACTCCTCTCCCAGAGAAAAATCTTTCTTCCCGAACTGAGCCACCTGCAAACCGACGCCGCGCTTCTGGGCACCTTCGATGTCGATAACATCCCCACCGAAGCCCTCATGTTTCAAGCCGGTTATCTCACCATCGACGAGCAAATCCATGCCTTCGGCGAATATCGCTACCGCCTGCGCTACCCCAACCGCGAGGTGCAACAAAGTCTCAACAACAGCCTCCTCCGCGACTGGACCCCGGAGGCCCGCGAAATCGTCATGGTCCGTTCCCGCCTTGGCGACCTCCTCCTGGCCAACGATCTCGAAGGGATGGGCGAGCACCTCAAAGCCTTCTACGCCAGCCTCCCCAACGAGTGGTTCACCAACAACCCCATCGCCCAATACGAGGGCTACTACGCCAGCGTCTTCTACGCCTTCTTCGCCTCCCTCGGACTCGACATCACCGTCGAGGCCTCCAGCAATGCCCGGCGGTTGGATATGGTCATGCGCTTTCAGCAGCAGGTCTATATCTTCGAATTCAAACTCGTCGGCGACCAAGCCGACGGCTCCGCCCTGCGCCAGATCAAGGAAAAAGACTACGCCGCTCCCTATCGCGGCAAGGGCGAACCCATCCACCTCATCGGCATCGAATTCAGCAAAACCCAACGCGCGCTCCTGCGCTGGGAAGTGGAAACGGAAGGGTGAGGAGGAGGGATGAGAGCTGAAACTTGAGAGCTGAGAGGTGACAGTCCCCGGGTGGAGTCCCGGATTGAGACCATCGTAGCTCGAAGAGCGAAGTTGGTTTATCCGGTGCCCTTCCACCCACAAAAAGATCGTCCCGCTCCAACCCAACGCCTGCGAAAACCCACGTCTTCCTCACTTCAAACCCGACCGCACCTGCGGCGGAGCAACACGAACAGAGCGCCCAAACCCGCGATGAACGCCATGCTGCGGGGTTCGGGAATTGGCGCGAAATTATCCATTACTTGAATATTTCCTTCAGGTCCCGATGCAAACGCCAAAGCAAGTTTTCCATCTAAATAATGTACATCTTCTAATTTATCAGTACTGCCTGTAATTGTTCCATATTGCCCAATCGCTCCTGAGTTAAAATCCATGTCGAGAATAAAATTATTCGGACCCAGTGCATTTCCAGGCCCATCTTCAGTCCCAACCAACATTCTGTCCGAATTACCAACACGAGCAAAATCTAAACCTGTTGGAGTTCCATAAGTATTCGTATCAAAACTAAAATCACCATTCCAAGACAACGTACTTGTCCCTAAATCATATGTTCCAAATGTCATATCCGAACCATCCAGTTTTCCAATTCCAATTTTATTCGTATCAGCATCATAGCCAATACCAAAAGATTTATTTGAACCAGTATTTACAACACCGCTAGTGCCAAATGATGTATCAAATGCACCATTTACTGTACTAACTTTGTAAATATTCCCACTCGAGTCGAGTTGAAATATATAATTGTTATCAAACGATGCAGCGTCAACAACAGGAGTAAAAGGATTACCATTTGTCCAGTTAGCAAGCGTGCTATCTTGTCCATTTCCAGTGAAATTCAATGGTAATGTGCGCGTAAAATTTTGATCAGACAAATAAAAATCGGTATCCGTAGCGCTCAAACCATACACAGGATTCTGCACAGTCCCACTTCGATCCGCAACAAAAGAAAATACACTCTGCCCCATCGAGGGATTCGCACACAAGGCTAAAGCAGCCACGGGGAGGAACGCTGCCTTGACCCGTTGCCCCGCGCAACGAACATTCATGCGCATCCGAGCCGGACGCGGTGCCGTCCGCTGCCCGGCGGCTCCTCGACTGTGCGTTCCGGCGCACCCACCCATTAAGCTGCGAAACACACGCATCCGGGAAAGAAAGAGTAAATGGATCAATCGGTTCATGGCGAAAGTGAATTCAGGTGAATAGTGGAATAGTCCCGGACCCTAGTTGAAATTCTCCACCAGGAAAAGGTTTTTTCGTGAAATATCCGCAACCCGACACCGCCGCAACCGAAGGAAAATCGGGGTCCCGCTCAGCGGGAACCCCGACTACGTCAGGCGTAATCGGCCTGATTTCCCTGTCCGCCAAAGCTCATAGAGCGACGGCGGGATCACCCGACCAAATACCGCCGCAACCATACGAAAACCGGGCGCTAAAGCAGCCCGGCTACGACCACAGCAACCGCCCATCCGTAGTCGGGCTGATTCATCGCCCGACCCGATAACGCGGGATCATACGCAAACCGCGCTACGGCAACCGCAACCGCCGGGCCTCGCAATAACCTTGATTGATTATCCAACGAACTACAAATTTCCCGAACATGAAAAGTCCTTGGCATGGGACCCTTGTCGGCATCTGGAATGACAACCACCCCCACTGGGTTGTCGATTACGGGTGCTACGCGGTAACGCTTCGTTGCAAAGGCAGCTTGCCGGTCAGCACAAGAAGTCGTCTCTTGGAAATTGGGCGGAACTTGCGCGACATCGAACCGGCCTCTCCGGAAGCCGCGGCCCTACGCCGAAAGCACTTCCGGATACTCGACAACACACTGGATGCCGGGCAAGGCCCGCTTCCGTTTACTGGCACGGTCGCCGTCGGGCTGCACCAATGGATCGGCGGTTACAATCACGAAAACCTCGCCTTCGCACACTGGGTCATCATGCCCAACCATCTCCATCTGCTCACGAAACCGATGGCCATTGAAAACATCAAAAGTTTTCAAATTGTCTGGCGTCGGTTCAAAGGTCGAAGCAGCCGGTTCATCAATGGGATTTTGAACCGCAACGGTCCTCTCTGGCAGGATTCCCTTTATGATCGCTGGGTGCGGGACGAGCCCGAATTTAAACGGTGGATTGATTATTTCCGGAACAATCCGGTCAAAGCCCGTCTCGCCGCCAAGTCGGAAGGGTATCCATACCAGCAGTAATCGGCCTGATTTCCCCGTCCGCCGTCGTGTCGTGCGTAGCCCGAAGGGCGAAGAAGGAAGCTCACAGAGCGACGGCGGGATCGCCCGACCCGATAACGCCGGGATCATACGAAAACCGGGCGCTAAAGCAGCCCGCCGACGTCAACCAACCACGTAGTCGGGCTGATTTATCGCCCGACCCAATACCGCCGTAATCGTGCGACAAGCGGGCGCTAAAGCAGCCCGGCTACGTCAAGCGTACCCAAAAGACGTCAGGTCTTGATTCTTGACAGATTAGCAAGCGTACCCAAAAGACGTCAGGTCTTGATTCTTGACAGATTAGCGACTTGACGACTATGTTTTGAAGTTATGGGACGGCCACTACGAGTAGAGTACGCGGGAGGGTGTTATCATCCGCCTTCGCTTGCTATGGCGGGACAAGTGTGATCAATCGAGGGAACTACCGGCAGCGGATCTTTGCCGGGAAGGGTGCTGCCGAAGCCTTTGAGCGGACTTTGGGCGAGGCGGCTGAGCGTTTTGGCTGGGCCGTGCATGCCTACGTGATCATGCTTTAAGTCCCGCCACAGGGAAATGAGCGAAGCGAATCGGGAGGAAATCACTTTCACCTTGGGGTGGAGCAGTCTTCCCCGGTTTGAGAAGAAAAGTCGTCCGTCGTGGCTAGAGCCATCGACGGTGCTGTCGGAAGCCGGTGGACTTGCCGATACGAGGTCTGGATGGAGAAAATACCGGGATCACTTGCCGAAGCCGAAAATGGCCGGGGAAAAGAGCGTGCTGGCGGCGGTCATGAAAGGAACAACCTCGGTGAGCAACCGCTGGCTGGCGGGTCGCCTCGAAATGGGTTCGCCTTCGACGGCAAGCCAAGCCGCCCGGCGTGTGCTTATGGATAAAAAGCGAGCAACCGAAGTCGAACGGATTCTCCGCACAATCCGCAAAAGCGAGGTCGAAAATGGATAGAAGAGCCACACGGGAAAAAGTTACTCGCTTGGACCGAACTTTTGTCAAGAATCAAGACCTGACGTCTTTTTGGTGAAGTCCTTATTTCCGACCGTTTCCGTTGCCTGTCCTCCATAGCCCAGAGGGCGACGGATGGAAGCATAGCGAAATCCCGCCCCAGCGGGAACTCCTGACTTCTGATCTTCGACTTCTGACATCTTCTCTTTTACCCTTGCCCCGGCCTGCCGTCTTGACAAGTCTGTATTTGCCCCAATGATAGATTAACCATGGCCCTCCCGCGTAAAAATTTGCCCATTGGGATTCAGTCCTTTGCCAAACTGCGCAACGAAGGTTGCTACTATGTCGATAAAACCGGATTTGCCCTTCAGTTGATCGAAGACGGAGGCTATTACTTTCTCTCCCGCCCCCGCCGCTTTGGCAAAAGCCTTTTTCTCGACACCCTCAAGGAACTCTTCGAGGGCAATCAATCCCTCTTTACCGGCCTCTGCGCTGAAAAGCACTGGGACTGGTCGATAAATTACCCGGTCATCCGTATCAGCTTTTCTGATGGGGTCGTGCGATCCCTTTCCGACCTAAGGGACAAAATCGGTGAAATCCTTAAGGCCAAAGCCAGGAAGTTTGGCGTTTCCCTTGATGAACCTACCCTTTCCGGTCGTTTTCACGCCCTGATCGAAGCTATCGCCGATAAAAATGATCAAAAAATAGTCATTCTGGTTGATGAATACGATAAGCCCATTCTCGACAACCTCGACCAACCCGACATTGCCCAGGAAATTCGCGACGGCTTAAAGGACTTGTATTCCGTCATCAAAGGATCCGACCCCCATCTCAAATTCGTCTTCCTCACCGGCGTGAGCAAATTTTCCAAAGTCAGTCTATTTTCCGGTTTAAACAACCTGCGCGACATCACCGTTAACGGCCAATATAGCGCCCTCTGCGGCTACACCGATGCCGATGTCGATCACGTCTTCGCCCCCGAGCTAGCCGACGGCGAACTCGACCGCAATCATATCCGCGAATGGTACAACGGCTACAACTGGAACGGCGAGGCGGTGTACAACCCCTTCGATCTCCTCTTGCTTTTCGCCGAACGCGAGTTCCGCCCCTACTGGTATGAAAGCGGGACCCCCACCTTCCTCATCAAACTCCTCTCCCAGAGAAAAATCTTTCTTCCCGAACTGAGCCACCTGCAAACCGACGCCGCGCTTCTGGGCACCTTCGATGTCGATAACATCCCCACCGAAGCCCTCATGTTTCAAGCCGGTTATCTCACCATCGACGAGCAAATCCATGCCTTCGGCGAATATCGCTACCGCCTGCGCTACCCCAACCGCGAGGTGCAACAAAGTCTCAACAACAGCCTCCTCCGCGACTGGACCCCGGAGGCCCGCGAAATCGTCATGGTCCGTTCCCGCCTTGGCGACCTCCTCCTGGCCAACGATCTCGAAGGGATGGGCGAGCACCTCAAAGCCTTCTACGCCAGCCTCCCCAACGAGTGGTTCACCAACAACCCCATCGCCCAATACGAGGGCTACTACGCCAGCGTCTTCTACGCCTTCTTCGCCTCCCTCGGACTCGACATCACCGTCGAGGCCTCCAGCAATGCCCGGCGGTTGGATATGGTCATGCGCTTTCAGCAGCAGGTCTATATCTTCGAATTCAAACTCGTCGGCGACCAAGCCGACGGCTCCGCCCTGCGCCAGATCAAGGAAAAAGACTACGCCGCTCCCTATCGCGGCAAGGGCGAACCCATCCACCTCATCGGCATCGAATTCAGCAAAACCCAACGCGCGCTCCTGCGCTGGGAAGTGGAAACGGAAGGGTGAGGAGGAGGGATGAGAGCTGAAACTTGAGAGCTGAGAGGTGACAGTCCCCGGGTGGAGTCCCGGATTGAGACCATCGTAGCTCGAAGAGCGAAGTTGGTTTATCCGGTGCCCTTCCACCCACAAAAAGATCGTCCCGCTCCAACCCAACGCCTGCGAAAACCCACGTCTTCCTCACTTCAAACCCGACCGCACCTGCGGCGGAGCAACACGAACAGAGCGCCCAAACCCGCGATGAACGCCATGCTGCGGGGTTCGGGAATTGGCGCGAAATTATCCATTACTTGAATATTTCCTTCAGGTCCCGATGCAAACGCCAAAGCAAGTTTTCCATCTAAATAATGTACATCTTCTAATTTATCAGTACTGCCTGTAATTGTTCCATATTGCCCAATCGCTCCTGAGTTAAAATCCATGTCGAGAATAAAATTATTCGGACCCAGTGCATTTCCAGGCCCATCTTCAGTCCCAACCAACATTCTGTCCGAATTACCAACACGAGCAAAATCTAAACCTGTTGGAGTTCCATAAGTATTCGTATCAAAACTAAAATCACCATTCCAAGACAACGTACTTGTCCCTAAATCATATGTTCCAAATGTCATATCCGAACCATCCAGTTTTCCAATTCCAATTTTATTCGTATCAGCATCATAGCCAATACCAAAAGATTTATTTGAACCAGTATTTACAACACCGCTAGTGCCAAATGATGTATCAAATGCACCATTTACTGTACTAACTTTGTAAATATTCCCACTCGAGTCGAGTTGAAATATATAATTGTTATCAAACGATGCAGCGTCAACAACAGGAGTAAAAGGATTACCATTTGTCCAGTTAGCAAGCGTGCTATCTTGTCCATTTCCAGTGAAATTCAATGGTAATGTGCGCGTAAAATTTTGATCAGACAAATAAAAATCGGTATCCGTAGCGCTCAAACCATACACAGGATTCTGCACAGTCCCACTTCGATCCGCAACAAAAGAAAATACACTCTGCCCCATCGAGGGATTCGCACACAAGGCTAAAGCAGCCACGGGGAGGAACGCTGCCTTGACCCGTTGCCCCGCGCAACGAACATTCATGCGCATCCGAGCCGGACGCGGTGCCGTCCGCTGCCCGGCGGCTCCTCGACTGTGCGTTCCGGCGCACCCACCCATTAAGCTGCGAAACACACGCATCCGGGAAAGAAAGAGTAAATGGATCAATCGGTTCATGGCGAAAGTGAATTCAGGTGAATAGTGGAATAGTCCCGGACCCTAGTTGAAATTCTCCACCAGGAAAAGGTTTTTTCGTGAAATATCCGCAACCCGACACCGCCGCAACCGAAGGAAAATCGGGGTCCCGCTCAGCGGGAACCCCGACTACGTCAGGCGTAATCGGCCTGATTTCCCTGTCCGCCAAAGCTCATAGAGCGACGGCGGGATCACCCGACCAAATACCGCCGCAACCATACGAAAACCGGGCGCTAAAGCAGCCCGGCTACGACCACAGCAACCGCCCATCCGTAGTCGGGCTGATTCATCGCCCGACCCGATAACGCGGGATCATACGCAAACCGCGCTACGGCAACCGCAACCGCCGGGCCTCGCAATAACCTTGATTGATTATCCAACGAACTACAAATTTCCCGAACATGAAAAGTCCTTGGCATGGGACCCTTGTCGGCATCTGGAATGACAACCACCCCCACTGGGTTGTCGATTACGGGTGCTACGCGGTAACGCTTCGTTGCAAAGGCAGCTTGCCGGTCAGCACAAGAAGTCGTCTCTTGGAAATTGGGCGGAACTTGCGCGACATCGAACCGGCCTCTCCGGAAGCCGCGGCCCTACGCCGAAAGCACTTCCGGATACTCGACAACACACTGGATGCCGGGCAAGGCCCGCTTCCGTTTACTGGCACGGTCGCCGTCGGGCTGCACCAATGGATCGGCGGTTACAATCACGAAAACCTCGCCTTCGCACACTGGGTCATCATGCCCAACCATCTCCATCTGCTCACGAAACCGATGGCCATTGAAAACATCAAAAGTTTTCAAATTGTCTGGCGTCGGTTCAAAGGTCGAAGCAGCCGGTTCATCAATGGGATTTTGAACCGCAACGGTCCTCTCTGGCAGGATTCCCTTTATGATCGCTGGGTGCGGGACGAGCCCGAATTTAAACGGTGGATTGATTATTTCCGGAACAATCCGGTCAAAGCCCGTCTCGCCGCCAAGTCGGAAGGGTATCCATACCAGCAGTAATCGGCCTGATTTCCCCGTCCGCCGTCGTGTCGTGCGTAGCCCGAAGGGCGAAGAAGGAAGCTCACAGAGCGACGGCGGGATCGCCCGACCCGATAACGCCGGGATCATACGAAAACCGGGCGCTAAAGCAGCCCGCCGACGTCAACCAACCACGTAGTCGGGCTGATTTATCGCCCGACCCAATACCGCCGTAATCGTGCGACAAGCGGGCGCTAAAGCAGCCCGGCTACGTCAAGCGTACCCAAAAGACGTCAGGTCTTGATTCTTGACAGATTAGCAAGCGTACCCAAAAGACGTCAGGTCTTGATTCTTGACAGATTAGCGACTTGACGACTATGTTTTGAAGTTATGGGACGGCCACTACGAGTAGAGTACGCGGGAGGGTGTTATCATC
>CAZDRT010000141.1:0-9867 GCA_964507815.1 uncultured Puniceicoccaceae bacterium
GGAGCAAAAGCTACTCCCCAACCTCGCCCGCAGGGCTCTCTAGCGAAGCGGTTGTGATAGAAAGGGAAGCACACTTGCGAGACGAATTGGGCGAAATGAGGCTTTTTCTGAGGTCTGCAGGGCAAGCCCACCGATCCCGGATGTAATTACAACTGGGGGAGAAGAGTAGCGGAACAATGCTATTTTTGAATGGACCGATAGTCACCGGTTGAGGGAGGGCGGCTGCCGTGCCACGACGTAGCATTGTCTCCAGTCGGCTGCTTTCAGCGGGCTGAGACTGAGGGCAGTCACAGAACAAGAAAATGCCTTGCGAAAACGGGTCCTCAGCCGTCGCATTGCGGGGACGGGAATTGGAAGCCACGGAATAAATTTGGCGGGGCGGGAATCCTCCGGAAGTGCATCGGACCCCCCGACGTATCGTGGCGACTACGGGCGCATCCCGGGAAAAACGGCCAGCCCGTCCCAATCGGTGCCTTCCATCGGCTTCGGCCGGATCGGGCGTTTTCGGTACGGCTGCAACGGCTCTGAAGCCTCCCGCACGAATTCCCCACAACCGATGATATATCCCTCGGTCAAGTAGCGGCATTTGCAACGCAGGATGTCCGGCATCGAAAGCTTGCCCTGCTCCTGCTCGATCACCCGGGAAGCCGTTGCGGGATCGATGGAATTTTTGCCCTCCTTCGGCGCGGCGGCGATGCCGAAAAGGCTTTGTCGATAGCCCTCCAGCCCCCCGCAGGCCAGCACGGACAGCCCGTCCACGGCGGCCCCGTGGCCGACCACCGCCTCGGCGTAGCCGCAGAAACGGTAGTCCTTCGGATCGTCGGCCAGCCCCGCCCGCACCGCGTTCAGGTCGATGTAGGCGGCCACGGTCCGCAGGACCTTCACATCCCCCTCCACCAGCACGCTCTTGAACCGCTCCGCAAAGACCGGCCCGAAGCGATCCCGGGACTTGTTGAACCAGGTGGCGAACCGCTGGTTGATCGTCTTCATCAGCCAGGAGACATCGTGCATGCGGGCCAGCAGATCCGCCCGCAGGGCCTGCCCCCGGTCATCGTTTGCGGCAAGCAAATCGGCCAGGGCTTCGGCTGTGAGTGGCTGCCAGGGAGTGGTTTCCGGATAGAGCACGGCGAACCGCCGGACAATCTCCTCATCCGGCACCACCCGCTCGGGAGGTACCTCCGCGAAAACGTGGAAGTGGTTCTCCATCACCGCGTAAGTGATGACCCGGACCCCGGAAAACTCGGCCACCTGCCAGATCAGTTTCCGCAGGTACTCCTTCTCTCTAACTCCGAACCATTTCTCCCCATTCACCGTCCGGCTCATCAAATGGTAAAAGGCACGGGATCCTTCTTCTATTTTTAATCTAGGTCTCTTTCTCATATTATTATTTTTTCGGGTTTTTAAAATTTTCAAATTGAATAAAGATTATTGTTACCATGTCACTAAAACTCTTATGGTTGATCAGAAAACTACGATACGAAGACGTCAACAATGAATTTCCTTAGATTGAAAATAATCCGAAATGCGTCAAGAAATTTTGACCGTGTCATTATATGACTGTGCAGGATACGTGTTTGGAATAGCGACCGTTGCCGGGGACTCTCACTCCCAGCTTCGCGGATCCAGATAGAGTCGCCAGTCGGGATCGTAGGGGTCGCCCCAGACCCGGAATTCGAAGACGCGGCCGACCGGGTTGAGGAGGCTGCCGAGCTGGGCGAGTATCGGAAAGCGGACTTCGCCGAGGGGTTGCATGCGGGCGTTGAAGTCGATGGTGCCGTCGGCCATGTCGTAGGCGCCGGAGGCGAGAACCCGGGAACTCGCGCTGTGGAGCGTGAGGTCCGGCACTTCGACAAGACCCCGGTTGAGAAGAAACGAGGAGGAAACCCTTTCGAATTGGAAAGATCCGAGCGTTAGGGGGAGGGGAAGTTCTTCGGAGATCCGGGAGAAGACGCCGAGAAGGCGGATGTTCGCCAGGTTCGGAGTGGTCAGGTCGATGCTGCCCTCGCCGAGGAGCATGGCGGGATCGGCGAGATCGCCGGAACATTCGATCGAAAAATCGAGGTTGCGGGATTCCCGGGTTCCCTTTTCGTCCGGGTCGAAGCGGTCTCCGAGCGCTTCCCTCAAGAGAGGTACGGCCTGGACCACGGCCACCGGATCCCCGCTGGTAAAGCTGAGTCCGGTGGAGTGGGTTCTCCCCCCTGTTTCGCCGCTGCGGCGGATCAACCAACCTTCGCCCGTTCCCCCTCCCAGGCCGAAACGGACCGGCTCGCAGCGGAATACCCCGTTCGCGTAGTGGCCGTTGAATGTCAGTGAATCGAGGGCGATGCCCCGGTAGGTCAGCGGTTGATCGGTGCGGGCCTGGATCAGCAGGTTTTCCCTTTCGTCCCCATCCGCTCCGGGAAGGAGAATCCCCCGGATGGTCAGGTCCGGGGGAGCGGTCAGCGCAAAATCGGAGACGAATTCCTGAAGCTCCTCTCCGAAGAGGGGAGCGATCGCGGCGAAATCGACGGTGCTGGTGAAGTCGTGGAATCGGGCGGTTTGCTCCCGGGTTTCCGGATCGATCGTATTGCCCGTCGATCCGCGGATTTCGCCCTCCGGTCGGAAGGCGCGCAGGTCGAACAATTCGAAGAAATAGGGGAGGGACCGGAGGCGGGCGTGTCCGCGGTCGATCGCCATGCCCTTGAGGACGATGTCCTCGAACCGGATGCAGCCGAAGAGCTGTCTTTGGTCGCGAAGGTCCCAGTCTCCCCGCAGGTCGAGATCGACGTAGGGGATGCCGCGGATTTCGAAATCCTCCCAAAGTTCCGTCCACCACGGACGCATCCATCCGTCGATATCGCCCGGGAGGAAACCTCCCCGCATGCGGAACCGAAACCGGTTGTCCCCGAAATCGTGCCGGTAGGTGCCGTCGAAGTGGTAGTCCTTGGTCTGGACGGAAAGGGAATCGACGGTCATCCGGAGAGTGCCGGGATCGAAATCTCCGGTGGCTGCGGCACGAAGACCCCGAAAACCCTTGAGATTCATGGGGCCGGACTCGGCGCGGAAGCGGATGTTTCCGGGGATCGGATCGCCCAATTGGAAGCGGGTCGAGGCGCGGACGAAGAGGCCTTCCCCGAACCGGAGGGGATGCTCCCTTGCCTCCGGCGGAACGCGCGGATGCCGGAGGAGTGCGTCCGTGTCGATCCGGCCTGCCGCGCGGACGTCGATGGTCCGCCGCAGGGGATTGAATCCGGCATCGATGGAGATCGGGTTGCCAAAGAGACCGACCTGTCCCCGGAGCGCGAAACGAAGCCCCTCCCGGCCCTCCAGCAAAAAGGTGGGAAAGGAGAGCATGCCCTCGGCGGTCTCGATCGCTCGGGCGGAGAGCCGCGCCCGTCCGCCCGCGAAGAGCGCCCCGCCGGGGAATCCGGGGGGCGGCGTGAGCCGCAGTCGCGGGTCCGCCACCCGGAGGCGGTCGCCTTCGGTGAGTTCCCCGGCCGAGAGGTGGATATCCCCGGGGTGGAACCCCTCTTCGTCAAGCGTCGCCCCGAAAGTCAGGCGGGGGGATCCCGCGAGGGATGTGGCGAAGGGCAACTCCGCCCCCTCGGCACCGGCGGTGAGCCGGGCGCGGGTGGTTCCGGCCCCGGTCCGCTCGAAACGAAGGAAGAGGAATGGTTCCGTGAAACGCTCCATCCGCGCCTTTGCTTCGAAGATTCTTTCGAAAAGATTCTCGTCCGGAGCGGCATCCGACTCGGCGGCCAGCGCGTCCCAGGAGCCGGTGTCGATCCGTCCGGCGGCGGCGAAAGGCAGATCGCCGCAACGCGCCCGGAAGTCCTCGATGATCCACTCGGAATCGCCATGCACAAGATGGAATCTTTCGACGGAGGCCACTGGCTCGGGATTGCCGAGAGGGCCTTTGAAGTCCCGGAGCCGGAGATTCCGCCCGCCCGCCTCCTCCACCCGGGGAAACCCGAGAAAGACCGAGGGAACGAAAAGATCCACCTCCAGAAACTCCGCTTCGGCGACCGGTCTTCCGCTCCGGGTGTGGAGAGAAATTTCGCTGAACCGGAGGGTGCCGGTCTGGTCGAGGGTCACGGAATCGAGCCGCACGGAGAACTCGTCGCCGGCGGCGCGGGAGGCGAGATTCTCCACCCACCGGGCGGGCAGGTGGATTTCGCGCGAGAAGGCGAAGAGGAGAACAAACGGGATCTGGACGAGGAGCAGCAGCCCGAGAACCCCGGTGAACAGCCACAGGAGGCAGGCGATCCACCTGCAATCGCGTCGATGGCGGAACACGGGACGAGAGGGTTACTCCGGGGCGGGCTCCGGTTCGACGGGTTCGGTTTCCCGCTCCTGCTTTTCTTCCGGCTCAGGAGCTTCGGCTGTTTCGGGAGTTTCGGGCGGCTGGTCCGGGTCTTCGCTCTTTTCGTTGGTCTGGTCGGGAGCGGTGGCGGCCTCGAGGGCGGCTTCGGCATCGTAAACCTCCGGAAGCGGACGTTCGGGGAAAAGCGCGCTCCAGGCGTCGATGAGGTCCTGCGGCAGGGTGAAGGTGACATCCTTTTCCTCCGAGCCTCCGCCCTGGAGGGTGCCTTCGATCCGTTCGGTGAGGACGTAGCGCCGCGTCTCCTCGGCGGCCTCTTCACCGCCGGGAAGCAGGATGTCCGCCTCGAGGGCGTAGCGCCAGGGGACGATGCGGTCCTCGTCGATCCGGAATCCGGGGGTGAACGCGGGGGAGAGGTAGGACTCCACCCGGAAGGAGCGAAGCTGTTCGAGAACCCGGGCAAAGGCGCGGTTCTCCTCCTCGTTCGCGACGACGCCACCGGTCTCGTCGCTCTCGGCGGTCCAGGACCGGCCGTCCTCTCCGAGGGCGCGGTCGAGCAGAGTCTCTCCGCTCTCCAGATCGGTCACACGGATCGCGCGGATGCGGGCGGCCTGGGGGAGTCGCTCGAGCAGCCGGTCCCGGTAGGCGAGGGGGGAAACGGGAAGGTTGCGGACGACATCGAGCGGAACGGCGTAAACGAACGGATCTTCCGCTACCTTGGCATAGACGGTTTTCGACTCCACGTCGAGATCGCCGAGGAGCAGCCGGCGGGTTTCCTGGCCGACGACTTCGACGACTCTCTGGGGTTTGTCGAGACCGTAGGTCCGGAGATCGGAGTCCGAGGGAGCGTCGCTGACGAACCGGAGCGCCCGCAGCGTGACCAGTTCCTCGAACGTTCGGGAGATCTCGCCCGGATCGGCGGGATAGCCGACCGGGTCGAGATCCTCGCCCTCTGCTTTGACGCGCCAGCTGTCGTTTTCGAGTTTCTGGAGGGAGACGGTGCGGGTCGGGCTGGAGATATCGACGCTGGTGACCGCCGGGAGACGGAAGAGGAAAAACGATTTTTCGCGGAGCCGGGTCTGCGCGTCCCCGAGGGCGAGAAACGGTTCCGCGGGCACGGTCACGATCGTCGGAAAGCCCTCCATTTTACCGTAAGCGACGTCCTCCCGGTCGGGAACCGGACTGCCGAGAAGGAAGGTCCGGCGGTTGCCGCCGTCGTCGAGCGAGACGCGCAACCGCGGTTCGAGGACTCCCGACTCGGTGGGGGGAATCTGGCTTTCCGGCCGGAGGGAGAGCAACCGGGTCTCGAGAATCTCCTGGAGCCGGGCGTCCACGGCGGGCGCGCTGGCCCGGGTCTGGATCGGAGCTTCGAAGACCCAGCCGTCCTCCACGGCCGCGAGGCGGATTTGGAGATTGCGGCCGTTGCCGGGCTGAAGGGTCATCTCTTTCACGCTGAAAAAGTCCATTCCGAAAAGGGTGTTCCGGCGCAGATCCTGCAGATCGAGGGCCACGGATCGCACGACCTCCTGGTCGATCACGAAAATCTCCTCGCCGGAGGGGCCCAGCAGGTAGAAGCGTTCGCCCACGTCGGTCGGCGCGCCGATGCGGATGGTGGTGGGGGTGCCGTCCCTCTCGAAAGTGAGGGCGAGGGCGGGCGTGTCGAGGCCGTAGTCGGCCAGGCTCTGGTTGTTGCGCTCGACGTCGGCCATCGTGAAGCGGATGTCCTTGCGCAGGAAAAGCAGGGCACGGAAAATCCGGTCGATCGCGTTGGGGTTGGCGGGCCAGACCACGGGTTCCCGCAGGCTCCACGCCTCCCCTTCGCGGGCGAGCACGCGCCGCTCCGGCACGGCCTCGCCGGTGATTTCGATCCGGGTGCTCCCGGTGATCGAGGAAGAGAGGACGGGTTCGGGCGGGCGCTTTTCGGTGGAATCGTCGTCGGTGTTCTCCAGATAGTAGATCGTTCCGAATGCGATCAGGTTCAGAAAAGCGAGCAGGAGGGTGAGTTTCAGTCTCATGGCGTTTCTAGCGGCGGATGAGGGCGACGACGATCCCCGCCAGGGTCAGGAGCCCCGCCGGGATCATCAGCTGGAAGAGAAGTTGCCGCAGCTCGGACTGGCTCATGACGATGAGGTAATTTTGCACATCCTTGGGGGGGATGCGGATTTCCTCGCCCATGTCCATGCCCCAGTTGAGGGCGCTGAGGAAGAGCAGCCGGTTGCCAAAGGCGTCGAGGCGCGAGTTGGTGACAAAGTCCGCGTTGCCGATCACGGCGAACCGCCCGCCCTGGACCGCCGAGAGGGTGAAGTCGAAAGCCGTGTCGGCCTCGCGCCGCGAAGCCACCCCGATCGGGACCGGCCCCTGCAGATCCTCGCCCTCGTCGAACGAAATGCCCGTTCCCGGGCGGAGATCGCTTTCCGCCCAGCTCTTGGAGGATGTCAGCAGCAGGCTCTCGACCTTGAGCGTGTCCGGGGAGCGGCCGGCGTCCGGGTCCGGGAGGATGGGTCTCGGCAGCCCGAAGAGGACCGTCACATCGAGGTTGCGGATAAAGTCGGTTACGGGATGCTCGGAGAAATCGCGGATGATCAGATCCCCCGTGGCGGACTGGAAATCCGAACCCACATCGACCACGATGCGGTCGTCGATGCGAATCCCCCATTCGAGTGCCAGTGTCTCCAGGCCTGTTTCCTCCCCGGGTTCGAGGAGGGCGATCACGCTGCCGTTCTCCCGGTCGAGGTAATCGCGCAGGAGACTGACCTCCCTCTCGCGGTAGCGCGAGGTCGGGGCGACGATCACGACCGCCCCGGCGTCTTCGGGTATCCGCCCGAAATTGCTCGGATCGATGCTCTCGACGATAAAACCGCGCTCCCGGAGGAAGGAATCGAGCCGGGAAAGCCCGTTCAGGGGATCGACGCTCGAGAGGTCGTACTCCCCCTGGCCCTGCAGGAAATAGACCTTCTTGTCGTTCTGCCGGGTCACCTGGAGGATGGCCGAGAGAAAGCCGGACTCTCCGCGGAAGGCGCGCATCTTGCCGTCCTTGATGTCGTAGAGCGAATCGAGGGAAATCTGCTTCATCCGGTCCCCGGAAACGACCAGAATCGAGTTCTCGGAGGTGACCCCGTGGCGGCCCATGATTTCCCGCGCCCGGTTGCGCTCGCGGAAGACGTCGATGAACTCGGTGCTGATGTTGGCCGCTCCCTTCGTTCGCGAAACGAGTTCGATGTTCGCGAGCAGCTTTTTCAGGTCGCGGCTGAGACGGCGACTCGTGTCGTCGCTCTCGATTTCCGGGAGGATGACGTAGATTTCGACCGGATCGGTGATCGTCGAAAGATAGGCCTCCGTTTCGGGGGCGAGGGAAAACTTGCGGTCCTCGGTCAGGTCCCGCCGCTCGAAATAGTGGGAGCCCAAGTAGTTGACCGCCCCGAGGAGGGCGAGGCAGAGCGCGAACTGCAGGGCGGAATTCAGGCGCCTCCAGCGGTTCACGCGGCGAAAATCATCCCGGGAGGTCATGCCTTGCGTTCGACGAGGATCGTGGAGAGGACGAGGAAGAGCAGCGAGCCCGACAGGTAGTAAACGAAGGGCCGCGAATCGATAATCCCCCCGCTGAAATCGAGAAGATGCTCGAAGGTCTGGAGGTATTGGAAGGGTGCCTCGAGGGTTTCGAGAAAGCCGTTTTCGGGGAGGGGCACGTCGAGAAGGAGGCGGCTGCCCGCGATCAGCAGGAAAAGCCCGGTGAAACAGAGCATGCCCGCCACGAGTTGGGAGCGGGTCAGGCTCGAGCAGAAGATCCCGAGGGCGATGAAAAGCGTGCCGCTCAGGGCGACGAAAACGAAGCCGCCGAGGAGGGAGGGAATGTCGAAAAGGATGGACCGCGCCTGCTCGATCGAAGCCAGCCCGCCGGTGATGAACGGGAAGGCGAAGGTGCACCCCCAGAGGAAGAGGTAGAACCCGTAGATCGCGGTGAATTTGGCGAGGACGACGACCAGCGCGCTCGTCGGGGTGGTCAGGATGGTCTGGAGGGTGCCGGTGCGCCGCTCCTCGGCGACGCTCCGCATGGTCAGGAGCGGCACGACGAAGAAGGCCGGAATCCAGAAGACCCGGAAAAACTGCGTGGCGGGGGTGTCCTCCTGCGGGGTCAGCGTGAACGCCTTGACGATGGCCCAGTAGATCAGAGCCATCAGCAGGAGGAAAAGGACTCCGGCGACGTAGGTGGCCGGACTCTGGAGGAGCGTGCGGACCTCGTGACGGAGAAAATGGCAGAAAGTCCTCACGCGGCATCCTCCTCGTCATCGTCCCCGTCGGGGGCATCCTCCGGCGCGCCCCCGGGGGCCTCCTTCCAGGTCTTCTTGGTGGCCGCCAGGAAAATATCCTCGAGGGAGGCGCGCCGGATACGGATCTCGTGGATGACCGGCCCGTCCGGCCCGCGGAGACCCTCGATGATCCGGGGGACGAGATTGGTCTTCGCCGAGGAGGCGAAAGTGATCCGGCGAATCTCTCCGCCGGGCTCCCGGTAGGAATCGCGCAGAACAAGACCGCCGTCCACCTCCCGGACCCGTTTCTCGACCTCGGAGAGCGAGCCCACGACCCGGAGTTCGTAGGTGTGTCCGGGGGAGAAAACCGAGCGGAGTTCGGAGCGGGTGCCGCTGGCGACCACCTGGCCGCGGTTCAGGATGACGGATCGGTCGCAGACCTTTTCGATCTCGGGAAGAATGTGGCTGGAGATGACGAGGGTCATCCGCCCCCGCAGGGCCTGGACCATCTGCCGGAAGCCGAGGATCTGGTGGGGATCCAGGCCGATCGTCGGCTCGTCGAGGATCACGATCGGGGGCTCGGCGAGGACGGCGTCGGCGATCCCGACCCGCTGGCGGTAGCCCTTGCTCAAATTGCCGATCATCTTGCGCTCCGCGCCGTGCCGCAGGTCGCAGAGGTCGAGCACCTCCTCGATCCGCGCCTTGCGCCGCCGGGCGGGGATCCGCTTGATCCGGGCGCGGAAGCGCAGGAATTCGATCACCCGCATGTCCTGGGGAAGGGGGTTGTTCTCGGGCATGAACCCGATCAGGTGCCGGATGGCGGCGGGCTCCCGGGCGACCGACCGCCCCGCGACCCAGGCCTCGCCGGAGGTGGCGCTGAGAAGGCCGGTCAGAATCCGCATCGTGGTGGATTTCCCCGCGCCGTTCGGGCCGAGGAAACCGACCACCTCGCCGGCCCCGACCTCGAAGGAGATCCGGTCCACCGCGTGGTTGGAGCCGAACCGCTTGGTCAGATCGACGGCTCGGATACTGGGTGCGAGAGATACCATGGATGGGGAAAAGAGAGAGTCGTACCGGATCGGCCCCCGGGTTTCCACCCTAAAAGCTCGTGGTCGTGGCGCGGCAGCCGCCTTACCCGCACTTTTGGTTGCATCCGGGAGATTCTTGGTCGGTGGGCTTGCCCTCCGATCCCCGGCGGCACGGGCAACGACCCTGAATTCCGCGGATGCCCGGTGTCGGCCCGGAGAGGTTCGGTGGTATCCGCCACCACTACCACCTTCGGATCGAGGGGCAAGCCCCGCGACCACGGAAGAGACCGAA
>CAZDRT010000142.1:0-9825 GCA_964507815.1 uncultured Puniceicoccaceae bacterium
GTCGTTTCTTTGGGTGTCCTATACTTCATCTTTCTTAAAAATCAGGATTATTCGGCATAGCCAAGATTATCTCACGGATTCAGGTTTATTTTTCTTCTTTATTTTTCTCCCCTCCAGCCCACCAACATGGAGTATTGGAGGGGTGGAGGGTTGAGACATGGGGGGCGTTGGATTCGGAATCTTGCGTGGGATCGGATCTGGTTGTCCGGCCTCGGCGAGACCGGCTACAGGGGATTTCGGGATTTTTGGTGGGGACGATTTTATCCTGTGGCCGGGGTCGCTGACCCCGGAGGGGGCGTTCCGGGCGGCGGTGGGGTCTCCGAGCGTTCGGGGCTGGACGACTCAAGTCATCCAGCTACGGGATGCTACGATTATGCCGGGGTTCAGCGGATCAGCATCGCACCTTCTTTACCTCCCCGGGCCGATTTAGGGTTGCGCAAATAAAACGGGAGTCCATCAATGCCTATCCGATTATGCGCCTGATCCGATCCGTTCCCTTCTGGTTTTTCGTCGCCGCTCTTGTGCTTTCGTGGGGGGCCGGACAATTTTCCCGCACGGTCTTCGTCGTCGAGGCCACCGCTCTCGACAAAGGATCGACCGAAGCGGTTCTCGGGGAAGAGGGCGAAGCGGCTTT
The DNA here is from genome assembly GCA_964507815.1 of uncultured Puniceicoccaceae bacterium. Taxonomy (GTDB): domain Bacteria; phylum Verrucomicrobiota; class Verrucomicrobiia; order Opitutales; family Puniceicoccaceae; genus Puniceicoccus. Next base: position 635 of record CAZDRT010000142.1, read on the forward strand.
CGTGCCGGTGGACGAATCCGTTCTCTGGCCTCTCCGCGGGTCTCCCCTTGACATTCTGCCGGAGTCCCCGGGCGAGAAGGTTGTGGTGGAGGCAGCCGATCCGGAAAAGCCGCCCCGCTACTACGAGCTGAACGTCGTTTCCCACCGCGGCATCTGGTCCCTGTTCCCGGCTTTCGTGACCATTGTGCTGTGCTTTCTGACCCGGGAACCGGTGACGGCCCTGCTCGGCGGGATCATCTCCGGGGCGCTGGTCCTCGGTGCCTACGACGTCACCGGCGAGGTACTCCGGCCCGGGCTCGCGAACGCCGATGCCGCCCTGATCGTCGTCCTCTACCTTCTTTTCCTCGGGGGATTGCTCGGACTCTGGTCACGGAACGGCGGTGCCCTCGCCTTCGCCGACTGGGTGACCCTCCGTTTCGTCCGCGGGCCGCGCACGGCCAAGCTCGCGGCGTGGTTTCTCGGCGTGTTCTTTTTCCAGGGAGGCACGATCAGCACACTCCTCGTCGGCACCACGGTGAAACCGATCGCCGACCGCGAGAAAGTGAGCCACGAGGAACTGTCCTACGTGGTCGATTCAACCGCCTCGCCCATCGCCATTCTGATTCCGTTGAACGCCTGGCCCCTTTATGTGCAGGGGCTTCTCTTCGTCGGGGGGGTCGCGGCCCTCTCCACGGAGGCGAACCGCCTCGATTTCTTCTTTTCGTCGGTGTATCTTTCGTTCTACGCGATTCTCGCCGTCTTTTTCACCTTTCTCCTCAGCATCGACAAGCTGCCCCTCGTGGGGAAAACCTTCCGCGAGGCCATCGGCCGGTCCCGGGAAACCGGCGAGCTGGACCGCCCCGGAGCCGCACCCCTGCAATCCTCCGAGACCACCGAGACGAAAGTCCCCGGAGGATACCGCCCCGCCGCCTTCGAATTTTTCCTGCCCGTTCTGCTGATCATCGGCATCGCCGTCGGCACCTATCTCTTCCTCGACTCGCCGAACGTTCTCTGGGCCTTCGGGATCGCGCTCGCGGTTTCCTTCTTCATCAGCCGCCTGCGGGGAATGTCCCTCGCGGAGCTGATGAAAGGTTTTCAATCGGGACTCCAGAGCGTGGTGTACGGGGCGGTCGTGCTCCTCCTGGCCGTGGTGATCGGCGGGCTCAGCCGCGAGACCGGCGGGGGGCTTTTTCTCGTCGAGGCCGTCGGCGCGAGCGTTCCGGTCTGGATCCTGCCGATTCTCCTTTTCCTGATCTCGCTCGGGATCGCCTTCGCCACCGGCACCAGTTGGGGCACCTTTGCGGTGACTTTCCCGCTCGCGATGCCGCTGGCCTGGGCCGTCGCCCAGAACAGCGGCATGGCCGAGCCGGTCTTCTTCCTCCAGATCTGCTTCGCGACCATCCTCAACGGAAGCGTCTTCGGCGACCAGTGCTCGCCGATTTCGGATACCTCCGTTCTCAGCAGCCTCGCGACGGGATGCGACCTCATGGACCACATCCGCACCCAGATCGTCCCCTGTCTCTTCGCCGGCGGGCTGGCCCTGGTCGGCTGGACGGTGTTGACGGTGTTCGTCGCCCGATAAGTCCGTAGTCCGGTCACTCTACCGACGCGAACCGCTCGACCCGTCAGCGACTCCAGTCCAGCATCCGCTTGAGAGGTTCGTAGGCCCGCCGCCGGATGTCTTCGTCCATAACGATCTCGGGGCGGTCGTACTTCAGCGCGTCGCGGACTCCCTCGATTGTGTTCATCTTCATGAACCGGCAGTAATTGCAGGCACTCCGGTCGGAGGTTCCGGTCCGGTAGTCCCCGCAGGCGACCTGCTGGGCGGGGGCGGCGATGAAACGCTTTTCGGGGACATCCCTGCGCAACCGGTGGAGCATGCTGGTCTCGGTGGCGACAATGATGTCGCGGGAGGAATGCCCGCGGGAAAATTGAATCATGCCCTCGGTGCTGCACACATGGTCGGCCACCGAGCGTACCGCGTCGGTGCATTCCGGGTGGGCGACCACCGGCGCATGGGGGAACTGCTCGCGGACCCGCTGGATCGACCGCACGGTGAACAGGACGTGTACGTAGCAGCTGCCCGGCCAGAGCCGCATCTGCCGTCCGGTTTTCTGCGAGACCCACTGCCCGAGATTCTGGTCGGGCACGAAGAGAATTTCCCGGTCCTCCGGAACCCGTTCGACGATGCGGGCGGCGTTGCCGCTCGTGCAAATCACGTCCGAGAGAGCCTTCACGCCGGCCGAGCAGTTGATGTAGGCGACCACATAAACCTCCGGATACGCCTCCTTGTAGGCGGCCAGCTTCTCCGGGGGGCAGGAGTCGGAGAGCGAGCATCCCGCGTCGAGGTCGGGCAAAAGCACTTTCCGGGCCGGGTTTACGATTTTGGCGGTCTCCGCCATGAAATGAACGCCGCAGAAAAGAATGCGCGCGGCATCGGACTCCGCGGCCTTGTAGGCGAGACCGAGCGAATCGCCGAGGTAGTCGGCGACCTGCTGGATCTCCTCGACCTGGTAGTTGTGAGCCAGAAGGACGGCGTTTTTCTCCCGCTTCAGTTCGAGGATCTCGCGCTGAACGTCGCTCAGTTCCGACTCATCCGTCCCCGGCTCGAGGACGAACGGCTTGAAATCGGTTTCGGTTGCAATCATCAAAATAAAGAAAACACATACAGCGGAGAATTGCCAGCCCGAAGCATGGTTGGCGGCGAACTCGGGTGTAACCACAAGCGCGCGGAGCGAATATCGGAACTTATTCGATAATCGCGCGTGAGCCGCCGAAGTACCGTTTGACGGACGGCCCGACCTTCCCTAGGCACCTTGGATTGACAGCCATTCACTCGTCCGCCTCTCCATGACCACGAAACACCCGCTCAGCCACGAAGACCGAATCCGAATCGGTTTTGAAAAGATCGATTCCGACCTGTCCTTCCTGATGGGCTGCTTCCGGGAGGTGCTCCTGGACCTGGGCGAGAAGGAGATCGCCCGCCATCTTCCCTGGATCGCCGGAGAGGGCGCGGACGGACCGGGCGAGCTGACTCCGGGAATCATCCAGGCCACCTCCATTTCCTTCCAGATCCTGAACATGATCGAGGAGAACGCCGCCAACCAGATGAGGCGGGCCCATGAGCGCGCGAACGGGCCGCTCCACGAGTCCGGGCTGTGGGGCTCCTGCCTCCGGCGCCTGAAGGAGGAGGGCTGGACCGAGCGGCAGGTCGCCGATGCCCTTCCCTACATGCGGATCGAGCCGGTCCTCACCGCCCATCCCACGGAGTCGAAGCGGGTCAGCATCCTCGAACGCCACCGCGAACTCTACGTTCTTCTCGTCCAACTCGAGAACACCATGTGGACCCCCAACGAGCGCAAGGTGATCGAGGAGGAGATCAAAACCGTCCTCGAAAGACTGTGGCGCACGGGGGAGACCCTCCTCACCAAGCCGAGCGTGGCCTCGGAGCGGGCGTCGCAGCTCCACTACTTCGACAACGTTTTTCCGGAGGTGCTCCCGCAGATCGACCGCGACCTGGAGAAAGTCTGGAAGGCCAACGGCTGGGATCCCGCCCTGATCGCCGATTCGGCCCGGCGTCCGCGGCTCCGCTTCGGGACCTGGGTCGGCGGAGACCGCGACGGGCACCCCCTCGTGACGGCCGAGGTCACCCGGGAGTCGCTCGCGGAGTACCGCCGGCACGCCCTCGCCCTGCAGAGCCGCAAACTCTCCGACCTCAGGGCGCGGCTCAGCCTTTCCTCCATCCTCCAGAGCCCTCCCGCCCCCCTGGTAAAACAGATCGAGGCCATGGCCTCTCTTCTCGGCGACGAGGCGGCACCGATCCTCGAACGAAACCCGCGGGAACCGTGGCGCCAGTTCGTCAGCCTCCTCATCGCCCGCCTGCCCCCGCCCGATTTCGATCCGGCGGCAAACGAAAAAGACGCGACCCGGTTCTACCGGTACTCCTTCGACCTCGCCGCCGACCTGCGGATCCTGCGCGAGTCGCTGGTCGCGATCGGCGCCTCGCGGATCGCCCGATTCGACGTGGACCCCGTCCTGCGCAACGTCGAGGTCTTCGGCTTCCACCTCGCGGCCCTCGACATCCGCCAGAACAGCGGTTTCCACGAAAAGGCGATCGACCAGATTCTCGGGCGCGCGGGCATGCTGGACCACCGGTTCAGCTCCTGGCCGGAGCCAAAGAAGGTCGAGTTCCTGAGCGGGCAGATGGAATCCGCCCTGCCCCTCCTCCCGGCGGGGGAGACCCCCGGCCACGAGGCCGGGGCGTCCGTCTCCGCTTTCCGCGAAGTGGCCCGCTACATCGACCGCCATGGCGACGAGGGCATCGGCTCCTTCATCCTGAGCATGACCCGGTCGGCTTCCGACCTGCTCGCGGTTTACTTTCTTGCGCGGGAGGCGGGTCTCCTCCGCAAGCTCGACTTCGGCGTCATTTGCCTTGTTCCGGTCGTCCCCCTCCTCGAAACCCTCGACGACCTCCGGAACGGCTGCCGGATTCTGGAGAAATTTTTCTCCCACCCGGTCACCGCGAATACCCTCGGCTGGATGCACCGCCGGGGCGGGCTCCTCGCCAAAAAGGGCCGCACCGGAGACACCGGCGCGGTCCGCGACTTCGATTCCCTCGCCCTCCCGGTGCAGCAGGTCATGATCGGCTACAGCGACAGCAACAAGGACAGCGGGATCCTCGCGAGCCAGTGGGGGCTCCACGAGGCCCAGAAGGAAATTTCCGCCCTCGCCCGCGAACACGGCTTCCGCATCCGCTTCTTCCACGGGCGGGGCGGTACGATCAGCCGCGGGGCCGGACCGACCCACCGTTTCCTCGAGGCGCTCCCGGCCTCCGCCCTCAATTTCGACCTGCGGACGACCGAACAGGGCGAAACCATCGCCCAGAAATTCGCGAACCACCTCACCGCCGGGCACAACCTGGACCTGCTCATGGCCGGCACATTCTTCCATTCGCTCTCGGACCTCCGGGACCAAACCATCGCCAGGGAGACCGAGGACGCCGTCCGCCATCTTTCGGAGGAAGCGGGAAAGGCCTACCGGGGATTACTGGGCGAAGACGGGTTCATGGATTTCTACACGACGGCGACTCCGCTCGACGCGCTCGAACAGAGCAGCATCGGCTCCCGGCCCTCGCGGCGGACCGGCACCCGCACGCTCGACGACCTGCGGGCGATCCCCTGGGTCTTCAGCTGGTCGCAGGCCCGCTTTTTCCTTCCCGGCTGGTACGGGCTGGGCACGGGCCTCCGGCAACTCTCCGAAAACGAGATCGACCGGCTGCGGGCCGACGCGGACACCTGGCCCTTCCTCCGCTACGTGCTCACCAACATCGAAACATCGCTCTCGGGAAGCGATCCCCGCATCATGGAGGAGTACTCGCGCCTCGTGCCGGACGAGGAGTTGCGCGACCGCTTCTTTTCCCGAATCCTCAGGGAACGGGAGGACACCCGCGCCGCCTTGCTGCGGCTTTTCGGAAGCGAGCAGTCCGAGCGCCGGCCCCGACTGGAGAAAACCATCCGACCGCGGAACGCGGCGCTCATCCCCCTCCACCGGGAGCAAATCCGCCTGTTGAAGATTTTCCGCTCCGGCGAACCGGGCGGGGATGAAAAGGAACGACTCGTCGGGCGGCTGCTCCAAACCATCAACGCAATCTCATCGGGCCTGCGGACCACGGGCTGACGGGGAAACCCGCCGCAGGCTTCCCGATCACCGCCGCCGACTCCGGTCAAAGCGACGACGCCACCTCTGCCGCGAAATAGGTCAGGATCAGATCCGCTCCGGCGCGGCGGACGGCGATGAGGGATTCGTCCCGGGTCTTTTCATAATCGAGCCACCCTTTCTCCGCCGCGGCGTGGATCGAGGCGTACTCGCCGGACACCTGGTAGGCGGCGACCGGAATCTCGCACCGGTCGCGGACCCGCCGGATGATGTCGAGGTAGGGACCGGCCGGTTTCACCATGACGATGTCCGCCCCTTCGTGGATGTCCAGGTCCACCTCCACCATCGCCTCCCTGGCGTTCGCGGGCGAGAGCTGGTAGGTGGATTTGTCGAGGTAGGGCCGGTCGCCCCGACCACTGCCGACAGCGTCGCGGAAAGGACCGTAGTAGGCCGATGCGAACTTGGCGGAATAGGCGAGGATGACCGTGTCTTCCAGGCCGGAATCGTCGAGAGCGTCCCGGACGGCCCCGACCCTTCCGTCCATCATGTCCGAGGGGGCCACCCAATCCACTCCGGCTTCGGCGAAGCGGACCGCCATTTCCGCCAGAATCTCCACCGTGGGATCGTTGAGCACCCCGCCGGTCGCCGGATCCACCACTCCGTCGTGGCCGTGCGTCGTGTAGGGGTCGAGGGCCAGGTCGGCGATCAGATTGATCGGAAGACCCTTCTCTTTCACGAGGCGCCCCAGGCGGGGGACCAGCCCGTCCGGGTCGAGCGCGGCCTCGCGGCCCGTGGCCGATTTGAGGGAGGGATCGAGCCCGGGGAAGACCGCCACTCCGCGGATACCGAGGTCGGCGAGACGCTCCACCTCGGCGAGGAAGTCGCGGATGCCCAGGCGGCGGACTCCGGGCATCGATGCGACCGGCTCCGAGGCCGTCTCGCGATCCACCACAAACAGCGGCTGGATCAGGTTGGACGGACGCAGCCCCGTCTCGCGCACCATCTCGCGGATGGCGGGTGTGCGACGCAGCCTCCGGGGCCGCCGCGGGAGGGACAACGAATAAGGGATGTCGTTCATAACACCACTCATTTCATCCGAACAACCGGTCGGGATCAACTTTTCCCGCGCCTGAACGCGGGATTTCCGGCACGGCCCGGATCTCCGCCGGGATCTCCGGAGGGTCGAGCCGCCCCCGCAGTTCGCGTCTCCAGTCCCGACTCGCGCGGCTCGCCAGGAAAAGAATGATCCGCGAGCCCCACTCCGGATCCGGAGTGGCCACCGCCCACGCGTCGATCACCTCCGGCAGTGATCCGGCGGCCTCCTCGATCCTGCCCAGGGACACCGTCTCCCCGCCGGTGGAGGCGAAGCGCCCCAACCGCCCTTCGACGACGAAGTTCCCGCGACCGTCCGCGCGCCCCACGTCGCCCGTGGGCCACCCGCCGCCCGTCCGCCGCGCTCGCCCGAGATACCCCCGGAACAACTGCGGCGACTCGATGCGGATTTCGTTTCCTTCGACGATGTGGATCCGGTTCCCGCCGAAGGGGCGGACGGACGGCGGCTCTCCGGCAAGAAAGTCCGCCGGCTCCTGCATGGCGATCAGGCCGGCTGTTTCCGTCATCCCGTAAACGAGGCTCAGCGGAAGTCCGCGGGAACGGGCCGCCGCGAGAAGATCGTCGGCAAACGCCGCCCCTCCCGCGAGGATCAGGTCGGCCTCCGCCCGGAGGCGTTCCGCCCGCCCGCCGTCGGCCAAAGACCGGTATAGCGTGGTCGGGACCACGGACGCCACCCGGAGGCCCGGAAGATCGCGGAGGTCGGACCGGTCCTCCGCCGCGATCCTGCCCCCCGAGACGGCGGCCCGGATCACGGGCATCCAGCCGCTCACGTGGTGAGGGGGAAGATCGAGAGGGGCGGAAAGCGGGCGGTCTCCGAGGCGGTGCCGGAGGGACAGGCCGGCCGTTTCGAGCGTCTTCCAGTCATGGACGGCGAACTTCGGCTCGCCCGAACTACCGCCGGTCCGGAAGAGAACCGTTCCCGGCGGCAGCCCGCCGGTTCCGAGAGCCCGGCGAAAGGCGTCCCACGTCCAGCGGCCCCATCCGCCGGAAGCGAGAAGCACCGGACGCCGGGACCAGACCGAGGCGAGGACCTCGCCGATGCGGGCGGGATCGGGACCGTCGAAAACAACCTCGCGCACGGAGGAAACCTCTCCGCCGTCCCCGCGAATGCTCCTCCGAAGGGAGCGGCGGAAGACCTCCTCCGCCTGAGCGTCCGCGAAAAGCGGCTCACTCTCCAGCTGCTCTTTCAACGACACGATTCCAGATTTCCCCGAAAAAAGAAGCGGTCAAGCGGCCCCGGTGGAAAGGCGACGGGCTCCAGCCGTCCAGCCCGTCCGGGCCGAAGAATCCCCGCGTCCCCAGACCGTCCGCCGACCGCCCCCCGCCCAGGAGGGTCGCCAGAAGCAATACAAACGAGAACCCGATCCCGGTTTCGAAAACGGAGGAAAGCACCGTTCTTCCCCGCACCCCGGCGGGCAGCGAGAAAAGACGATCCGGAGCGCCGAGGAGCATGGGTTTCACGACCAGCCACCCCGGCCACCCCGACTCCAGCGGATCGCGCAGGCCCCCGTCGGTCGCCACCGATTCGTCGAGGCCGATCCGGCCGGCCCTTTCGCCGAACTCCCGCATCATTCGCGCCTCCGTCCCCACGGGCAGGGGCTGCTCCAGGAATTCGATCCGCTCCCGCCCCTCCATCCAGTCGAGCCAACGGCGGGTTTCCTCCCATCCGAGGCTCCGGTTCCCGTCCGGACGGAACCGGACGCGGACGGGCGTGCGACCGAGGACACCTTCGAGCCATGCCCGCTCCTCCGCGCCCCCGCGGACGCCGATTTTGACCTTGTAAACCGGATACGCCGCCTCCGCCCCACCCGGGCGGTAATCAACCGTCAAAAGACCCGCCGACGGGACCCCGACCTCCGCCGGAAGCGAAACGCCGAGGCACCAGTCGGCGAACCCCAGGCAACCGGTCCCGCTCCACCCGGACCGGTCCCCGGAACGAACCCATTCGGCGAGACGGGCTTCGAGTTCCACATCCGGCGGCCCGGGGAAGCCGGGCACCGGGGCGACCTCGGCGAAGGATCCGGTGCCGTCGGACCCCTTTTCCCGGAGCACCCACCCCCCCCGCACCTCCCAGACACCGACCCCGGTCCGCAACGGACGCAGGAACCGACGCCGGTAAGGAAGGACCGCCCGGACCGAATCCGGGCCTTTCTGGGACAAGACAGCGATGCCGCAAGATTGAACCCGGACGCCGGAAGGTCAACCGGAACCGTCTTTGCCGCAACGAGCGCAAAATACCGCTTACAATCCCGCCGAGGGGGAAGAAGACCGGATCTTTCGCTCCGGGGCAATCCTCTTTTACCGGAAAGCACCCGACTGGGTGTGACCACAAGTGCGTGGAGCGAATATCGGATTTTTCTCGATAGTCGTGCGTGCCCGGCCGAACTATGGCGGGAGGGCGGCTGCCGTGCCAAGGCGAAGCAGTGTCCTCAGTCGGCTGCTTT
>CAZDRT010000143.1:0-6730 GCA_964507815.1 uncultured Puniceicoccaceae bacterium
AAGCCACCGGCGTTTTTCGATCCAAGACGACATAAGTGCTACCCTCCTCGCGCACTTGCCGCAGGTATTGACTGAGTTTTGCTTTGAGTTCCGCCGTTTTGACTTCCATAAAAATGACTACATTTATAAAACAAATATAGTCAAGTATTATTCTAAGAGTTTCGCACTCTCCCCGGGAATCTCGTGAAAAAGCACCGGCCCGTTTTGGGAGTAATCGACCGGTAGATCGATCAGATGGACGCCGCCTGTGGTGAAGGCTTTTTCGAGGGTCGGTCCCAGTTCGGCGGTGGCGGCGATTCGGTGGCCGGTGGCCCCGTAGCTTCCGGCGTATTGGACGAAGTCCGGGTTGTTGAACTGGAGGCCGAAGTCTTCGAGCCCCATTTCGGCCTGCTTCCAGCGGATCATGCCGTAGGCTGAATCGTTGAGGACGAGCACGACGAGATCGAGGCCGAGGCGGACGGCGGTCTCCATGTCCTGGGAGTTCATCATGAAGCCGCCGTCGCCGCAGACGGCCAGAACGCGGCGGTCCGGATGGACGAGCTTGGCGGCCATGGCGGAAGGGAGACCGGCTCCCATCGAGGCGAGGGCGTTGTCGAGCAGGACGGTGTTGGGCAGGCGGGCCGGATAATTGCGGGCGAACCAAATCTTATAGACGCCGTTGTCGAGGGCGATCATGCCGTCGTCGGGCAAGGCGTCGCGGACAACCTTTACCATGTGCTGGGGCAACACGGGAAAGCGGGTGTCGTCATCGCCCCGGCAGGTGTGTTCGCGGAGGGCGGCGGCGACTTTTTCGAAGAACGTGAAGTCCCAGTGCGGCTGCGGCTCGAGCGCTTGGTTGAGCCGCCAGATGCTGTGGGCGATGTCGCCGACCATGCCAGCCTGCGGAAAGTAAACGGGATCCACCTCGGCGGAGGTGAAGTTGACGTGGATCACCTTGCGCCGACCGGTATTCATGAAAAAGGGCGGCTTCTCCACGACGTCGTGACCGACGTTGAGGATGAGGTCCGCCTTTTCGAGGGCGCGGTGGGGGAAGTCGTTGGCGGAAACGGCGCAATTGCCGAGGAAAAGTGGGTGGGTCTCGTCCACCACGCCCTTGCCCATCTGGGTGGTGACAAAGGGGATGCCCTGCTGATCGACGAAGGCGCGGAGCATTTTGGAGGTCATCTTGCGGTTGGCGGCGGCTCCAATGAGGAGGACGGGGTGGCGGGCTTCACGCAGAAGGTCAAGGGCACGTCCGACGGCTTTGTCCTCGACAAGAGGGCGACGGTGATAGCTCTCGAGAATGGGCTCGGCGTCCGTTTCCTCGCGGGCGACATCCTCCGGCAGTTCGAGATGGACGGCACCCGGGCGCTCCTCCTCGGCGAGGCGGAAGGCGTTGCGCACGCGGGAGGGAATCGCGGCCGCCGAGACGATCTGCTTGGTGTATTTGGTGATCGGGGCCATCATATCCACGACGTCGATGATCTGGAAATGCCCTTGCTTGCTGGTGTGGATCGGCTTCTGGCCGGTGATCATGCACATCGGCATGGCACCGAGCTGCGCGTAAGCGGCGGGCGTCATGAGGTTGGTGGCACCGGGTCCGAGGGTGGCGAGGCAGACGCCGGCCTTGCCGGTCAGGCGACCGTAAGTGGCGGCCATAAAGCCGGCCGTCTGCTCGTGCCGGGTCAGGACCAGCCTAATCGAGGAGCGAGAGATCGAGTCGAGCAGGTCGAGGTTTTCCTCGCCCGGCACGCCGTAGATGGTGTCCACCCCCTCGTTTTCGAGGCATCGGACAAAAATTTCGGAACCTTTGATCATGTTGCGGACAGGACGAACCAAAGGCGTCGCTATTCCCTTTAACCTCTCTCCTCACGGCATTTCCAGTTCCGCGCAGAAACGGGCGAGGGGCAGGACGCGCGTATCGGAAACCTCGGAGCCATAATCCTTCTCACCCAGATGCACCTGATAGAACAAAGGAATCGGCGTGCGTTCCCGGAAGTAGCGCGTGTGCGGCGATACGGAACGTTCTCCGGATTTGCACTCCACCGCAAACTGGGGCTCCCCGTCCCGCAACACAACAAAATCCACCTCCCGCTTGTCAGTATCGCGGATGAATCGCAGCTCCATCTCGTAACCCTCGGTGTCCTCGACCCAATGACAGTATTTGAGCAATTGACCCGCGACGATACAGATCCAATCGCGCCGATCCGGTGACCAAAAAGGCCGCAGTCCCCTTGTGCCGATCATAAAATCCTTTCACCAGATTGCGCCAGTCGGCGAATTTATGCACCTCATCCAAAATGATGATCGGCTCCCTCGAAGGCAGTTGCCCGCCCAGAATGCGGTCCCGGTGCCCAACATCATCCCAGTTCAAGTAAGCCGGATGGGTGGGCCGCTTCGGTTTGCCACCGAGGCACTGCAAAGCCAGCGTGGTCTTCCCCACCTGGCGCGGCCCATCCACAAAGACCATCTTTTCCGCCAAGCCGCTTCGGGTTGGACGACTGAAGTCATCCAACTACGTAGTCGCATGACTTCAGTCGTGCGATTCGGTACGGCGGGTGGGTCCGGATTGCAGGCATGGTTGCCGCGTCACCTGAAGCCGTCGGGATGCTTCAGCTGTTCGGCTGAGCGATCTCCACCGGCAGCCGGAGGTTCACCGTCCGGGGCGGGAGGCAACGCGTGGCGTCGCACGCCTGAATCGTTACTTTGATCGCGATCAGGGCGGGAGCCGATTTTGCGTCTTCGCGCACCCGGTAGGGCAGGGTGTATTCGATTTCCCCTTCGAAACTGTGGACCGTCTCTTTCAAGATGGGGTCTTGCTTCTCTTTGGTCTTGGGGGCCTTCACTTCGCCGATCTCGAAACGGGGCATTCTGACTGGTTGGAGCTGTACCGGCACGAGAAAATCCAGCTCGGGATTCTCGCCGTAGAGGTGCCAGCCTTCGTCGATCGTCAAGCGCAGGCGCACGGGGATCTCATCGCCGGGAGCATAGGTGGACTTTGGGGTGGACAGTCGCAAGGCAACCGGACCCTCGCGTTCGCTTGTCGCGTTGTCCGCGACCGCTCCATCCGGCTCCGGTGGTTCGTCCGTATCGATGGCTTGCGTTCCGCTACCGCCGGATTGGTCTGAATTATTCGCGGGCCGTTCGGCCCGCAGCATGGCGAGCAGGACGGATTCCTTCGCAAACAGGTTGCCCGAGGCCAGGCCCGCAAAGGCCTGAAGGGTTTCCGCAGCCGCCTCGGTGTAGCGGGCGTCTCCCGTTCGTTCGCCGAGGGCGAGCAGCACGCGCGCCGCCGTGCCGTTGGGGTCCGGAATATTGCCTCCCCCCTGAAGGGCTTTGCTGCGCGCGAAGGGGGTCGATTCCGATTCGCGGGCGAGATAGAATCCGCCCTCTTCCGGATCGTTGAATTCCGCCAGAAGGACGTCTCCGATCCGGCGGGCGGCCCGCAACCAGCGTTCTTCGCCCGTCGCGGCATACAACTCGAGAAGCCCGGCCGCCAGGTAGGCATGGTCATCGAGAAACGCGGGTTGATGGGCCTTCCCTCCGCGGTAACTGCGCAACAGTCCGTCGCCCGTCCACATGGTATTCAGAATGAAGTCAGCGGCATTTTCCGCCGCCCGCGTGTATTCGGGCTCGTCGAGCACCCGACCGGCATAGGCCAGGGCCTCAATCATCAAGCCGTTCCAACTGGTCAAGACCTTGTCGTCCTTGTGGGGGAAGGGCCTCTCCTGCCGCACTTCGAGCAGCCGGGCGCGCATTGCGGCGAGTTGCTTCCGCAGTATCTCCGGATCTCGGTCATACGCTTCCGCCACGGACGCAATCGGCGCGTCCATGTGCGGAATATTCTCGCCGGTGCGTTTTCCCGTCGATTCTTCCTCGAAGTTGCCTCTTTTCTCGAATCCGTAACTATCCGCGAAGAGTTCGGCATCGTCCGGCTCCAGCACTTCCTCCAGCTCCGCCATCGTCCAGAGGTAAAAGGCTCCTTCCTCGCCGACCTCACCGGAGTCGATGGCCGAGTAGAAGCCACCGGCGGGATCGGTCATTTCCCGCTGCAACCAGCGGTAGATATCGGCCACCGCCCGGCGGTAGCGAGGCTCACCGGTCGCGGCAGCCGCCGCCGCGTAATTGAGCATCAGCTGCGCATTGTCATAGAGCATCTTCTCGAAATGAGGCAACAGCCATTCCGCGTCGGTGGAATACCGGTGGAAACCCCCGCCCACATGGTCCCGCATCCCGCCGAGCCACATCGCGTCGAGGGTGCGTGTCACGGATTCGGGCACGGCGGCGGCGTCCTCCGACTCCGAAAGGGCGAGAAGCAGCCGCAGCGTGCCGTGCGGGGGGAATTTCGGCGCGGGTCCGAAGCCGGCGTTGTCCTCGTCGAAGCGTGCCTCAATTTGATCGGCGGCCTCTGCGACCACCTGCATCGAGGGCTCGACCGCCCCACCGGACGGCAACCCGCCAACTTGTTCCATACGAGCCGCGATCTGCCGCGCCTGGCGGTCCACCGCATCGCGGCGGTCCTCCCACACCTCGGCCAGTTCGTTCAGCGCGGCCATGAAACGTGGCTTTGGGAAATACGTGCCCGCCATCCACGGCTCACCCTCCGGCGTCAGCCAGACCGAGTTCGGCCAGCCACCCCGCCCCGTGAGCAACTGCGTGGCCAACATGTAGTGCTTATCCACATCCGGGCGTTCCTCGCGGTCGACTTTAATGGCGACATAGTGCTCGTTCAGGATTTTCGCGACTTCCTCATCCTCAAAGGATTCCTTTTCCATCACATGACACCAGTAACAGGTCGAATAGCCCACGGAGAGAAAGATCGGCTTGTCCTCCCGCCTGGCCTTCTCGAACGCGGCATCCCCCCAGGGGAACCAGTCCACCGGATTGTGCGCATGCTGTTGCAGATACGGTGAGGACTCGTCGATCAAACGGTTCGTGTGGGCGGGACCACTCTCCGACGGGGAGGCCTCCGGCTCGGCGCAGGACCACAATGGCAGCGTGAGAAGGCAGAGTCCGAGGGTGCGGGTGACAGAATTCATACGGGAGGTGATCGATTTCATCATTGAAATCGCCTGCGGAAGGGCGATCCCTCCCGCAAGCGATGGTAAGCGAGCGCTGCCCGGCTCAGGTTCCGGCGATGGCCGAGCGGATCGTCGCCACGTCGTCCGCTTTAGTCAGCTTGCGCTGGACCTTCTTGTCGTCGGCGTCGATTACGAGCAGGAAGCCGGTCTTTTTCCCGTGTTCGGCGTAGATGGGACCGATCCCGAGGGCTTCCGCCAGCATGGCTGTTTGCGCCCGGGTGGCGTCGTCGGTCAAATCAAAGGTCACAAAGAGCGTTTCGGTGTCGTCCCCGAGTTCGGACCGGGCTTCCTCGATTCTGGGATCGAGCACTTTGCACGAGCCGCACCAGTCGGCGTCGAAGAGCACGGCCATCCGCTCGGGTTTCTGGCTCTGCGGTGCCTCTTCGGCAGTTGCGACGAGGCTGGTCAAGAACGCTCCCAGCAGGGCGAGGAGCAGCGGCAGGTGTTTGCGTTGGATGGATGATTGCATGGTTTTTTCCTGTGTTGGTTTGGTTGTTTGTTGTTGGTTGAAAAATGGTGAATTCGTTTGCGCTTAGCGCTTCGGAATCGCCTGGACAAAGAGTCGCCGGGCGTCTTTCCACACATGGATATCGGCATCCTCATGGGAATGCGGACCGACTTCCACATTGCGCAGCCCGCCGACGAGAGGAACGACATACAGCAGCGAATCCCGGCCCGCCGCATCGGTTAGATTCACCTGCGCGGCCAATTCGCCGACGAGTGAGCAGTAGCGGCCACCCACCACGCGCCAGCCCGCCAGTGGCACCGACTCAAGCGTGGGAGTCAGCGCGAATCCCAGCCGGGGCAACCCCGCCGCCAGCTCCGCAAAATCACCTGCCCGCACTTCGGGTGCGAGATCCTTCGCGTAGTTCGTCCGCACCTCCCGTGCGATGAGAGTGGTCACGTCCGGGGTCGTCGCGCGCCAGACCAGAGTGCCACCGCCCAGCAAAAGGACCAGAATTACCGCCGCAGCCGCCAAAGGCTTCCACTTCGCGCGGGGAGAGTTCCCCGGGCTGGCGAACAAGGCACTCTCATGGATGCGCCGCAAGGCCGACTCGTCCAGTGCCTGCTCCCGGTAATAGTCGCGCAGTGGCTGATCCGTCGGACCGCTCATGAGTTCTCCTCCTTCGCCTCGAAATCCACCGACTCGTCCAACTCGCGGCGCAAATCCGGATGCGCCCGCAGCCGCTCGCGCGCACGGTGCAACCGACTCAGAATCGTGCCCCGCGCCACTCCGGTGAAGGCCGCGATTTCCGCCGCCGTCTTCCCTTCGACCACATTCAGAAACAAGGCCTCCCGCTCGTCCGAGCGGAGATAGGCCAGCACGACATCCAGATCCCCGGCGGCCCCCGGAACCGCCGCGGCCCGCACATCTCCCGCCTCATGGCCCTCGACCGGCTCGAAGGTCGCCAGGCGCCCGCGGCGCAAGCCATCGACAAAGCGGTTGCGCACCGCCGTTAACAGGAGTGCCCGCGTACTCTTATTCCCGTATTTGCGCCAGACCCGCAGCCAGGCCTCCTGCACCAAATCCTCCGCCTCGTAGTGGTGATGCGTCAGGGCCAGGGCATAGCGGTAGCCCGCCTGCAAATGCTCCCGAATTTCTGCTGTTAATGACTCCACCTAAACGATAAGACGGTTGGGCGAGCCGATTGATTGCAAAAGATTTCGGA
>CAZDRT010000143.1:6830-9785 GCA_964507815.1 uncultured Puniceicoccaceae bacterium
CGGAAATCTCCGGTTCCTCCCTTGACCGACTGAAAAACTTGACGGAGTTTCTTGAGCCAACGAGCAACTCAAGCAACTCTACCTGAATGCAATCCTTATTGAAAAGTCCTTCCTCCCTAGCCCTGCTGGCCGCCCTGGGTTTATTCACCCTGCACGCCCATGGAGGAGTCCCCGACGACGCCCGCGAGGTCAATCCCATTGAGGTGGGTGCCACCGCACCGGATGTCACACTCACCCGTGCCGATGGCACCGAGGCGCACCTCCACGACCTGGCGGCTGAGGAGCCCGTCGTCCTGGTTTTCTACCGCGGCGGCTGGTGCCCCTATTGCAACCGCCACCTCGCCGCACTCGGTGAAATCGAGACCGAACTCCGCGATCTCGGCTTCCGCATCCATGCCGTCTCTCCCGACAAACCGGAAAATGTGGCTGCCGTTGCCGCCGAGGGCGACTTTGAGTACGCCCTTTACTCCGACGCTCCCGCGGACGCCGCCAAAGCCTTTGGCCTCGCGTTTCAGGTGGATGCGGAGACCTACGAACAACTGCTCGGTTATGGGATCGACCTCGAAGCCGCTTCCGGGCGCGACCACCACTTACTTCCCGTTCCCGCCGTCTTCCTCATCGACCGCGACGCCAAAATTCGCTTCCGCTACTTCAACCCCGACTATAAGCAACGGCTCTCCGGCGAGGAACTCCTGGAGGCGGCCCAAAGCTTTGGGGATTGAGGCTGTTGTTTTGTAAAACCGGTGTTCAGGGACAATTGCGGTGCCGAGTTTCTTCCCCCGGCAAACTATTCCGTAAACGGATTTCGGATTTCCATCTCGTCGAATCTCCGTCCGTCTTGCAGGTCTTCGCTGTAGAGCACCCTCGCCCCGCATTGGAGAGCCGAAGCCACCACTAGGCTGTCGTAAAAGCGGTACTGACTTTGAATCTGGATGGACAATGCGCTGCGCAAGATCGATGCGGAAGGAAAAACCGCGCAAAGGAGTAAACCACAACATTCGTATCGAGAAAGTACTCAGCGCTCATTCATCTCCTCCCTTGAAAATTTGCGCCCACCGACCTCGATTCGATCCATCAGTTGTTCCCCCTGCCGCCGGTAATTCTTTTCCCGCAACTCTCCCTCACCCAGTAAATTCAGCCAATTTCTGAAGAGTCCGTTTAAGGTCGTCTTCCGGCTCCGGGCAACTCGCCGCCCTTGCTCGATCGCTTCCTCGCTTGCGCTGAGAGTTATATTTTTCATTCTTTAATTAAAGTGCACACGATTCCAGTGTGTCAATTGCGATTTTTTGTTCGCTGCTCAATACTCAAAGTCGGGCTACTGCCGCGATTCGCCATCTCCCTCCCGTAGTCGGGGATACCAGAAAAACCGTCACGTCTTGATTCTTGACAAACGTCCGGTCCAAGCGGGTGACTTTTTGCCGTGCGGTTCTTTCATCTATTTTTGCCCGTTTTTGCGAATACCTCAACGAAAAGAAATTCACCCTTTGTGCTTGAAAAACCTGTTATTCTGGCTGTTCCTTCCTCAAAGTCCCGCCCGTTTCGGTAAATTCTGTGGATGTTCACGATTAACCAGTCCGATTCACGAGACGGTAGCGACCTGTCTTTTTTGACCCCACCTTTTTAATGATACCGGCGTCGATTAGCGGATTGATTGCATTCATCGCACCTTGGCGTGAAAGGCCCAATGCTTTCCATATCTCTCGTGGTGCCATCTCGCCATGGTCCCGTAGGAGTAGCAGCAGGCGCTCCTGATTGGGTTTGATCAACAGTTTGTCGCCGCCACTCACTTCGACTGTCTGAATTCGCAGCCAAGCCCGCTCCAGGCTCTGCAGTAGGCCCTCCGCGCAATACTCCAGCCATTTTGAAAGGTCGCCGCCACTCGCTGAAACTTCGGCCAAAGCACCATAATACCGGGCGCGATCTTCCCAGTAATATTCGTCCACGGACAACATGTGGTGCGTGTCGAAGCCACGGCGATAAAGCTCCCACAGCGCCAAGGCACGCCCTGTTCGTCCGTTTCCGTCGGCAAAAGGGTGGATGTCCTCGAAACGGTAATGGAGGATGGAGGAACTGAGAATCGGTGAGAGTTTTGGGGCCTCGTCATTCCACCAGTCAAGTAGCTCCATCACCAGTGAGGACACGTCCCCCGGATGCGGAGGAAAGTGCTGGCCAACTCGGACGTGGATGGTGCGATAGCGGCCTGCTTCGCCCTGGTCCATCACTTCGTCGGCAAGGATACGATGCAGCTCGAACAGGTCGTCATGCCGCACGCGCTCAATCCGTGCATTCTTCTCGATAAAACGAAGTCCTGCAAAATAGTTGAGGACCTCCCGCTGAGACCGTTCGCTCGAACCGACAAGCACCCGCCCTTCCTCCAATCCCCGCACCTGTTCCAGCGTAAGCGGGTTACCCTCGATGGCGGTGGAGGCGTGGACATTGCGCGACCTCGAATCCTTCTGTAATGCCGGAATCCAAGCCAGATCAACCGCCGCTGAACTGATTCTTTGGCGTAACGCGGCGATAGTCTCCACTTGCTGGAGGAGCTTTGAGCTGATCTTGAACTGGGGAATGTAGGCCACCCTGATTAGTCAAGCATTAGTCTAGTTTTCAGTCAAGTGACTATTTTTTGCCGAAGAGTCAGCGGCATCTGTCTCTTCACGTCGCGCAGCAACTGAGCTTGTTCACGTCCTTCCGGAAAGACAGCGCGGCCAGCTTGACCGCCTCGCTGAGGGGAACTCTAGTACACCCTTAAATTTGCCCAACTCAAATCCGTGGTCCTACGGATATTCAAAAGGGACGATCAGGCAGGCCGCCAGTTACCGAAAACCCGTAGTTTCCGGGCTTCAATCCATTCTTTTTTCAACGGAAAAACTTCTTTCGCTCCCCCGATCCCCGGAAAACCGCCGGGGCAGCCGAAAAATCCTTCTCTTACGCTGCTTTCTTCCCGCAGCGGTA
>CAZDRT010000144.1:0-9692 GCA_964507815.1 uncultured Puniceicoccaceae bacterium
TCTCGAAGGTGGGCGCTGAAGCAACCCACCCACTTTGGCCGCCCAATCATGCAGTTTCAGCCCGCTGAAAGCAGTCCATTGAAGCCCCGGAGGGGCGAAGACGGTTGCCCTCCGATCTCCCGCGGCACGGGCAACGACCCTGATTTCCACGGATGCCCGGTGTCGGGCCGGAGAGGTTCGGTGGTATCCGCGGCCACTGCCACCTTCGGATCGAGGGGCAAGCCCCGCGACCACGGAAGAATTCGACACTCGACCGTTTTCCTCTGGAATCCCAATATCGACCGAACCTACAATAACCGACCCATGCCACCCGACCTTTCCAGCGAACTTCAGCGGATCTTCGGCTTTCCCCGTTTCAAGGAGCCGCAGGAGGAAATCGTCCGCGACATGCTGGCCGGACGGGACGTGCTGGTCGTTCTCCCGACCGGCGGGGGGAAGTCCCTCTGCTACCAGCTGCCCGCGCTCCTTTCGGAGGGGCTGACCCTCGTCGTCTCGCCGCTCATCGCCCTGATGAAGGACCAGGTCGATGTGCTCCGCGAGCGCGGCGCGCCGGTCGCCGTCTTCCACAGCCTGCAATCGGCCGCCGAGCGCGGGGAGACGCTCGCCCTGCTCGCCTCGGGGCGCTGCCGTCTCCTCTACGTCGCCCCGGAGCGGTTCCGCGCCGACGGCTTTCTGGACGGCATCCGCAAGCAGCGGATCGACCGTTTCGCCGTCGATGAGGCGCACTGCCTCTCCCAGTGGGGACACGACTTCCGGCCGGACTACCTGCGGCTCGGCGAGGCGGTCGAGGCCCTCGGCCACCCGCCGGTGGCCGCCTTCACGGCGACCGCGACCCCGGTGGTGCGGGGCGACATCGTGGCCCATCTCCGGCTGCGGGAACCGGTGATCCGGGTGTCGGGATTCGCCCGCCCGAACCTCGCCTTCCGGGTCCGGCGGGTCTCCGGCGAGCGGGAAAAAATGGAGGCGGTGCTGAACCTCGTCCGCCGCTGGGGCACGGGCATCATTTACTGCGCAACGCGCAAAAAAGTGGAGAAAGTATCCAAGGCTCTCGCCGAGCAAGGGGCCTCGGTCATCTCCTACCACGGAGGCATGGAGGGGAACGCCCGGGAGGAGGCGCAGAATCGGTTCATGGCCAGGGAGTACGACATCGCGGTGGCCACCAACGCCTTCGGCATGGGCATCGACCGCGCGGACGTGCGTTTCGTCGTCCACTACGAACTCCCCGGAAGTCCCGAAGCCTACTATCAGGAGGCCGGTCGGGCCGGTCGCGACGGCGATCCCGCCGAATGTGAACTGCTCTACAACTACGCGGACCGGCGCACCCAGGAGTTTTTCATCGAAGGCTCCAACCCCGACCCGCGGTTGATCCGCAAACTCTACGACCTGCTCCGGAACCTGGCCGACGAAAGGCACGAGGTGCGGATTCCGGTGGACGATTTGGTCGATATGCTTCCGGGCCGGGAGAACCCGATGGCAGTCTCGACAGCCGTCGGCTTCCTCGCCCGCACCGGGGCGATCGAGCGCTTCGACATCCCGGGACGGCGGCGGCGGGGCACCCGTATCCTCCACCCATCGAAACGGGGCGCGCAGTTGCCGATCGACGCGGACGCGCTCCGCACGAAGAGACGGCGCGACGAGGAAAAGCTCGAGGCGGTCATCCGCTTCTGCGAGCATGTGGGCGGCTGCCGCCAGCAGTGGATCCTCGATTACTTCGGCGAGAAGAGCCGGATGGCCTGCGGCAAATGCGACTGCTGCGATGCGCGGGAGGATACGGACCTCCGCCCGCCGACGGAGGAGGAGCAACTCCTCGCCCGCCAGGCCCTCAGCGGCGTGGCGCGGATGGCGGTCCGCACGGGCTCCCGTTCCTGGGAGCCCCGCTTCGGAAAGGGCAAGATCATCGACTGTCTTCTCGGGAAGGAACCCGGCGGACCCGCCAGTTCCCACCTCGAGAGTCTCTCGACCTTCGGGCTCCTCGCCGATCAACCGAAAAAAAGACTCCAGGAACTCTTCCGGGAACTGGAGAAACGCCGCTATGTGCGGACCGAGCGTTCGGAAGGATTCCCGCTTCTCGGCCTGTCGGACCGGGGGGTGAAAGTGCTTCTCGACGGCCAGTCCTGCCACCTGGACTGGGACGCCCTTGGCCCGTCGAAACAGACGTCGGCCGCGCGGAGCCGGGCCGCGCGGAAAGGTGGAGCGGCACCGGAACCGCCGCCGGAGGACGCCGACCTCTTCGCGGCCCTGCGGGAATTGCGCCGGGAAATCGCGACCGGAAGAGGCGTGCCGGCATTCACCGTCTTCCATGACCGCACTCTGATCGATCTCGCGATGGAAAGGCCGGCCACGGTGGACGAAGCCCTGCGGATCAGGGGAATCGGGCCCGCCAAGGTGGAACGGGAACTCCCCCTGTTTCTCGAAAAGATCCGCGAGTGGGGCTCCCGGCGAAAGGCGGGATAACGCAGCCGCCCCGGGCCGCCGGGTCCCCGCACCGGGGCAAGCGTGAGCCCGGTGGCGGGGCGTCGTCCGGGATTGGTTCGCCCCTGTAGGGCCGGACCTTGATTCGGCGCCGTCGGCGGGAAGAGGCTTGCGCCAATTCGGCCACCGTGGGACGCTCGTCTCCATGGCAATAAAACAGATTCAAGCTTACACTTTCGGCATGGGTGACCGCTTCGCTCACCAGGGCGAGGCCCAGCTACGGGCGATCCTCGACGCCCGCGAAGAAGGAATCGAAGTCTGTCCGGTGTGGAACAAATCCCACCGGGAGCACGGCATCGTGGGGTCGGTGCCCGATGATCTCGCGGCCGAAGCCCGCGAGGCGGTCGCCGCGCTCGGGTGGAGCGACGACTATTACATCGACGCCGATCACATCCGCCTCGACACGGTGGATTCCTTCCTCGCCGGTTCGGATTTCTTCACCCTCGATGTCGCCGATTCCGTCGGTGCCGATCTCCGGGAGGGCGAGTGGGAGGCGTTTCTCTCCTGGATCGAGCCGCACTTCGGCGAAATCCGCCTTCCCGGCCTCGACGAACCGCTCGTCATCGACGAGGCCGGCGCCCGGGCGGCCAGCCGGAAATTTCTGCGGGCCATCGGGGAAGCGGGAGTCCTTTACCGCCACATCGCCGAGAAAAAGGGGGAGAACGGATTCGTCGTCGAAGTCTCCATTGACGAGACGGACACCCCCCAGACTCCGGCGGAGCTTTTTTACATCCTGGCCATGATCGCCCGCGAGGAGATTCCCGCACAGACGATCGCACCGAAGTTCACCGGCCGGTTCAACAAAGGCATCGACTATGCGGGCGACCTCGACCGGTTCGCCCGGGAGTTCGAAGCGGACATTCTCGTGATCGCCCGGGCCGTTCGCACCTTCGGCCTTCCCGAAACACTCAAGCTCAGCGTCCACTCCGGGAGCGACAAGTTCTCGATCTATCCCATCGTGAACCGGCTCATCCGCAGGCACGGGGCCGGCCTCCACGTCAAAACGGCGGGAACCACCTGGCTCGAGGAAGTCATCGGTCTCGCCGAGGCGGACGGGGACGGCCTGGACATCGCGAAGACCATCTACGAAAAGGCGTTCGGACAGTTCGAGGAACTGACGGCTCCGTACGCCACCGTCATAGACATCGACCGGAGCCGCCTGCCCGCCCCTTCCACGGTCAACGGCTGGAACTCCGGCCAGTTCACCGCCTGCCTCCGCCACGATCCGGACCGGCCCGGGTACAACCCCCACTTCCGGCAATTGATCCATGTCGGATTCAAAGTGGCCGCAAAAATGGGGGACCGCTACACCGACGCCCTGAAGACCCATGCCTCCGTCGTGGGACGGAACGTGACGACCAACCTGCTCGAGCGCCACATCCGCCCGATCTTCGAAAAACCCGGGGAAAGTGTTTGAGATCGGAACCCAACCGCGTGTAACCTTCCGAATGCTAACCGAAAAGCGTCCCGACTGGCTCAAAGCGAAACTTCCCGCCGGACCCGGATTCCACGAGGTCCGGGAGAACGTGGAGAGAAACGACCTCCACACCGTGTGCGCCAGCGCTCAGTGCCCGAATCTCGGCGAATGCTGGTCGAGGGGCACGGCGACCCTGATGATCCTCGGCAACGTCTGTACGAGGGCGTGCTCCTTCTGCGCCATCCAAACCGGAAGGCCGACCGAACTCGACATCGGCGAGCCCGCCCGCGTCGCGGAGTCGGTGCGGCGCATGGGTCTCAAGCATTGCGTGATCACCTCGGTCGCCCGCGACGACCTCAGGGACGGGGGGGCCTCCATCTGGGCGGCCACCGTCCGGGCGATCCGACACAAGAACCCGCGGACGGCGGTCGAAATCCTCACGGCGGACTTCCGGGGGCGGCAGGAACACCTCGACGTGGTTCTCGACGCCGAACCCGATATTTTCAACCACAACCTGGAAACGGTGAAACGGCTTCAGCGCCCCATCCGTAAAACCGCCCGTTACGACCGCTCGCTCTGGTGCCTCCGGCACGCGGGCGAGCGCGGTTTCGTGACCAAGTCCGGTCTCATGCTGGGAATCGGCGAAAAGAGTGAGGAGATCAAAGAGGTGATGAACGACATCCTCGATGCCGGGGTCAAGATCCTGACCATCGGCCAATACCTTTCCCCCTCCCCCAAACACGCCCCCGTGGACCGGTGGGTGACTCCGGCGGAGTTCGAGGAGTGGAAGGAATACGGACACGGAATCGGCTTTGACTTCGTCGAGTCCGGCCCGCTGGTGCGTTCCTCCTACCACGCCGACGAACAATCGGCCAAGTTCAGCGCCCGGCGGCAGGCCCTCGCCCGCAGCGCTTGATCGCGGCGGCACGGAAGACCTTGCCTTCCGCCCGTTTTCCCGTTGGAAAGACGGAGCCGGGCATAAGACTCCCGGGAATCACGAGAACCATTTCCAGAGAAAAACCAATCATGAGCAAGGAAACGACTGAATACGACCTGGTGGTCATCGGAGGCGGTCCGGCCGGGTACGCCGCCGCGATCAAGGCCGGGCAGATGGGGAAAAAGGCGGCCTGTGTCGAGATGGATCGCGCCGGGGGCACCTGTCTGAACTGGGGGTGCATCCCCTCGAAAGCCCTGCTGAGCAGCGCCGAGTTGTACCAGCGGATGCTCCACGCGGAGGATTTCGGTTTCTCCTGCGGGGAAATCGCCATCGACTTCCCGAAAGTGATGAAACGCTCCCGGGGGGTGGCCGACCAGATGGCCAAAGGCATCGAATTCCTCTTCCGCAAGAACAAGGTCGATTACGTCCGGGGCCAGGCCCGGCTGGAGAAAGACAAGTCCGTCGTGGTCACCGCGGGACCGGACGAAGGGCGGGTGCTGAAGGCGGCCAACATCCTGATCGCGACGGGATGCAAGCCCCGGATGATCCCCGGTCTCGAACACGACGGCGACCGGGTCCTGACCTCCCGCGACGCGCTCGCGATGACCTCCCAGCCGAAATCCGTCGTAATCATCGGCGCCGGAGCCATCGGCGCGGAGTTCGCCTACTTCCTGAACGCCCTCGGCACGAAGGTGACCCTCGTCGAGATGCTCCCGAAGATCCTGCCGGTCGAGGACCACGAATCGTCCGATGCGATCACCCGCGCCTTCAAAAAGCAGGGCATCGACTGCCACACCGACACCAAGGTCGAGGACATCAAGCCGATGAAGACCAAAGTGACGATGAACCTTTCCAAAAACGGGAAGAAGGAAAAGGTCGAGGCCGAGAAAGTCCTCGTGGCCATCGGCGTGGTCGCCAACACCGACGGTCTCTTCGGCAAAGACGTGTCCCTCCCGACCGACCGGGGCTACCTGAAAACCGGTCCCGACTACCAGACGGAGATGTCCGGAGTTTACGCCGCCGGAGACATCATCGGCCCGCCCTGGCTCGCCCACGTCGCCACCTGGGAGGCGGTCCAGGCCGTGCGCGGCATGTTCGACGGGCATTCGCCCGAGAAGGTCAAGGCCTTCCCCGGCTGCACCTACTGCCAGCCGCAGGTGGCCAGCATCGGCAAAACCGAGCAGGCCCTCAAGGAAGAGGGAGTCGCCTACAAGGTCGGAAAATTCCCCTTCACCGCCTCCGGCAAGGCCGTCGCGGCGGCCCACTCGGAGGGCTTCGTCAAACTTCTCGTCTCGGAAAAGTACGGGGAAATCCTCGGCGCCCACATCGTCGGCTCCGAGGCCACTGAACTGATCACCGAATACGTGCTCGCGAAGAAACTCGAGGCGACCGCCGAGGAAATCCACGACACGATCCACGCCCACCCGACCCTCAGCGAAGCGCTCATGGAAGCCTCCGCCGCCGTTTACGGCGAGGCGATCCACATCTGATTCCGTCCTTGCCGAAGGCGTTTCTTTGGGTTCGCATCGGGAAATGCCAGACGAAGGGCCATCCTTTACTCCGCGCGGTTCCTTTCGAAACGCACCGGAGCCCCCCCTCGAAACGACGCGGACCCCGGCGGTCCGCACGGCGGGGATCGTCCTCCTCGCGTTCTACCTGGTCCTCGCCTCCTGGCTCTTCGGAGGTGTGACGCTCTGGACCCGGCAGGTCCTCTTCGCCGCCGCCGCCCTCCCCTTCCTCCTCGCCCTCGCCCCGGCCCCGGAGCGGGCGCTGCGTGTCGGCGCCGGGCGATCCGTCCTCCTCTCGATCCGCCGCCTTCTCATATTCCCGCCCTTTTGGTTCGGGCTCCTTCTCTTCGGCTACGTGTGCCTGCAGTGGGGGAACCCGGCCTGGACCTACACGGAAGTCGAAGGGAAATGGTGGATTTCCAACGCCGGCCTCGATCCCGATCCGAATTGGCCCTCCTCCGTTGACGCTCCGGCGGAGCGGGGCAGCCCCGGCAGTTTCCTCCTGCGCTTCGGCGGGGTCTGGCTCGTGATCTGCGCCGGATGGATTCTCCTGCGGCGGCGGCGCGCCCTCCTGGCGGTGCTCATCGCCTTCGCCGCCAACTCCTTCCTCGTCGCCCTCGTGGGCGTCATCCAGGAAATGCAGCAACCGGACAAGGTTCTCTGGCTCTACCCGTGGGAGGGGCGCGACTTTTCCGGGCCGTTTTTCTACCGGAACCACGGCGGGGCCTTTTTCTACCTGTCCATGGCCGTCTGCTTCGGGCTCGCCCTCTATTTCCAGCGAACGAAGGACCCCTCCAGCGGAAAAGGTTCGCCGGGGCCGGTCTTCCTGATCTTCGGCCTGATGAACGCCGGGGCGGTGGCGGCCTCCGGTTCGCGGGCGGGATGGATATTCGGGAGCGCCGTTCTCCTGACCTATCTCGCTCTCTCCCTCGGCGTCTGGCTCAGGCGCAGCCAATGGCGGGGCAGCTGGATCGGCGGGGCGACCCTGGCCGCCTGTGTCACGGTGCTGGCAGCCTCCATCGTGGCCTCGCAGAACCGCGAATACCTCGAAAGGCACTTCCAGCGGTTTCTCCGGATCCCGGCCGAGCTGGAGCACTCCGGGCGCACGATCGGGAACGAGGCCTCCTACCGGATGCTCGAGGACGTGCGGACCTTCGGCTACGGAGCCGACTCCTACGGGCACGTCTTCGCCCTCTACATCGACGAATTCCCCCAGCTCATTCAAAGGAACCGCCGCACGGGAAGCATCCGGACCAACTGGGTGCAGGCCCACAACGACCCCCTCCAGATGGCCGTCGAGCTGGGCGTGGCCGGGGCCTCCCTCCTCGCCCTGCCCGTCCTCTTCTTTCTCGGCGTCTTCGCCGTCAACATCCGCCGTTTCCGCGAGGAAAGCCTGCTCTGGTTTGTGACGACTTTGTTTCTTTTCGCGCATTCTTTCGCCGAATTGCTGTTTCAGAGCGTGATTCTCCTGGCGCTCTTTGCTTTCCTCCTGCTTTCCACCGAACGATCCCTCCGCTTCCAGAAAGACGATGCCTGAACCCGAACAACTCCGCAAAGAGATCCCCGGCGCCCTCGAGCACTTCGTGAACTCGACCTTCCCCTACGCCGAGCGCATGGGCCGCAAGGAATACGAAACCCGGAAAAAGGTTCTCCAGATCGAGTTGCTCAAGCTCCAGCGATGGGTGAAGGAGAAGGGGCGGAAAATCGTCATCATTTTCGAAGGGCGCGACGCCGCCGGCAAAGGGGGGACCATCCGCCGTTTCATGGAGCACCTCAATCCCCGCGGGGCCACGGTCGTCGCTCTCGAAAAACCGACCGAGCGCGAGCGCGGGCAATGGTATTTCCAGCGCTACGTCCAACACCTGCCGACGAGCGGCGAAATCGTTCTCTTCGACCGGTCGTGGTACAACCGGGCCGGAGTCGAGCGGGTCATGGGCTTCTGCACCGACGACGAATACCGCGAATTCATGCGGACGGTCCCCCAATTCGAGGAGATGCTCGTCCATTCGGGGATCATGCTGGTCAAATACTGGTTCTCCGTATCGCCGGACGAGCAACGCGAACGGTTCCTCGCCCGGGAGACCGACCCCCTCAAGCAGTGGAAACTAAGCCCGATCGACCGGGAATCCCAGGACAAATGGCGGGCCTACACAACGGCCAAGGAAGCCATGTTCCGCCATACGGACACCCCCGTGGCCCCGTGGACGGTCATCAAGTCCGACGACAAAAAGCGGGCGCGGATCAACTGTTTCCACGACCTCCTCCACCGCATCCCCTACGAGCGGAAAAACAAAGACGTCGCCCACGCCCCCGACCCGATGATCGTGAGCAACGCCTCCGCCTTCTTCCACCACAGCAACAACCCCGAGGACCTGCCGCAGATCTAACCCGACCGCCACAAAGAAAATTTTTGTGACCAGCTTAGTTCAGGCTTGTCCGCATGCACGATGTGTCGTGGCTGATGAAAACGATCAAGCAGCGGTTCGCGGAGCTTCATTGCCGAAGTGCTCCCGCCGCAGCAATCCCACCGAAAACGGCCCATCCGGCCCCATCCCATGGAGGGCGCGGATTGGGAGGGGCAGAACGTATTCCCGAAGATGGGTCCGTGACCGGTCGATCTTCGACCATTCTTTCTTCGCGGACCTAGCATCAGGGATGCGGATCCATGCGAAAAAAACAAAGAATCCTTGCTCCCCCGCCCGACGGGTTCATCCTGATTTCCCGATGCCGGCCTCCATCCTCATAGTTGACGACGAGCCCCACACCCTCGAGGGATTGGAGGCGGCGCTGGAGGACCGCTACGACATCACCACCGCCAACAACGCGAAGGAGGCCTTCAACCATCTCGAGAACGACACTTTCGACGTCGTCCTGACCGATCTGCGCATGGCGGGGAAGTCGGGCATGTCGGTCATCGACAAGACCCTGAAGCTGTCGCCACGGCCCGTGTGCGTGATGATGACCGCCTACGGAAACGTTGAAACCGCCGTCGAGGCGATGCGGCGGGGCGCCTATGATTTCCTGACGAAACCGGTCAGCCTCGAAAAGCTGGAAATGCTGATCGAGCGGGCGCTCCGCTCGGAGAAGCTCGAGGCGGAGAACGAGCAGCTCCACCAGCGCCTCGACCAGAAGTTCCGGTTCGACGAGATCCTCGGCAACTCTCCGAACCTGGAACGGGTGCTGGAAACCGTGCGTCTGGTCGCCCCGTCGAAGGCGACCGTCCTCATCGAAGGCGAGACCGGCACCGGAAAGGAACTGATCGCCCAGGCCATCCACCAGAACAGCGACCGGTCGCGGCGGCCCTTCGTCGCCGTACACTGCGCGGCCCTCGCGGCCAACCTTTTGGAGAGCGAACTCT
>CAZDRT010000145.1:0-9591 GCA_964507815.1 uncultured Puniceicoccaceae bacterium
CTCGATTGGACCGGACTTTTGTCAAGAATCAAGACCTGACGTCTTTTTGGTGTCCCTCCAAACGCATTGGCCTCGACCAGATGGAATTCTCCGGTGGTGTCGGTGCTGGCTTCCAGCAAGGCGTCCTTGCCGCCGGCTCTGATCTCGCAGCTTGCGATGTTGCGGAAGACCAATTCGACCTGGCCGAAGGCTTCGGCTTCGTAGCGCACGCCTTCCGGCGAGGGATGAACCTCCAGCAGCCGCACCGAAGACTCGACCAGCACCGGCCCCTCTTGCGGCAATTGGCGGCCGGAGACCGCGATCCGACTGGCGGCGCGGAGCCGTTTCTCAGGAATCTGCAGCGTGTGGAGGAGCGGCTCGTCGTCGATACGGACTTCGAGGGAGGCTCCGGGCGCGTCGGCAAAGGTGCAATCGATTTTCTTCCCGCCCCATGCATAGCCGCGGATCCTTTGCAGGCCGAAACCCGAGCGCAGGGCCAGGCCAAAGGGCAGACGGCGCAGCCCGAGACCGGAAAGGGCGGCCAGCATCGGGCCGGCACTGAAACATTGCGGGCGGATATAATGCCCCGAATCCATGCCTTCGCCCAGTTTTTCGAGAATCGCCATCGGCATGGGGTAGTTGCCCCCGCCCTCGAAGCTGGTCTCGGCACCTTCGCGGATGGCGCGGTAAATCGCTTCGGGCGCGTGGTCGAGCGGGTCCGCCGCAGCCAGCACGCTGTAGTAGGAGGCGAGAAAGTAGCCTTCCCGGCGCTTGTCGAGCAGATCGACCACGTTTTCCCGTCGAGCGCGCCGGTGCCCCGGATTCGCCAGGCCGAAGGGAGGGACGCTGTGGCCCCATGCGTAATCTTCGCGGTCCATGTCGTGATGGCCCGCCATCTCGCTCGACCCATCCTCGAAAACCGCCAGACCGTAGGGAGCGGCTCCGGCTTCCGGGATGAGGTGGTCGGCCTGATCCAAGAGCAGTTTCGCTTTGTGCAGCCAGCTCTCCTCGCCCGTCAACGCAGCCATCATCCGGTAAACGCTGACCATTCCGAGATTGATGTAACTGTCGTAGGTGCGGACGACCGGCTTTTCCTTCCAAAACACACCGCGCGAATGCGAAGTTCCTTTCCAGACCCAGCCGACGGCATTGTCGTAGCCGTTGTCCCAACTCCCGCGCATCGGGGTTTCGCAGGCGAAGACGCGGTAGAACAGCCCGGCCTCGGCATCAAAACACCAGCGCTCCAACCAGTCCACCGCCTCGCGCAGCACGACCGCAGCCCCCGGGGCGGGCTCCGCACCTGCACCGGACTGGGTCCAGGCGGCAAATGCGCTCCAGACGGCGTAAAGGATGCCGTCTTCCTGGCGCTTGGCGATCGGGCCCACCAGTTGGCCGAAGGTGCGACCGGGACACTCGGGATCGTCGATGCGGGTGGGATTGGCCAGGAGAAAGCGGGTCCAGCCAGCCAGCGCATCCGCCCAGCCCGAGTAAGCCTGAAAGGCGGTGGTGATGGCACCGTCGCGCACCCAGACCATGTAGTAAATACGGCTGAGCGCCGCGCGAATCGCACCCTGCTTGTCCTGACAGGCCAGCAGCAGGCGGCGGCTTTTGTGCAGCAGTTCACTGAGTTCAGGGTCATCGGCCAGAGCCAGATCGCCCTGCTCCAACCCCTTTTCGATGGCGAGTTCATTCTCGTGGAGCAGGCGTTCGGGTTTCTCCCCGGCGAGGCTCCTTGCGCGGCCTGCCGGACTGTAATCGACTTCGGTTACATCCTCCCCCAGAACGAGGATGGGGCTGTGGTCTTTGACCACGGCCCGGCTGTAGCGCGAGCGACCGGCAACCTCCGGGACGATTTGATGAAACATGCTCCCGGGTTTACAGGCGGCGGCGAAGCTCAGCGTATGCCCGGCTTCCTCGTGGGTGATGGCGAAGAGGGCATCCGTTCGGACGGCCGTCCGGTCGTCGCGACCGGATTTGAAATCGACGGCCAAATCCCCGCCTTCACTCCAGAAAGCCACGCCGGGATCCTCGAAAAGCGCCATCAGATGCAGGGCGCGCTCGCCGAAATGAACCACGCTGTGGAAGGCGTCCCACTCGCAGCGGATGAAGGTCTCCTCCTTGAATTCAGGGAAAACAATCGCATCGAACAATCGCAGCGGATCGTCCCGATTCGCCAGATTCCGGTCTGCCTGTCGCGCACTGGAGCGGACCTTCGGGGAAAGCCACAGCTCGAGCCGCGTTTCGCGTTTGCCAATGATCAACTCCACACGCACGCCACACGGGCTGTGCATGAGGATGATTTTTCCGGGGGGGTCGAATGCTGCCATAATCGTGATATTTGGATGCTTAAGAATCAGGGTTCGGATGGAAGCACTGAATCTCCCGCAGCGACGGGCTTTGAGCCGTGCGCACGTAGTAACCGGAGAAGAGCACGCCGAGCCGGAGGCAGTCTTCCGGCGGCCATCCGAGCAGCAGGCCGAGACAGAAGCCGGCATTGAGGTGGTCGCCCGCTCCGGTGGTGATGACGGGTGCCTCGCAGAGCGGGCCGCGCACACACCAGGCCCCCTCGGCGGTGGCGCAGGCGGCGCGGTCGGTGGGATGGATCATCACCACATCCACTCCGGCGGCCCCGCGCAAGGCGCTGGCCGCAGCCTGCAGCGGGACGTCCTCACAAACGGGCTCGGGCAGGCCGAAGACTTCGGCCAGCTGAATGGCCTCACTGAAATTCAGCCCCAGCACCGTTTGTCCGAATTCCGAAAATGCGGCGATGCGATCAACTGCCTCACGAATCCGCCCGGGCGCGTGCTTCGCGGGGTCGGCGAGGTCGAAGAAAAAGATGCGTCCGGCATCCGGGGCGGCGGCGGGCAGGATTTCCTCGGTAAAACCGCGGTAGATGCCGTCCATGTGCGGGAGGCAGGTCCAGTTGAGCAGGCAAATCAGGCGTGAGCCGCCGACCCACTCGATCAGGCGCTCCCGCCCCACCCGCTCGATCAGGCGCTCCGGTGTCAGCTCCTCGTAGCTGCGCAACACCGGCAGGATGATCTTGCCGTCGTTGAACTCCAGGGCGTGGGTGAGGGCGGGATCGCCGATCGACACGAGCGCCTCCGCCGCTCCGCGCAGTGGCTCGAAAGCGGGATCGACCGGATCCCCGAGCGGACCGATGTAGCGCACCCGGCGACTGCTCGCGGCCAGAGCGAGCGCGCAGATCGGCCCATTGCCGCCGATCTTTTCCTGCC
This sequence comes from uncultured Puniceicoccaceae bacterium, assembly GCA_964507815.1. Taxonomy (GTDB): domain Bacteria; phylum Verrucomicrobiota; class Verrucomicrobiia; order Opitutales; family Puniceicoccaceae; genus Puniceicoccus. Next base: position 3,216 of record CAZDRT010000145.1, read on the forward strand.
TGGGCCAAAGCTCCATCATTCCACTGCGTCCCGCCAGGGCGTTGATCCTGCCGCCGAAGTCCGCGATGCCGGGAAAGGGCGCGAAGCTTTCGCCCGGGCCACTGCGCTCCTTCACCACCGAGTAGAGGCGGTCAATGGTGCCGTCGAAGCCGAGCAGGATCGGCAAGTCCGCCGCCCGCCCGGCGTCGGCCTCGAGTCTGTCAACGATGCTTTGGAATTCAGACATAACCGCCTACGCCTCTCCCGGAAACTGCCCCTCGCTGACGCTCCACCCGCCGTCCACGAAGAGGGATTGGCCGGTCACGAAGGCCGCCGCATCGCTCAGGAAAAAAACCGCCGCCGCATCGAGATCCCCCGCCCGCCCGTTGCGCCCGCCGTCGAGCGGCTGTTTGGTGCGGATGAATTGGAGGATCTCCCCGTCTTCCGAAGCGCGCTGCGACATCGGCGTTTCGACCAGGGCCGGTGCCAGCACATTCGCGCGGATGTTCCGGTCGGCGTAATAGCTGGCGATGGACTTGGTGTAGCCGAGCACGGCGGACTTCGTGGCCGCGTAGGCGTGGGTGGCGAAATACTTCGGCGAGGGCCGGGCACCGAGCACCGAGCCCATGTTGAGGATGGCACCACCGGAGCCTTGTTTCAAAAACTGCCGCACCGCCGCGCGGTTCGAATAAAAGAGACTGCTCAGGTTCAGGCGGAAGGTGTAGTCCCAGCCCTCGTCGGTGATTTCGTGCAGCGGGCCGTCGCCCATCCGTCGACCGCTGCCGCCCGCCACGTGGTAAAGCCCGTCGAGCCGGCCGAAGCGCTCCACGGCCGTCGCCACCGCCCGGTCGGCGGTGGCCGACTCCATGGCATCGCCCGCAAGCGCCAGAACCTCCCCGCCGATCGACGCCTTCGCCTCCTCCAGCGAATCCGGCTTGCGCCCCACGATCAGCAGCCGGGCACCCTCGCGGGCAAAGGCCTGCGCGGCCGACAGACCGAGACCGGTCGAGCCGCCGATCACGACGATGGATTTTCCTTCAAGTAACATAGCTCGAAGATGAGACCCTTCCGCGCTTGCTTAAAGACGAAAGTATCTCATTTTTTTTATAAGTGATATGATAATTTGAAAACAGATGGCGCGACCGATTTCAGAGAAAGTCAAAATGATCGAGCGCGAGTTGCGCGAGCGGCTCGCGTCGGAGGCGCTGACTCCCGGGCGCGGCTTTTTCTCCAACCGGAGCCTGGCCGCCCACTACGGGGTTTCCTATCAGACGGCCCATCGCATTCTCTCCTCGCTTACCGCCGAGGGTCTGCTGTCGCGGCGGCGGGGTGCCGCCCCGCTCATCCCGGGCGAATTCGGCGTGCCGACCAAGGTGGCGCTGGTGATGGCCTCGCGGGCTTTCGAGGAAGGCACCTTCGGCAACCACCTGCGCGGTTTACTGGAGACGGCTTTGCGGGAGGCGGGCATCGACTTCGCACATTTCGAACCGGACGGGGCGGAAGCAATCCCCGCCGAGGCTTATCCGGTCTTCTGGAACGTGGACCTGCCGCCGGCCTTTCTGCGGATGCAGCGGTATTGCCTCTTGCTGAACGCGCGCCCCTCCCTCGGTCTGAGTGCCGGGTGGGTGGATACGATCAGCGTGGACAACTACTCCGGCGGCCTGCTGGCCGGCGAGCTGCTGCGTGAGCGTTTTGGTGTGCGCCGCGCGGCGGTATTGGGCGGGCCGGAAGGCGATGCACGCTCGCGGGCGCGGATCGCCGGATTCCGCAGCGTCTTCCCGCGGGCCAAGGTCTTTCATGCCGGCAGTTGGGGCTACCGGGTGTCGGGAACGGTGCTGCGGGCGCTGCGCGACTCCGCGCCCGAGGGCGTCTTTTGCGCCAACGACCGCCTCGCCATCCGCTTGCAGGCCTCGCTGCCAAAGGGCACCCGTTCGCCGCGCATCGTCGGCTTCGACAACACCCCGGCGGCGGCCGAGCACAGACTGACCACCATCGCGATCCCGTGGAAACCCTTCGTGGCTGCGGCCACCGACATCATCCGGGCACGCTTGCGCGGACGCGGCGATGCCACCCGCGATCAAATCCTCCGGCTCGAGCCGGTGGTCCGGGCGAGCTGACGGATGGAAAACCACGGAAAGATTCAGGGGAGCGCGGTGCTTTAGCCCGCGTTTTCGGTGCGTTCTTGTGCTTACGTTCGCAGGCTGAAGCGCTGCGCTCCCAAAGTCCGAAGAAAATGGGATCGGTTCGTTCCAAAACTCCCCGCACTTGCAGTTACACCCCAGATTTCAGGTCTCAGGTCTCAGGTCTCAGGTCTCCGCCCTCTCCCCTCCCTCACCCCCGCAACTCCCGCACGGGCGTGCCAGCGGAGTCGGTGACATTGTGGAGGCGGAGGTCGGCGTTGCGGGTCACCACGCCCGCGCCTGGGTCGGTGATTTCGAGGTTCTCCGGCCCCGGCGCGAGGTCGATGACACTGCCTTTGAGGCTGGGCAGGGCTTCGGGGACGATTTCGACGGTCGAGTCGCGCAGGGCGCAGTTCTCGATCAGCCCCGGCTCGGCGGCGACCACGGCGATGGGCCGCTCCGCCCGGCAGACCAGCCCGGCGAAGGTGACGTTGCGCACGCTGGCCGGGAAGCGTTCGGCGGGCATCGGATCGCGATACCAATCGATGTGGTGCGGGGTCGCCATGACCACCAGCGGCTCGCCGTTGCCCCACCAATTGCCCGCGTAGGACCGGCCCTCCAGCATGCAGTTGTGGACGCGCACGTTTTCGATCAGTCCGGTGTGCGGATGCGCCATCAGCACGCAGGCGCGGTTGCTCGCTTTCACGATCACATCATGCACCAGGACGTTGCGGACGATGCTGTGCATGTAGCCGATCGAGATGGCCTTCGAGGCGGACTGAAAGACGCAGTCCCCGATGACGACGTTTTCGGTGGGGCGCGACCAGTCGGTGATGGAGGTGAGCGCGACGCAGTCGTCGCCGGCCGTGATGTGACAGCCGCGCACCAGAATGTCGCGCGAGCCGCAGAAGTGGAGTCCGTCGCTGTTCGGGATGGTGAGGTCGTTGTCGATGGTCAGGTTGGTCGCCTTGAAGTCGCGGCAGAAGTTGCCGGTGATGGTCCAGCACGAGGCATTCCGGAAGGTCAGCCCATCGAGACGCACGTGCTCGCATTCGTGGAAGAAGACGGGCTGGTTGACCCGCCAGTCGTAGGTCTTTGGATATTGGGCGATGTGAGTGGCGGTGATTTCCGCTCCCGCCGTGGTCACGTCCGCCGGATCGCGGTCGCGGTAGAACGCGAGTCCGCTGAGATCGATCTCCCCTTCCCCGCACAGGGTGACATTGCGGGCACCCAGCGCGAAGATCGCGGAATGGACCTCGCCCATCTCGTTGTGGTGGTAGCCGACCGGGATGTAATCCTCCCGGCGGGTGGAGGCGACCAGCCGGGCACCGGCCTGCAGACGCAGGCAGACGCCGGATTTTAATTCAATCCTCCGGAAACGGAAGACGCCGGAGGGCACGAGCACCTCGCCGCCGCCCCCGGCGGCCCGCTCATCGATCAAGCTTTGCAGGGCATCGGTGATATTGGTGTTGGATTCGAATGGAGTCATGGTTCAATGATTCAAAGGGTGAACGTGTTGTGGCCGCTGGCTACCTCAAAACTTCGCACGGAGCCTTTGCAATGGACTTCCAGCCGGTAGGGGTGGTCGCTCTCGACTTCAATCTTCCACCCGCCCTCGACGGGCTGAGCCAGGAGGTCCGTCCGAGTGTTGGCAAACGACAACTGGCGCAGACCGAGCTTTTCGCTTCCCCGGAGACGCCAACGCAGCGTGTTGACCGGAGCATCGACGGAGATGCCGATTTTGTATTCGATCAGGTAGCGGATGGGGGCCATGGCCGACCAGCCCGTGAAGCCGGGCTGCACCCGGTGTCCGGGTTCGCCCCCCGTCTCGCCGGGCGCGACGCTATCCGCGCCATACATTTCCCAGATCGCGTGCGTCTCTTTGAACACAGCGAGAACATTCTCCAGATGGTTGAGCGCGATTTCACGGGCGAGGTCGTAGCGATGATAGCGCTCGAGCCCCTTGATCACCATCGTGTTGGTGGGTGCCCAAACACCGCCGCACCAATAATGGCCGTTCCCGAAGTAACCCGGTTCGTCTGCGGCCAGCGTCGGCACGCGGTGCGGACGCTTGAAGGTCGCCTCGTCATCCAGCCAGGCGATCAGCCGCCCGGCCCGCTCGGGCGGTGCCACCTCGGCGAGAAGCGTCCAGTAGGCCGCGATGGTCTTGACGCGCATGCGCCCGCCCTCCTGATCGAGATCGTAGTAAAAGCCCGAATCTTCATCCCACATCTTTTCGTTGATAATGGCCGCGAGCGCGTCGGCCCGCCCGCGGTAGTCGGTGGCTTCGGCGGGCTTTTCGAGGATATCACCGATCCGCGCCAGTTGGCGGGCGAGCAGGACCATCTCGCTCGAGGTGTCGATGGCCGCTCCGAGATTCTGATTGCGGGGCGAATTGTCCATCGCGGCCCAGTCGGCGCGATACAGGCCCGTGCGCTCGTCACGAATCTGCTCAAAGGCATCGTAATAGCCCTTGAGCGGGCCATAGACCTCCGAGAGACGCGCTTTGTCGCCGGAAAAAGCATACGTTTCCAACTCCGCCCAAGCCAACAGCGGGTGGTTCAGGCTGCTCGGGGTGCCCGGTTGCGAGAGCTTGTGCGGGGTGCCGTCGTTTTGGAAAACCGCGCGGGGGATCTCGCCGTTCGCCATCTGGATGGCATAAAAATTGTCCAGCGAATGAATCCCGGGCACATGACCATGCCCGTAAACGGCATACATCGTGATAAAGCAGGTGTCCCACAGGAAAAGCTGATCGTTGAAGGCCTCGTCGTGGTAATTCGAGACAAACGGGCTGCCCGGCATGGGCCAGCGGATGCAGCGCTCCACCATTCGCCAGGCCATCCAGTAGGCGTGAACGATTTCTTCGTCCTCCACAATCGGCTCGGGCAGGACCCGGCGCAGGTCGTGAAAAGACGGGGGATTGGACGGTTGGTAACGTAGGTTTTTAAAGGGATTTTTCATAAGGACGTTCGGGCGTTCGGCGGCGGTTGAACCTTAAATTCAGGTATCAGAAGTAGGACAGATCAGCGTAATGGAAAGACCGTTCATCGGGAAAACCCATAGAGACCTACCGTCAGGTTTCGAGGAAAATCGGAAACAAAAACAGCGCTCCACCGTGGCCCGGTGCGTTTGGAGGGTGTTGCCAAACTCGGTCAGCGACACCTCCCGACCGATCTGGTGGGACTCTGCAACATGAAAATACAGAAAAACTTTCTCATGGCGACCTGCGCCGGTGAGCGAGCGCGAGCCCTACCGCAAAACCGCGGCTAAAGCACGCGGCTCCGGGGAGTCGCTCACTTTGGGGAGCGGCGAGCTTTGGCCGCCGTTGCGTCTGACTGGTGCGTTCGGGTCGGCTGGTCGGCCGCAAAACCGCGGCTCCGGGGAGTCGGCAGCTCCGCTCCTCAGGTCTCCCGCCGTCGCTCTCCCGCCTACGCCAAGGCTTCGGAGGACAAGCCGAGCTATGGCGGACAGGCAGGTTTCAGGCCTCATCCCTCCCCCATTAAGCGCAGCAAATCCCGTCCCGCAACGCGGGAGAAACTCGCGAAGCGTGTCGGGACTCCATCCCTCCCCCCCTTCACTTTCGCCTCCGGAAGTCGCGGGGGGAGGTTGCGGTCTGCTCACGGAAGACGCGTGCGAAGTGCTGACCGGAGGCGAAGCCGAGATCGTGGGCGATGTCGGTGATTCGCCGGTCGCTGTCGGTCAATTGCCGGGAGGCTTCCCCGACGCGCAGGCGTTGCAGGTGGCGCATCGGGCTTTCCGCAAACTCGGCTTTAAAAACCTCGCACAGGTGGGGCACCGAGACCCCCGCCATCCGCGCCAGTTCGGGCAACTTCCAGGGATGGCCCGGCCGCGCCCGCATCAGTTCCAGCGCCCGCGCGGCGGCGGGATGCATGTGCAGCGAAGACGTTTTTCTCTGTTCTTTGCCGTTCGCCCGTGCCACGGCGAGCGCGAGTAACTCCAAAAGCCGCCGACAAGCCTCCGCCTGCCACTCCCACGGCGTCGCCACCTCGTCGAGCAGAGCCTGAAAGGCCCGGCGCAGGCCCGCATCGGCGGCGAAGACCGAGATGTCCCGTTCCCACACCGGATGCCGGGCGAGCGCCCCGGGCACCACGCCGCGCCCGAAGACCACGAAAAAGAAATGAACCTGTCCACCCGAGAAATCGGCCAACTGATGCCGCACGCCCTCCCGAATCAGGTAGCAGGCTACTTCCACTCCTTCTCGATGGAGGAGGATCCGCTCTTCATGAAGGAAATCTGCGATGCCCACGGCATCCGCG
>CAZDRT010000146.1:0-9562 GCA_964507815.1 uncultured Puniceicoccaceae bacterium
TTCGGATCGAGGGGCAAGCCCGAATGGCACTTAGTTAAGCAACCGTATCGGAGTAATCGGCTAACTGGGACGGGCTGCTTTAGCTGCCCTTTGAGATTCGTAGGTATCTAATAATAAGCTAGATATTACATATCGGCAGCTAAAGCAGCCGTTCCCAGTAAAATTCACTCTGCCCTTAACTAAGTGCCATTCGGGCAAGCCGCGCGACCACGAGGATGATCTCCGGAATCCGGTTAGTAGAGAAAATTCAGGTCGAGCGTGAACATCGTTTTGTCGAAGGCACCCTGCAGGCCGCCGGGACCGACGCCTCCGTCGGAATCGTAGTGGCCGAATTTGGCCATTACCGAGAAATACTTGTTTATTTTGTAGCTCGCCACCCAATCCAGTTCCCGGCCGCCGTCCAGGCCCGGTGCGCTGCGCTCGGGTTCGAACCAGTGGTAGATCAGCTTGAGGTTGATCCCGTTCCCGACCGGAACCGTGTAGCCGAGGTAGGCGTAGTAGTCCTCGGCTCCGTTTGCAAACCCGGCCAGGGGAAGCATCGCGTCGGCATAGCCGTTGAACTTGTGGACGGTCGCCAGCGGGGTGCGGAAGCCCGGTTCGAACAACTCGAATCCCGCACCGATCGTGAAGCCCTTGAGTTTTCCGGAGACATCGGCGGCGAAATAGGTGGCGTCGTAATCCAGCGGCGAGGGGTCCGTGGCCTCCTGCACCGCGGCGCTGGCCGAGTAGGCCAGGACGACTCCGTCCAGATCCATCCCGCCGGTCGCCAGGAAGCCGATGGTCGTGTTGGAAATGGCCGCGTTCGTCGTATCCTCGCCCCGGATGTCATAGAGAAAACCGGTCAGGGCAAGGGATTCGGCGAAGTCGTAGCGGATGTTCACGCCGGGAGCCTCGATTTCGTTGTGGGTGCCGTTCACGGCGTGCTGCTCCGCCAGGTAGAAGACCTTGGCGGTGAGCCCATCCACGGGGGTGAGCACGCCGGTGGCCGCGTCGAAGACCTGGATGTTTTGCCGCCAGCCGACGTGACCGATGAAGCGCTGGTTGTCGAGGGCGTAGATCTGGCGTCCGACCTTCGCCGACCCCCAATCCTCATGGGCGTAGCGGATCCAGAGCTGGTTGAGGTCCGTCCCTTCCCCCGAGGCATCCAGCGGATGGATATCGACGGGATCGCCGGCGACGCGGGTCAGCGTCTCTCCCTCGGCCATGGCGGTGAACCCGGCCCATTCCGGCGTGGTGTAGCCGTAGAGAATCCGGAAAGAGGTGCCGTCGCGGTCGGCTGGCGAGCCGTCCGGCAGGTTCCCGGTCGGGGTGTCGAGGTCGAAGATCTCGTAGCGGAGGCGGGCGGCTATGTTGAACTTGCCGGGCACCCCGGCCTCGAGCTTCGAAAACTGTTCGTCGAGGAAGGCCTGGACCGGGTCGGCGGACGCGGAAACGAGCGCATGGACCGGGGCGGTGGCGAGTAATAGTGCTTTGAATACGGTTTTCATGTTTTGGTTTAGGTGGATGGTTCGATGAATGGACGCGGATGCGCCGCCCCTTGTCGCATCATCCTTTGTGCCAAATATTTTAATAGATTTTGTTTTTGAATGAAACGGATTCATGTAAACTCGTAGTATGATTCACAATGCCGTCCGATTCCGTTGGGTTCAACCGTGGCCGCAACGGATCGGGGGCCAAGGCCGCCCGACCACGCTTCAAACTGGAATTCATGGTGTTGCGGAACACTAATAGACATCGCGCAGGTACCGCTTGTCCTTCTTGAGGTCATCGACGTAGGCCTTGGCTTCGTCTTCGGATTTGCCGCCAACCCGCCCGATCACTTCGTGGATGGCTTTATCCACATCCTTGGCCATGCGGGAGGCGTCGCCGCAGACATAGACGGATGCCCCTTCCTCCAGCCAGGCGTAGAACTCGGCGGCCTGTTCCCGGATGCGGTCCTGCACGTACACCTTGGTCTCCTGGTCCCGCGAGAAGGCGGTGTCGAGGCGGGTCAGCAGGCCGTTTTTCATCCAGCCGCCGACCTGCTCTTCGTAGAGAAAGTCGGTGGCGATGTGCTGGTCGCCGAAGAAGAGCCAGTTCTTCCCCGGCGCGGCGCGGGCCTCGCGTTCCTCGAGGAAGGCGCGGAAGGGGGCGATGCCCGTTCCCGGACCGATCATGATGACGGGAACGGTGTCGTCCTCCGGCAGGCGGAAGGCGGGGTTGGAGTGGAGATAGACCCGGACGGGCCGGTTCCCATCGTGGTCGGCCAGGTAGGTGGAGCACACGCCGAGGCGCTGGCGTCCGTGGGCGTCGTAGCTCACTTTGCCGACGGTCAGGTGTACCTCGCCGGGATGCGCCTTCGGGCTGGAGGCGATGGAGTACAGGCGGGGGCGCAGTTGCTTGAGGGGAGCAATCAGGTATTCGGTGGTGGGGAATTTGACGCCGTGGTCGATGATCGGATCGACCAGCCCGCGTCCGGGCAGGTAATCGGCGAGCCGGGCCTCGTCGGCGACGATCGCGCGCAGGTCGGGGTGGGTGGAAAGGCGGGCGCAGGCGCGGAGGAAGGATTCGGTCAGGACGCTGATGTCGTAGTGGTGGCGCAGTGCCTCGAAGAGCGGTCCCTCGGATCTGTCGGGCAGAGGAGTCGGCTCGTCGGGATCGAAACCGGCGGCGGCGATGATTTCGTCGATCAGACGGGGGTTGTTCTCGGGCACCACGCCGAGGGCGTCCCCGACTTCGTAGGCGAGGCCGGAGCCTTCGAGGGAGATCTCGACATGATGGGTGGCTTTGGAGGAGCCCTCCCGGTTGAGGTTCACGGTTTTGAGAAGCTTGGCCGGAAAGGGGTTCTTCTTGTCGTAGGCCGGGCGGTCGGGATCGTCCGGGGTATCCGGGTCCGAGGTCGCTTTTTCCGCCTCCCCTCCGGCTCCGGCCTCGCCGAGAACTGCCGTCACCGACTTCAGCCACCCGGCGTAGCCTTCATCCGGGTCGCCGTCGCACTCGACGGTGGGGGCGAGGCGTCCGGCTCCGAGCGCCTCCAGGCGCGCATCGAACTCCCGGCTGCACTGGCAGAAGTCGGGGTAGCTGGAATCGCCGAGACCGAGCACGGCGTAGCGGAGGCCGTCGAGCCGGGGCGCGTCGTCCGCCATCAAGGCAGCGTGGAGGGCCTGGGCGTTGTCCGGAGGATCCCCTTCGCCATAGGTGCTGGTAATCACGAGCACATGCCCACCCTTGGCGAGGTCGGCGACCGAGGCCCCGGCCATATCGACGACGGTCGGGTCGCAGTGGGCCGCCTTCAGCGCTTTGGCGGTCTTCTTCGCGAGGGTTTCGGCCGTGCCGGTCTGGGAGCCGAAGAGGAGTGTGACTGGCGTGGCCGGGGCGCCCGTCGATGCGGACGCCCCCCCGGCCGGGCCTTCGGTGTAGAGCCCGGCGAGAAAGCCGTTGAGCCAGGAGCGTTGCTCCTCGGAGAAGGGTGCGTTTTCGGGAATGTAGGGTGCGGATGGCATGATCGATACGGATGGGTGGTGGAGAATTGGAGAGTTAGAGTTGTGGAGTCCCGACACGCTTCGCGAGTTCCCCTTCGGCGGGATTTCGCTGTGCTCAATGGTTGAGTTGGTGACGGGAACTTGCTCGGGAAGGTCGCAGGTTTACCGCGCAGGCTTTGTAGCTGGGTTCTTTGGAATGCGGATCGAAGCTGTCGTGGGTGAGCAAGTTGGTCTCCGGGTAGTGCATGGACATGAAGATTTGGCCGGGCTGGAGGCTGGCCAGCACGACGGCTTTGACCCGCACTTTGCCCCGACGGGAGGCGACGGTTACGATACTCTCCGGCTCGATGCCGAGTCGGGCGGCATCACCGGGGTTGATTTCTACGTAAGCGTATCTCGGATACAGCTTACGCAACACATCCGACTTATCGGTGCGGGTCTGGGTGTGCCACTGCGAAGAAGTGCCCCGCCCCGTCAAAAGAATAAACGGATAGTCCGCATCGGGCGGCTCCGGCATGGGGCCCGGCGCGTCAAACAGGAAGCGTGCCCGACCATCCGGATGGTAGAATCGCCCGTCCTCGAAGAGTCGCCGCTCAGGCTCAAAACTTACTTCCCCTTCCACTCCGCCCCCCGGCGCGGCCGACGCCGGCAAGGGCCACTGCACACCGCCGCGGGCATCGAGAAAATCGTAGCCACTGATGCCGGTAAAGTCCGCCGGCCGACCTGCGCTGAGACGCGCCATAATGCGAAAAACGGCTTCAGGCGAGGACCACTCGCCAAACCAATCGGCACAGCCCCAGTAGTGGGCGATCAAACGAAAGATGTTGAAATCCGAGAGCGCCTGGCCGGGGGCCTTGCGGACTTTGCGGACAACCCCGATGCGGCGCTCGGAGTTGATGAAGGTGCCGTCTTTCTCCCCCCAACCGGCGGCGGGTAGCACAAGATCGGCGATCGCCGCCGAATCGGTGCTATGATACATATCCTGCACGACGAAGAAATCGAGCTTCTCGCGTATCTTGCGAAACCGCTTTTGATTGATCCAGGAGTGGCCGCCATTGGTGGCGATCATCCAGAGGGCCTTGATCTCGCCGCGCTCGATGGCGTCGATGATCTCGTTGTAGGCGTAACTGTTTTCCGTCGGAATACGCTCGACCGGGACGTTGAGAATGTCGGCGACTTCCCGCCGGTGCTCGGGCGAGGTGAACTCGCGCACGCAGGGCAAACCGGTGGTGAAACTGAACTGACGCGAGCCCATGGCGTTGCACTGCCCGGTGATTGAATTGGCACCGGTGCCAGGCTTGCCGATATTACCGGTCATAAGGGCCAGGTTGATCAGAGCCTGGGCCAGACAGGTGCCCTCGTAGCTTTGATTCACCCCCATCGTCCACCAGAAGGACACTCGCTTGCCGGAGCCGATCAGCCGGGCGATGCGGTCCAGCTCCTCCACCCCAATACCGCTGCGCCCGGCGGCCCGTTCCAGGCTGTAATCGGTCAGAAATGCTTGAAAGGCATCGAAGTCGCGGGTGTGTGCCTCGATATAATTTTGATCGACCAGGTCGAGTTCAATGATCCGCGCGGCCAGCCCGTAAAAGAGCATGAGGTCGGACTTGGGCGCGATCGGCAGATGGGTGGTGGCCGCCATGGCCGTTTCGGTCTTGCGCGGATCCACCACGATGATCTCGGGGTCTCTTTTGTTGAGCATCACCCGCTGCCACATGATGGGGTGCGCGATGCAGGGGTTGGCCCCCACAAAGATGAGCACATCGGACTCCTCGAAATCCTTGTAGGTGAAAGGCGGCGCATCGTAGCCGAAACTTTGCTTGTAAGCGGTCGCGGCCGTGGCCATGCACTGGCGGGTGTTGCCGTCGCCATGGCGCATGCCCATGCCGATCTTAGCCAGGGCACCGAGGAAGGCCATCTCCTCGGTGACGATTTGACCGGTGCTGAGAAAGGCGGCCGCACCGGTGCCGTGCTCCTTGAGGGTGAGCTTGAATCGCCGCACAAAGGCATCCATTGCCGTTTCCCAGGAAACGGCTTCCAGATCACCCGTCGCATTGCGGAGCATTGGCAGGGTGGCCCGGTCTTTCGCACTGAGCGGGGTCAGCGCCTCCCAGCCTTTGGGGCAAGCCATGCCGAGATTGACCGGGTAGTCCGTCTGCGCACTCAGGTTGACGGCTTCACCCTCTTTGAGATGCACTTTCAGTGAGCACCCCGTGCCACAATAACCACAGATGCTGTTAACCGTGGCATCGGGCTGTACGTCCTTTGGGATGCGACCCAGCCCGTGGGCGGCGGGCTTCTGCACGAGCTGTTCCGTAAGCGGGCCGTCGAACGCCCGCACCTTCAATTGCTGTTTCACTGCTTCGATGATCGCCATCAGTAGATCCCTCCGGGCATTTTGGGAGCGGCGACAGCGCGGAAGAAAAGCGTCCGCTCAAGCAACTCCGATGTTAGTATGAGAAGGAAACCGAGCACGGCCAGCGGCAGCGAGCCCGGCATCAGAGAAAGTACTCCGGCCGCGCAAAGACCCGCCAGCGCGGTGCCCACCCGGGCAAGGGTCGTCCACCGCAGGGGCCGCAGGAGAAGCAGTGCCGTCTTTTTGGCGGGCGACAGGTGCGTCTCGCGGGCGGATCGCAGGGTCGTCGCCGTGAGAATCAACTTCGCGGCGACACTCACGGTCAGACAACCCAGCGCAACCGCGATGTCGGCACCGAATGCCACTGCGATGGGCAGATAAGCCGCCGCCGCCAGACCGACCGTCGTGCCGTAAAACTGAATTGCCGTGATCGGGAAGAACCAGAAGGGGCGCCGGGTGTCGTGGTAAATCATGACCGATGTATAGACACCGAGCAGACCGATTCCCACCGTGCCCCAGCCGAGTCCCCGCCGCAGCCCGGACAATTCGGCCAAACTAGCCGACAGGATTTCCGGAGCGCCGTAACCGGACAAACTTGTGGCCAAAGGCTCGGCATAACCACTCAAGAGATACATACCAGCCACTCCGGAGAAGACGCCGAAGGTGACAATCTCCCGACTCAGCCATGAGCGGCGCAACCCGAGAAAAGCCCGCCATGCACCGAGTGGACGTCCGAGGTGGCTGACCGAAGCGGCTAGTCCGACTGACATCGCGGCAAGGCCCGCGATCATGGCTGCCTTGGCGGTTGCCGCCGCACCGAACAAGCTAAAGGCAAAGAGCCCCACACTGAGCTGGGTGAGCACCAGCATAAAGACCAGTGGCAGGTGTCCGTGCTCGGGCTGGAGCGCGTAGTGATCGCCCGCCACCGCATCCGCCGGGATGGATCGAGCCGACACATAATCGGTGGTCGGCACCGTGTAGGACGGCTCGGGGGCTCCGGGCAGAAAGTCGCCGGTGCCCCGGGCCCGCGCCTCGGTCGCCGCTATATCGACGATCGTGACGCTGATCGCCTCGGTCGGGCAGGCCTGGGCACAAGCGGGGGCCTCGCCATCCGCCAGTCGGCTCTGGCATAGGTCGCACTTGCGCACGATGCCGAGCTTCTTGGAGTATTTCGGCACATCGTAGGGGCACTTCAGCACACAGTATTGGCAACCGATGCACTGATCGTCCAAATGGTAAACGATGCCCGTTTCCGGATCTTTTTCGTAAGCAAGGACGGGGCAGCCGTTCAGGCAGGCCGGATCGGTACAATGGTGGCAGGCCGAGGTGACGGTCTGTGTGTAGGCGGCTCCGGCCGGATCGACTCCGTGGATGGTGCCGACGTCGCGCCACGTCTCGTTCTCCTCGAGCCCGTTCAGACTGTGGCAGGCGGAGACGCAGGCCTTACAGCCCGTACACTTATCGAGATCGACATTGAAAGCATATTGTTCACCCGCCTGCGGCTTGGAAAGCGGGATGAGCCGTTTATAGAACTTGGCTTGCTCCGGCTCCACGATTCCCGCGTCGTGCTGCGACGAGAAGGTGCCGACGGGAGTCTGCAGCATGCCCTGCTCCCGCAGGAGAAGATCCACGGGCGATTCCTCGACGGTCAGGCCTGGCGGGGGCACGGGCATCAGGCGGCGGGGGTGAACAGGTCCCGTAGTTCCCCGGCCGAATGACGGCGCGAGAAGTGCCAGAAGGTCTCCCGGCCCTCGCGCTGTTCGAGATAGGTGCGCAGGACCCGCAGGAGCAGCGGCTTCAAGTCCTCGAACGGCATCGCGGGAAAGACCTCGTGGGCGATGGACCGCCACTCCTCGACCCCGCCGCCGAGGACGACGCTATAGCCCTCGACCTTTTCGTCGCCGACCGAAACCTTCGCCCCGAGCAGACCGATGTCGCCGATGAAATGCTGGGCGCAGGAGTGCGGGCAGCCGGTGAGATGGATGTTGATCGGCTGGTCGAGTTCGATCTCCGCCTCGAGGAAATCGGCCAGCTCGCGGGCGTGACGCTTGGTGTCGCTGGCCGCGTACTTGCAGCCCGCGTTGCCAGTGCAGGCGACCAGCCCGCCGGAAATGGTGCTGGAGCGGTAGCGGAAGCCGATCCCGACAATCGCTTCCTGGACGGTTGCGAGATCCTCGTCGCGGATCCCGGGGAGGATGAAGTTCTGCCAGGTGGTGAGGCGGATCCCCCCGTCGCCGTATTCCCGGGCGACCCCCGCGATCGCCCGCATCTGCTCCGGCAGCATCCGCGCGGCCGGGACCTCCACCCCGATGTAGTTCCGGCCCGGCTGCCTCTGGTCGTAAACGCCCACATGCCCGTGTTTGATCGTCGGCCCGCGCGGCTCGCACTGCTCCAGCGGCAGCGAAGCCGGGGCGAAGGCCAGCTTTCTCCGCGTTTCGTCGAGAAAGCGGTCCACCCCCCAGTCGTCCACCAGGTATTTGAGGCGCGCTTTTTTGCGGTTGGTGCGGTCCCCGTGTTCGATGAAGACCCGGATCATGGCGGCGGCCACCGGAACGGCCTGCGAGGGCTTGAGCAGCAGGCCGCAGTCCGTGGCGAACTGCTTGTGCCCGGTGATCCCGCAGAGCTGGACCCGGAAGTAGATTCCCGGCTCAACACCGTCCACGCCCGCGCCCACCCGCACGGCGTAGAAACCGATGTCGTTGGTGTCGGCGCAGACGGAGATGCGCCCCCCGTTGTCGAAGGAGATGTTGAACTTGCGCGGGAGCCCGTAGAGGTCGCGGTTGTTGAGGATGTAGTGGTGCATGGCCCGGGCGTAGGGCAGGACATCGAGCACCTCGTCGGGATCGAAGCCGCTAGTGGGGCTGGCGGTCACATTGCGGATATTGTCGGCTCCGGCCCCCTTGGCGGTCAGGCCGAGTTCATCGAGCCGGATGAGGGCCTCCACCGTGTTCTTCGGCGGGATTTCCCGGATCTGGATGTTGCCGCGGGTGGTGATGTCGGCGTAGCCGCCGCCGAGGTCGTCGGCGATTCCGGCGAGCCCGGCGAACTGGTCCGCCGTCAACACGCAGCCGGGAATGCGGCAACGCAGCATGAAGGAATCCTGGGCGGGAGCGACGTGAAAGAGCCCGTGGAACTTGAAGCGGAACAAATCACCACCCTCCGGAAACCGGTTCTCCTCGGCGTTGGCGAGGATGGTGTCCCAGATGTCGAGGCCGTTGCGCTCGTGCTTGATCAACTCCTCCTTCGACAGCTCATCAACGGGAGTGCCGTAAACGGTCTCTTCCACCGACTCGCCCGGGTCGTCGGTGAACTGGCCCGCGGCGTTCTGGCCGAGAAAGGGAAGACCGCCCCGCTGGTTCAACCCGGCGAAAAATCCTTCGAGGTATTGCTTTTGGTTCGGACTGAATGGTTGGCTCATTTGGCATAACCTAAAAGCGCACCTCATGCCAAAAGCGTTGGTTTCATGGATTACCAAAGTTCAAGTAATTCATGAAAACCATTATTTTTATTCAAGGGTTTAAGATCAGGCCTGCGGATCATCCTGCCCCGTTGTCTCTGACGCCCGGGGATCGGAGGGCAACCGTCTTCGCCCCTCCGGGGCTTCGCCGGTCAAGAGCCCACCGACCACGCTACCTCCCCCGTAGTCGAGCGGGCTTGCCCCTCGATCCGGAGGCCGCGCGGTTCCGCCCGAGCAGGGGTCAAACATAGAATATAAACATTCCTCCATTTTTTCATGATTCTCGAA
>CAZDRT010000147.1:0-9461 GCA_964507815.1 uncultured Puniceicoccaceae bacterium
GGAAATGTTCCGGATCGCCTCAGAGGTTCAGCGTGAACGGGAAATTCCGGGCTCTAGCAGGTGGGCGCTGAAGCAACCCACCCACTTTTGCCGCCCAATCATGCAGTCTCAGCCCGCTGAAAGCAGCCGACTGGAGACAATGCTACGCCGCGTCAAGAGCACGCGTTCCTAAAAAAAGATGAATCCAGCTCAAAAATTGTAGGGCCTCGTGCTTGCGCGATGGCCGCGAATCGACCGAAAAGATCGACACAGTCCGGAAATATTCAGCGGCGAACATCGATTTCCTCCACGCACTTGTGGTTACACCCGTTTGGGTCGCATCGTGGCGTTCGTTCTTGCGAAAAATCGATTTTTCGGATCATCGTCTGCCGGTGAAAGCTGTAGAATCCAATCCCGTTTCCCCGGGCCAATGGGCTGTCTCGGACGCCCGTGATCTGTACCGCGTCCGTGAGTGGAGCGCGGGATATTTCGATGTTTCGGACCAGGGCGAGGTGGAGGTGTTTCCGTCCGGTGATCGGGAGGGGGCGCGCCTCTCGATTCCCCGCATAGTCGAGGGTCTGCGCAAGCGCGGCATTCCGATGCCGGTGCTTCTGCGTTTTCCCGAGCTGCTCGACCGCCAGATCAAGGAGTTGAACGATGGCTTCCGGGCGGCCATCGGGGAATATTCCTACACCGGGAGTTACCGGGGGGTGTATCCGATCAAGGTGAACCAACAGGAGCAGGTGATCGGGGAGGTGTGCGAGTACGGCACGCGCTTCCGGCACGGTCTGGAGGCGGGCAGCAAGGCCGAGTTGATCGCCGCGCTGGCCTATCTCGGCAATCCGGGTGACTTGCTGATCTGCAACGGCTACAAGGACGAGCGGTTCATCGAGTTGGGGCTCTACGCGCGCCGGATCGGAATCGATTGTATTTTCGTGATCGAAACCCCGATCGAGGTGGATTTGATCCTTTCCACGGCGGAGCGCTTGGGAATTCGCCCGAAGATCGGAATCCGGGTGCGCCTTTCTTCCTGCGGAAGCGGCCATTGGAAGGATTCGGGTGGAGACCGAAGTGTTTTCGGACTCAATACGGCCCAGTTGATGGATTGCATCGACCGCTTCCGGGCGGCGGGATATCTCGACTGCGTCCAGCTGCTGCACTATCATCTGGGCTCGCAGATTCCGAATATCCGGGACATCCGCGTCTCCCTGACTGAGGCTTGCCGTGTTTATGTCGGCTTGATCGAAGAGGGCGCTCCGATGGGACTGCTCGATATCGGGGGCGGGCTCGCCATCGACTACGAGGGCTCCCAGTCCGACAACGGCGGAAGCCGGAATTACTCGATCACCGAGTATTGCCGCGACGTCATCGAGACGGTCAAAGGGCAGATGGATCTGGCCGGGGTCGCTCATCCGACCGTCGTCTCCGAGTCGGGCCGGGCCACGGTGGCCTACTATTCGGTGCTCCTGGTCGATGTGCTGGACGTGAACCGCTTCGAGCCGGATTTCGATCCCGGCGAGGTGCCCGCCCGGTCCCATTACCTGATCCGCCACTCCCTGGAGGTCGGACGGGTGGTTTCGGAGGAGAATCTCCAGGAGTGCTACAACGACGCTTTTTATTACCGGGACGAGATCCGGCAGCTTTTTCAAGCCGGTGCCCTGGGGCTGAGGGAGAGAAGTCTCGGTGAGAGGATTTTCTGGGACAACCTTTCGCGGATCTGGAGAATCTGTTCGGCCATGGCGGATCCGCCGGACGCGTTGCTGGGGCTCGAATCCTTTCTCGCCGACATCTACTACGGCAATTTCAGCTTGTTCCAGTCGCTCCCGGACGCCTGGGCGATCGATCAGGTTTTTCCCGTCGTCCCGATCAACCGTCTCGACGAAGAGCCGACCCGCCGGGCGGTGCTCTCCGACATCACCTGTGATTGCGACGGGAAAATGGACCGCTTCGTGGAATCGGGGCGGCTGCGGCGGACGCTCGCCGTTCACGAACTGAGGGAACGGGAGCCTTATATCCTGGGAGTCTTCCTGGTCGGGGCCTACCAGGAGACCCTCGGCGACCTCCACAACCTTCTCGGGGACACCCACGTCGTTAGCGTGAGGGTCGGGGAGAACGGCGACTTCGCCGTCGAAAGAGAGATCGAGGGAGACAGCGTCTCCGATGTGCTCTCCTACGTCGAGTACGACCCCAAGCAGGTCTCCGCTCGTTTCCGCTCGTCGGTGGAGCGAGCCGTCCGCGCCGGAGATATCGACGCGAACGAGCGGAGATCCATTGTCCGAGCATTTGAGGAAAGCCTCCGGGGATACACCTACTTCCAATCGTGACCGGCCGGGCTTCCCGTTCACGCTGAAGCAACCCGGCTACTCTTGAAGCTCCCCTTCCACATGTGGACGGCTACCGGCATCGCCGCAAGTTTCCGAAATGTTCGATGGACGCCGAAGACGCGCCCGTTCTCGCCGGGGTCTCCGCCGAGCAGGGTCGGCGCTCCGATGCCCGGGCCGCGCTCGCGGCACTCGCCGAAATCCCCGAGCACTACCGGGGTCCGGTCACACTGTTCTACCTCGAAGACATGGGCTACCGGGAAATCGCGGAGCGAGGACGAATTCATCCGGGTGTTTTCGTTGGGATTCTGAGGAGAAGTTAAGAAGGGAAATATTCCGGCATCATCCTCTCCGCCATGGGTTTCCCGACCTCTATGTTTACCGTTTTGTTCGCACTTGCGCGGACAACCGGGTGGATCGCGCAGTGGAAGGAGATGGTTGAAGAGCCGTCCTTGAAAATCGGTCGCCCCCGCCAGCTTTACGAAGGCCCTGTCGAGCGCGACTATATTGAAATCGGTCAACGGGAATGATTCCCGGTAGCGGATCTCTCCCCTGTGGTCAGCGGGGCTTGCCCCCTGATCCGAAGGTGGGAATGCCATCGGACTGCTGCCCTCGGGGCCCGGGCGGGCCGGGCTCTCTGTCGCCACCCTTGGCGGCGCGGGCGTGGTCCTGCTCGGGGCGACCTTCTGGATCGACCGCCGTAAACGAAAGCGCGCCGGGTCGTGAGACGAAGAGGCGACCGAATTCTCCAATCACTCAACCATCACCCATTCGAATTAAACCAAAGATCATCATGAAACCGACATCCCAACGCATCCGTTCCATTCTATCCGCCGCGGCAGTCGCCGCCGTCGCTCCGCTCGCCGGGCAGGCCGCCGACGCCCCGGCCAAGCCGACACCGCCCGAGGGAGGCGAAGTCTTCGCCGATCACGAAGTAAGCCACCCGGTCATCGGAGAAAAGGTCGCCAACGAGGTGGAGATCAAGGTTTCGTTGTACCATAACGACGGCTGAGGAATTTTTTTCGTAGTCCGGGGGCTTGCCCCCAGACCGTAACAACTGTTGGGGCACCGGTGCGCCGAACCGAACGGAACGGCCTAGGCCCGCTCGAAGTTTAGGACATCACCCTGCAATCCGCCGGGAGATCGGACGGCAAGCCGGTCCGACCACGGATTTCCCTCGTGGTCCGGGGGCTTGCCCACAGACGCGAACGCCAATAAAGCCCGCAAAACCGCCCGCTTTCGAGAATTCCGGATGCTCCGTCAGACCGCCGGCTTCAGCCCGAGTTCTTCGGCACCCGCACGCATTTCCTTGTCAAAAAAGACCAAGTAAATCCTTTATCTGACAAAAACAAAAAACCATCTGGAGACGAAAATCATGAAACCCGGACCCTACACCACCGCCAGTCTCATCGCCGACGCCCTCTCGCTCGGGCCGCACTGGATCTACAATCCGGCGAAAATCGCCCGTCTCTATCCGGACGGCGTCCGTGCATTCTCCGATCCGCAGAGCGACTTCCACCCCAATCGCAAGGCGGGGGAATTCACGCATTACGGGGACCAGACATGGTTTCTCTACGAATCGGTACAGCGGCGCGACGGCTTTTGCCCCGACGGATGGCGCGACGACTGGATTGCCGCCATGGAGGACTACGATGGCTATCGGGATGGAGCGACGGAGGAGACCCTCGCTTCACGCGGTCGCACGCCTTCGGGCTCCAATGATCTCGCCGGGGCTTCCCGAATTGGGCCTCTGCTCGATCTCGATCTTTCGCTTCCGGAGACGGTGGAAGCGGCCCGGCGGCAAACCTCCCTGACCCACGGAGATCCGACCCTCGCCGACGCCGCTGAATTCTTCGTCCGGGCGGTTTTCGCGGTTCGGGACGGGAGTGGATTCCGCGACGCGTTCGCCCGTGCGGTCGAGGAGGGGTGTTACGATGCGCTGGATCCCGGGGCGGCTCTTGAGTCAACCGACGCGGCCGACCCGGAGGATGCGGTGGGCACGGCCAAAAAGATGGGCCTCACCTGCCACACTCCCGAGGCCTTTCCGCTGACCCTGTTTTTCGCCCTTCGTCCCGGCAAGGGAATGCTCGACACGTTGAGCGACAACGCGCTGGCCGGGGGCGACAACTCCGCCCGGGGGATGCTCCTGGCCCTGCTTTTCGCCGCTCGCGGCGACCGCGCCCACGAGGAACTCGCCAAAGGGCTCGCGGCTTTCCGCGGCCCCTCGTTCACTCCCGAAGGCACGACAAACCCGGAGAGTAAGGTTCGGTGTCCATCCTTTAGGCTGTCCCCCTGTCCGCCGGAACGGTGAGTCCGCAAACCACGGGGAACCTCGCATTAGACCGGATGTCTGATTCTATTAGCCCTGTGAATAGCTGACAGCACCCAGTGGAAAAACGCGGGAGTCGTGGCACTTTACTAAATCTTGTTTTCGAGGGGCCTTCCAACTCCCTCATCGCCGTCCTTCCTCTCAAAAATCTCCGGCGCAGGAATCCCCGTGACCTACATTACTTTCATATCTTTATTTGTCCTTCCCGCGACCGTCATTGCCTGCGCCTTGGCGCTGACGCGGAAAAAGGCGCTGCCCGCCGGATCGCTCCACTCTCTTGTTGTCCTGTGCGTCGTGGCGCTTGCTTACACGATTCCGTGGGACCGCCATCTCATCCTTACCGGGATATGGGGCTACCCGGAGGGGCGGGTCATTGGGACTTTTCTCTCCATTCCTTTCGAAGAGCTGGCTTTTATCTTTCTCCAAACGGTCGGCGTAGGGGCCTGGTCGCTCTATCTGATCGGCTCGGGAAAATTCGAGCCCACCCTCCCCGAACCGGTCGGCGAACGCCTTCGCTTGGAGCGGGCACGCTGGGTCGGCATCGGATGTACCCTGCAGATCACCCTTTTCGGCTTTCTCCTCCTCCAAATAGAGGGAGCCCGCTACCTGGGCCTGCTCCTTTCCTGGGCCGGACCGGTCCTCCTTCTGCAAATGGCGGTCGGCGGAGCCGTCTTGTGGAAGCTCCGCCAGACCTGGCTGCTCGGAATCCTGCCGCCGTTTCTCTACCTGTGCATCATCGACCGGTTCGCGATTGCTTCGGGAACCTGGTATTTCTCCGGCAACTACACGAGCGGGCTGCACCTGCTGGGGCTGCCCGTGGAAGAGGCCCTCTTCTTTTTCCTGACCACCGCCATGGTGAACCAGGGCGTGCTCCTCTACACCGGAATCCTCAAACAATGGATCGACCAACCTTCGACCGCACCCCTGTGGGTCCGCAGGTTTGCCGCTCTCCACGCCAGACCATGAAACGGGCTGCCCAAAGCTCCGCTCTTTCCGTCCGCAAGGTCGGTTGGATCGCTCTGGCCGCCGGGCTGGTGGTCTCCCCGTGGATACACTCGGTGCCGGCGGGCTATCTTGCGGTCCCCCTGCTGATTTCAATCCTGGTTCTCGGCCTCCCCCACGGCGCGCTGGATCACCGCACCGCCGCCCTCGTGTGGCCGATGGGCAGGACTCAAAACCAGTTGATCTTCCACGCGGCCTACCTGGGCCTCGCGGGAAGCTACCTTCTGCTCTGGTTCATCGACCCGCTGACCGCTTTCGTTCTTTTCCTCATTCTGACGATATTTCATTGGGGACAGGGGGACATCGACTTCGGGAAACGCCAGCACGACGGAGCCGGTCTGTCGGAGCATCCGATTCTTATGACCCTCGTGCGCGGCGGCGCACCCGTGATTCTCCCGATTCTCTTTTGGCCCTCCGTGGTCGAGAGCGTGGCCGGGTGGACGATGGCACTGTTTCCGTCGTCCGCTCTCGTTTCGACCGGAATATCCCCGACCCTTCCGGGCTCGTTGCGAATTCTGCTCGGGGTACTCTTTTTCGCTGCCGTGGCCCGGGCTGTCATGCTCGACCTTCCTTCGAAGAGGCGGGTTTCGGAATCGGGCGGAGACGCGGCCGCCGCCGGGACCCCGCTATGGGAAACGGTCGGACTCGTGTTGTTCTTCAGCCTTGTGCATCCCCTTCTCGCGATCGGTTTGTATTTTCCGTTCTGGCACGGACTCCGCCATCTGGACGGGCTGCGCACCGATCTTTCGCGGAGACCGGAGC
Organism: uncultured Puniceicoccaceae bacterium; assembly: GCA_964507815.1. Classification (GTDB taxonomy): domain Bacteria; phylum Verrucomicrobiota; class Verrucomicrobiia; order Opitutales; family Puniceicoccaceae; genus Puniceicoccus. Next base: position 6,394 of record CAZDRT010000147.1, read on the forward strand.
CACTGGCCTGGCGGGAAATTCTCGTCGCCGCCCTTCCTCTGACCGTTGTCTCCGTCATCCTCATGGCGGCGCTCGGTTTCCTGGTCGCCGGTCGGTGGAATCTTACCTCCGTCGCCGGACTCTACCTCGTTCTCCTCGCCATTCTCACCCTGCCCCACGCGGTTGTCGTCGGGGCGAGGGATTACTTTGGACGGAACGCCCGCCGGGCACCCCGTTCATTTTCACCCGAAACCAAAACCCAAAACCAAACTAGTCATGCCTGAATTAACCATCGGACAGTATTCCACTGTTTACAACATGTTCTCCTTCACGATCGCGGCGATGTTCGCCTCGTTCGTATTCTTCGTCCTTTCGCGGGATCTTCTCTCCGCGAAGTATAAGATCTCGATGATTCTCTCCGCGATCGTGGTGGGAATCGCCGGATACCACTACATCCGGATCCTGGGAAGCTGGGACAGCGCCTACGAACTTGTCGGGGGCGTTTACACCGCCACCGGGAAACCCTTCAACGACGCTTACCGCTATGTGGACTGGCTCCTGACCGTCCCGTTGCTCATGGCCGAACTGATCGCGGTTCTGGCCCTCGCGCCGGCGGTGCGGAAGGCGCTGACGGCGAAACTAATGATCGCCGCGGTCCTCATGATCGCGCTCGGCTACCCGGGCGAAATCATGGACGAGAAGGCGATCTTCGGAATCTACGGAGTCTGGGGAACGCTCAGCACGATCCCCTTCGTGTATATCCTCTACGTCCTCTGGGTCGAACTCGGCAAATTCATGAAGGATCAGCCGGCCAAGGTAAACATCCTCGTGCGTAACATCCGGCTGCTGACGGTCGCCACCTGGGGCTTCTATCCCATCGCCTACATGATCGGCGCGGGCGGCGGCGGAGAATCCGCCGGAGCGGAAGTCGGCCTCCAGGTCGGCTACACCATCGCCGACGTGCTGGCGAAGTGCGGATACGGCATCATGGTCTATCACATCGCCCGTGCGAAGATGGAGGCCGAAGGCGACCCGCTCGCCCAAAGCCATTGATTGGAGCATCCGGGATGTTCCGGGCGCCGGGGCTTGTCCCCGTCCTCTCCCTCCAGGCCGTCGGATTCGATCCGGCGGCCTTTTTTTCGCCGTCCAGTCGGTGTAACCGCGGGCGCAACAGATCGCGGGCCAAGGTCGCCGCCTCTGAATGCGAGAATTCCATGCTTCTTCGTTCCGGGTTTCATTCCAGGCGGGTGGTCAGCACGTCGATCAACTCCTGCCGCCACTCGTCGGATTCGGTCAGCCCGAGCAAGTGGATGTCCACGGGCTCAAGAAGGGGGCTGCCCTGGGGCAGTGCCAGTCCGTAGTTCTCGCGGCTGTAGATCCCGTCGAGCACCCGCACGTTTTTCAAGCCGTTCTGGCTCACGTAGTACTCGAGAACGGGCTTGTCGAAGACGACCGCTCCGATTTTTCCCTCCGAGAGCGACCGCAGCAGGGAACGTACCGACTTGCCGGTCTCGAAGGGGATTTTCATCTGCCGCAGCCAAGCCGCCGACGTGGAGCCGGGCGTCGTCGCCGTGCGCACTTTCGCCAGATCGGAGGCTCCATCCACTTTCGCCTGAATGGAGTCGCGGGTCAGGCTGGACGCGAATCCGGCCGTGAAGCCCGCCGTAATGATGACGGCGGTGAACATCCAGAGAAGTCCGATCACTCGTCCGGCGAAGGTTTTCGGAGCCTTGTCGCCGTAACCCACGGTAGTCATCGTCACCGCCGACCACCAGAGGCCGTTGCCGATTCCGGCGGCCGGACGCCCGCCGAATTGCTCCCGGTTGATTCGACGCTCGGCCAGCCACATGAGAAAGCCGATGCCAGCCAACAAAAGGAGAAGGCTCGCCAGTGCCTTCAAAAAGGCGAAAGAGAAAATATTGCTGAGCGCGAGAAGCCACATTTCCCGCTCGTCGGAACGCGCCGCGATCCCGATCCCCCCTTCGAAATAGGAATGGGTGAAATCGATGATCTGCTCGCGTTCACTCGTGATCGAGAGGGCTGCCGCGCCCATGTCCAGATCGCCGGACCGCAGTTTGGCGAAGATCTCTGTCAGCTCCACCTCTTCATAGTGGGTTTCGTAGCCGAGACTTTGGGCGATCCGCTCGACCAGCCAGACCGTGGGACCGGCCCATGTTCCGTTGTCGTTCCGGATGGTGAAGGGTGGGGTTTCTTTGATCCCGACCTTCAGAACTTTGCCGTCGCCTCCGGTCTCATCAGCGGTGGTCAGCGGAGAGGCCAGGAGCGCAAGGGTCAACGGAATGAGGAACTTCATCCCGGAGAGTGAACCATTTCCACCGCCGGTTTGGCAAGCCGTTGTGGGGTGGGGGTGCTACGGCGGGTGTAACCACAAGCGCGTGGAGCCGGGGGATGGATTTTGCTGATTTTGGGAAGTAGCCCAAAGGCCGGACATCATGCCTGAGTGGCCGGGGAGTAAGGTTCGGTGTCCAGGCTTTCGCCTGCTGCGTCGGAGCAAGTTCCCTTCCCGCCATTCCGGCGAGGAGGACGTCGAGGGCGATTCTCCGCCCATTCACTCCGACTCCTCCAGCCTCTCGCGGGGCTTCTCCAATTCGCACCGCCGCGCCTCGAGCGTTCCCGGTATTTCCGGTTCGCAATCCGCCCAGGCCGGTTCGGCCATCCCTTGGCGGACTTCCATACCCCGGAGGGTCGAAAAACCGACCGGGCTCACGGACTCATCTTCGGGAAGACGTTCAGCCCCTCCCAATCCCCGCCTTCCATGGGATGGGGCCGAATCGGTCGTTTTCGGCTCGATTGCTGTGGCTGGAGCACTTCGGAAATGAAATTCCGCGAACCGATGACCAGGCTGCCGGTCAGGTAGCGGCATCGGCTTCGGAGGACTGCGGGCGGCGAAAGTTCGCCGCCCTCCCCGTCGATCACCCGTGCCGCCGCCGCCGGATCGATCCCCGCTTTCCCTTCCTTCGGAGCGGCACCGATCCCGAACAGGATCTGCCGGTAGCCCGCCAGACCCCCGCAGGCCAGCACCGCCAGCCCCTCCCGGGCCTCCGCGTGGCCGACCACCGCCTCCGCGT
>CAZDRT010000148.1:0-1244 GCA_964507815.1 uncultured Puniceicoccaceae bacterium
CCGCCTTGCCGGACGCCGGGGTGAGCGGCGGTCGCGGGGACCGGAAAACTTTGATTCGGAACGGAGCCATATGCTCCGGTAAGCAAATACGATGCTCATTCGTTTCGCCAATCGTCTTCGTCGGTTTTTGTGTGACAATTTCGTCACTTTTCTCCGAGGACGAAGGCGCCGAATTGGATCCAGAGGGGGGTTGTCAGGACCGAGAGGATCAGGGTGCCGACCGCGACCCGGACGGCGATGTCCGCGCGGCCGCCGTAGAACCGCGTGACGACCACCGGGAAGAGTCCGGCCGGCATGGCGGCCTGGATCGCCACAACCCGCTGGAGTTCAGTGGGGAAGGGGAAAATCAGGGCCGCCCCAAGGAAGATCAGGGGCAGCAGGCCGAGGCGGAGGAGACAGGCCCCGCGGACAATCTCCCAGCCCGTCCGGAAGGCGTCGGCCCGCAGCAGCCCCCCGATCGAGCAGCCGGCCAGGATGATGCCGAGCGGGACGGCGATGTCGGCGAGATAGCCGAGAAAGGCGCGGACGAAGTCCGGCAGCCAGGCGTAGAGTCCGGTATAGTTGAGGAGCAGGGCCGCCACGAGGGCGACGAGGGGCGGGTTGACGATCCGGCGGAATCCGGCCCGGTTGAAGGTGCCCTGGAGAATGAGCACCCCCACCGACCAGAAGGCCAGATCCACCCCCACGTTGTGGATGAAGAGGATGGCGAGGGTGCCGTCGGTCGGGCCGAAGAAGGCGATGACGAGGGGGATCGGGAGGTAGCCGAAGTTGTACACTCCGTTCGAAAAGGCGAAGGTGCGCCGCCCGGAACCGACGGCGAGCCGGAAGCCCGGCGCGACCCACCAGGCCACGGCGAAGCCGATCACAATGGAGAAAAAGCCGACCGTGGCCGAGAGCGCGACGATGCCCGGGTTCTCCACCACCCGGGCCGGGCCGACCGCTTCGAGGATGAGGGCCGGATAAAAGATCGTGACGATGACCCGCATGAGCGAACTCTCGCCCGATTCGGGCAGAAGGTCCGACCGGCGGAGGAACACGCCCAGCCCGACGAGCAGGAAAACGGGGAGCGTTACCCCGAGGACTTCTGGAAACGAGCCGTTCATTGCGGGGAAAGCGTCCGCGCCGGGAGCGCGGCGCCGGGGCCTGAAGGCCGCCGGCCACGGGGGGGGAGCGCGGGCGTCGCGCGGGCGCGAGGCCGTGCCCCGGGGTCGGCGACCCCGGCTACAGCGCTGGATCGCGCGGCC
>CAZDRT010000148.1:1344-9244 GCA_964507815.1 uncultured Puniceicoccaceae bacterium
GCTACGAAAGGCGGTGGACAGGAGTGTCCACCCTCCGGCACATTTTCGCGGAATTCCGCGCACCGAGGATGAGATCGGTGTTCATCGGCGGTTGGAAAAGAGGGTTCGGACTACCGCACGGGTTGCGTGTGCGCGGAAATCACCGGCTCGCGATGGTGGGCGCTGAAGCAACCCACCTACCTTGATGAAGCCGACTCAGTCCGACACCCCCTAGCGGATCATTCCGGCGGCGACGGTTTTGTTCGTGAATTCGTCGATGAGGACGAAGGCACCCGTCATCCGGTTCCGGCGGTAGGAGTCGAAGAAGAGCGGCTCCGAGGTGCGCAGATGGACCCGGGCGATGTCGTTCATGCCGATGTTGAGGTCGGTCTCGATTTTGTGGAGGGTGTTGATATCGACCTTGTACTGGATCGCCCTGACGACCGCTTTGGCCGTCTTCGTCGTGTGGCGGATGATGTATTTGCCGCGGGGTTGCAGGGTCCTCTCGGAGGAGAACCAGCAGACCATCGCGTCGATGTCCTGCCCGACCTGGGGCTGGTTGTTGGGCTTGACGATCATGTCGCCGCGGCTGATGTCGATCTCGTCCTCGAGCCGGACCGCGACCGACATCGGCGAGAAGGCCTCGTCCACCTCCTCCTCGAAGCGGTCGATGGAGCGGATGCGGGAGTTGAATCCGGACGGGAGGACGGTGACCTCGTCGCCGGGCTTGAAGACGCCGCCGGCGATCCGGCCGGCGTAGCCCCGGTAGTCGTGGAACTTCTTCGAATGCGGGCGGACGACCCACTGGACGGGCAGGCGGGCATCGACGTGGTTGGCGTCGGGCCCGATGTACACGTTTTCGAGGTGGTAGAGGAGCGAGGACCCGCCGTACCAGGGGGTCTTTTCGGAACGGTTGACCACGTTGTCGCCGAGCAGGGCGCTGATCGGGATGAAGGTCATCTCCTTGATCTGGAGGCGCGAGGCGAAATCGGTGAACTGTTGGACGATCTCGTTGTAGCGCTCCTCCGAGAAATCGACGAGGTCCATCTTGTTGATGCAGAGGACGACGTGCTCGATGCGGAGGAGGGAGGCGATGAACGAGTGCCGGCAGGTCTGCTCGATGACCCCCTTGCGGGCGTCGATCAGGATGATCGCGAGGTTGGCGGTCGAGGCGCCGGTCACCATGTTGCGGGTGTACTGGATGTGCCCCGGGGTGTCGGCGATGATGAACTTGCGCTTCGGCGTCGCGAAATAGCGGTAGGCCACGTCGATGGTGATCCCCTGCTCGCGCTCGGCGCGGAGGCCGTCGGTGAGGAGGGCGAGATTCACGTTCTCGTCGCCCCGCTGCCGGCTGCTCGTTTCGATGGCCTCCAACTGATCCTCGAAGATCGTCTTGGTATCGAACATCAGTCGCCCGATGAGCGTGCTCTTGCCGTCGTCAACGCTCCCGGCGGTCGTAAACCGAAGGAGGTCCATATCCAAATATCCGTCTTGTGTGGACATCAAAAGTATCCCTCCTTTTTGCGGTCTTCCATGGCCGATTCCGACCGTTTGTCGTCGGCCCGCCCGCCGCGCTCGGTCTGGCGGGCGGAGGCGACCTCCTCGATGATTTTCTCCAGCGTGTCGGCGGGCGATTCGACCGCGCCCGTGCAGGTGGCGTCTCCGACCGTGCGGAAGCGGACCTGCCGTGTTTCCGGGGTCTCTCCCTCCCGGGGGGTGATGAAATCCGTCAGCGCCAGAAGGGTTCCGTCCCGCTCGATGACCTTGCGCTCGTGGGCGAAGTAGATGCTCGGAATGGAGACCTCCTCGCGGAGAATGTACTGCCAGACGTCCATCTCGGTCCAGTTCGAGAGCGGAAAGACCCGGAAATGCTCGCCCGGGGCCTTCCGCGCGTTGAAGAGGTTCCACAGCTCGGGGCGCTGATTCTTGGGATCCCACTGGCCGAACTCGTCCCGGTGGGAAAAGAAGCGCTCCTTCGCCCGGGCCTTCTCCTCGTCGCGCCGGGCACCGCCGATGGCCGCGTCGAAGCGGTTGGCCTCGATCGCGTCGAGCAGGGTGACGGTCTGGAGGGCGTTGCGGCTGGCGTTCGCGCCCGTCTCCTCGACGACCCGCCCCTGGTCGATGGAATCCTGGACGAGGGCGACGATCAGCTCGCCCCCGATCTCGGCGATGAAGCGGTCGCGGAACTCGATGGTCTCGGTGAAATTGTGCCCGGTATCGACGTGCAGGAAGGGCATCGGCGGGCGGGCGGGCCAGAACGCCTTCTGGGCGAGCCGCGCGACGACGATGGAATCCTTCCCGCCGGAAAAGAGGATCACCGGGCGTTCGAACTGGGCGGCGGTCTCGCGGAGGACGTAGATCGCCTCCGACTCGAGCTGCTCCAAGTGTCGGATTTTGTAGGAATTACTCATGGAAAAACGGCGAGGGAAGCAGAAGGAGAGGTGGAGGGAAAGGAAAAAGTTCAGGTATGAACCACGCGGGCATTCTCTGCGGCCACCACCACCTTCGGATCGAGGGGCAAGCCCCGCGACCACGGAAGAGTGCCGAGTCGCACGACCAAAGTCATGCGACTTCGTAGTTGGATGACTTTAGTCGTCCAACCCGAAACGCCTTGGCGGAAATCAGCCTGAATCCACAGGCCACTAAGAGATCCGGGGTCGGATCGCCGCGAGAAGGCGTTCGGTGGATTCGGCGACGGTCTCCTTTTCGGTGTCGAGGACGAGAACCGACCCGTCCTCCGGCGGCGGTTCCTCGAATCCGGAGTCCTTGCCCGTGAACTGGCTGACCCCTCCGGCGGCGGCCTTGGCGTAGAGGCCCTTGACATCCCGCCGGGCGCATTCCCCGAAGGAGGCTTTCACGTACACTTCGAGAAAATCGTCCGGTCCGACGATCCCGGCGGCGAGGGCGCGCAGTTCCCTGGCCGGGGTGATGAACGAGGCGAAGGTGATCACGCCCGCATCGAGGAAGAGGCGGGCGACCTCGGCGATCCGGCGGATGTTTTCGAGACGGTCCCCGTCGGAAAAACCGAGATTCCGGTTCAGGCCGGAGCGGATGTTGTCGCCGTCGAGGATCCGGGTCATCCGACCGTCGGCGTGCAGCGCCCTTTCGGCCCGATCGGCGATGGTGCTTTTGCCCGATCCGGACAGGCCGTAGAGCCAGACGACCAGGGAACGCTGACCGAGGAGCCGTTCCTTATCGGGGCGGGAGAGGATCCGGTCGAAGACGGGGTGGATGTTTTCGGTACTCATTTCGCGGCGGGTTCGGAGACGGCGGCGCGGCGGCCCATGGCTGCGGCGATGAAGGATGAGAACAGCGGATGAGCCGCGTTCGGCTTGGATTGAAACTCGGGGTGGAACTGCACGCCGACGAACCAGGGATGGTCGGCGAGTTCGATGATTTCCACGAGGTCGCGCTCCGGGTTGCGGCCGGCAACCACGAGCCCGGCGTCGGACAGCGGCCCGCGGTAACGGTTGTTGAACTCAAAGCGGTGACGGTGGCGCTCGCGGACGGAGGATGAGCCGTAGGCCGCCCGGGAGCGGGTTCCGTCGGCGATTTCGCAGGCGTAGGCACCGAGGCGCATGGAGGCACCCTTTACGTCCGTTCCCTTCTGATCCTCCATGAGGTCGATGACCGGAGAGGGAGAGTCCGGAGCGAACTCGGTGCTGTTCGCCCCGTCGAGCCCGGCGACGTTCCGCGCGAATTCGATGACCGCGACCTGCATCCCGAGGCAGAGCCCGAGATAGGGAACCCCCTCCTCCCTGGCCAGGCGGACGGCGCGGATCTTCCCCTCAATGCCCCGGTCGCCGAAGCCTCCCGGCACGAGAATGCCGTCGAGCTTCCGATACTCGGCCGGAACCTCCTTTTCGACGCTCTCCGAATCGATCCGGACCACTTCGATTCCGCAGTCGTTGGCAATCCCGCCGTGGGTCAGGGATTCGTATACCGACTTGTAGGCGTCCTGCAGCTCGATGTACTTCCCGACGACCCCGATCCGCACCCGGGTGGCCGGGTATTTCAGCCGCCGGACGACATCCTGCCACACTCCTTTTCCAGGGCGCTCGTCGCGCAGCCGGAGGCCGCGGACGACCAGCGAATCCAGATTCTCCCTCTGGAGCATCAGCGGAAGCTCGTAGATAGACGACTCGACATCCTGCTCCTCGATAACGGCCGGATGAGGCACGTTGCAGAAAAGGCTGAGCTTCTGGCGCAGATCCTCGGGGATGGGCTCCTCCGTCCGGCAGATCAGGATATCGGGCTGGATTCCAATCTCGCGCAGCTTGGCGACACTCATCTGGCTCGGCTTGCTCTTGAGTTCTCCGGCGGCTTTCAGGTAGGGCAGCAGGGTGACGTGGATGAAGAGCCGGTTGTCTTGGCCGATCTCGAGGGCGAACTGGCGCATCGCCTCGAGAAAAGGCAGCCCTTCGATGTCTCCGATGGTGCCGCCGATCTCGGTGATCAGGATATCAACATCCTCGCCGGCCGCGTAAATCCGCTCCTTGATCTCGTTGGTCACGTGGGGGATGACCTGGACGGTTTTCCCGAGATAATCGCCGCGCCGTTCTTTCTGGATGACCGACTCGTAGATCTGCCCGGAAGTCAGGTTGTTGAACCGGGTCAGGTTTCCGGAGGTGAAGCGCTCGTAGTGGCCAAGGTCGAGATCGGTCTCGGCCCCGTCGTCGAGAACGTAAACCTCCCCGTGCTGGAAGGGGCTCATGGTGCCCGGGTCCACATTCAGGTAGGGGTCGAACTTCTGAATACGGACGGAAAAGCCTCTCTGCTCGAGGAGTGCGCCCAGGGCCGCCGAGGTCAGGCCTTTTCCCAGGGAGGAGACAACTCCTCCGGTCACGAAGATGAATTTCCCAGAGGGCGCTCCTGAACCTGCCATGGGAGCCCGTTCTGCCCGATCCGTCCGGGAAAAGCAACCCATCAGTCAAATTTTTCCGGCGGATGGGTGTAACCCGGTCAGCGGCGGCTCCAGATCCGGAGAATTTTGATCAGCAGTTGTTCGACCGCCGCGACGCCGTTGAAGTTCAGGGCGAGCAGGCCGGCCGTCGATTCGGTCTCGGCAACCGCCAGAGCGAGTTTGCGCACGCGCTCCGGGGTATCGCCGGCGTCGCCCAACCGGCCGACCACCCAGTCCCGCAGGGCGCTCTCAATCCCCGTCAGCAGATCCTGCCGCGCGCCCCGCTCGGCACCCGCCTCGATCGCGACCCGCTGCTCCTCCGGCAACTCCTCGGGCAAATCGGCGGAAACCGCCTCGACCCGGCTTTTCGCGACGGTCTCGAGGACCTGCTGGAACCGCTGGACCAGGCCGTAGAGGCGGAGAACGGTCTCGGCCACATCCCGTTTGTCGCCGGGCGGGCGTTCGATGCGTTCCAGCCAGACGGCGAAATCCCCGCGCCAGCTCTCCCACTCCGGGTCATCGACCGGCGCGTCCCGCCCGGGCACCTTGAAGGCGAGGCAGCGGCTCCGGATCGTATCCAGCAGGTCGTTCGGACGCGACGAAAGGAGGAGCAGATAGGTATCGGGCGGAGGCTCCTCCAGCGTCTTGAGAAAAGCGTTCGCGGCGGAGAGGTTGAGGCGGTCGGCCTCGAAAACGATCCCCACCTTGCGGGCACCCCGGCTGGCGCTGTGGCTGATGGTCCGGACGAGCGACCGCATGGCCTCGATCCCGATCTGGCGCATCTTGTTGGCGGGCCGGACCACGGCGCAATCCGGGTGGCGGAGGACCGGTCCATCGGCGGCGAGAATCTCGGACGCCAGATCCAATGCCACCTTTTCCAGCGTGGCCGCGGTCGGACCGTGGAGGAGGATGCCGTGGCCGAGCCGGTCCCGGCGGAGGGCCGCGGTCAGGATCCCGACGGGATCCCGGCGTTCGCCGACGGACTCAGTCATTGCGGAAAAACCGCTCCTGGGTCTCCTCCCATATCTCGTCTTCGATCAATTCCTTGAGCTGGGTCCCGTCGAAGACCGAGTACCGGTCGGGCAGCGATTTCGCCAGAAGAAGATATCCCTCGCGAACCGCGCGGTAGAACTCGATGTTTTCCTGCTCCATGCGGTCGGGCATGTCGCTCACCCGGTGGCGGACCCGTTCGAGACCGATTTCGGCCGGAACATCGAGAATGATCGTCCAGTCCGGCATGAACGTCCCGACGGCGAACCGGTTGATGACCGTGACCGGCTCATTGGAGAGCTGCCGGGCCACGCCCTGGTAAACCGTGGTCGAATCGAGAAAACGGTCGCAGATGATGATTTTCCCCTCGTCGAGGGCCGGAAGAATCTTCTCGCGGACCAACTGCGCCCGGGCCGCCGCGAACAGCAGCAGCTCCGCCTCGGGCACCATGCCGCGCCCGTTCTGCGAGTGCTTGAGGAGGTGGCGGATTTCCTCCCCCAGCTCGGTCCCCCCCGGCTCGCGGGTCACGAGCACCTCGTAACCGGCGTCCTCCAGCTTGTCGGAAAGAAGACTGATCTGGGTCGTCTTTCCGCTCCCTTCGGAACCCTCGAAGGAGATGAGGAGCCCGTTTCGTTCCGGTGATTCTTTTGACATGAGGGGATTTCTACCAGCCCGGACCGGTGTTTGACGAGCGCCAAAATCCGGCGCGGGATGCGATTTTATCCGAACGAAACAGCCGCTACCCGATCGTCGAAAACTCCGTATTGCGGATGAAGGACGCCGCCGCCGTGAGCGAGGGGCTGTCCCCCGTGCGGACATAGTGCCCCGAGAAGGCGCACCCCGCTACGAGAGAGGACTGGGGCGGGGCCCCAACGAGCCGGGAACTCATGAACCCCGCGTTGAAATGGTCGCCGGCCCCTGTGGTGATCTTCGGCTCGGAAGTGTAGAACCCCGGGGAGTAAAAGGTCTCGTCCTTTGTGGCGCAGGCGGCCGAATCGGTGGGGTGGATGACCACGCAATCCAATTTGAGGTCGGCCCGGATGGCGCGGGCCATGCCGCGGAGGTCCTCTTCGGTGGATTCGCCGACGGGAGCACCGAGCACACGGGAGACGTGTTGGGCCTCCTTGAGGTTCAGCCCCAGAGTGGTCGAACCGAAGGCGGAAAAACGGTGCAGAAGATGCAGAACGCCGAGAAGATCGTCGTCCGCGCGCTTCTCCGGATCGGCCAGATCGAAGAAAAAGGCCCGGTGGTCGCGCGGACCGAGGTTCGGATAGACCCTTTCCACGAGCGCCTGGAGCACCCGGGTCAGGTAGGGCAACATCGTCCAGTTCACGATCGCGAACAAATCCGTCCGCGAGACAAGGTCGAAGAAGGCGCCCTCCCCCATTTTCTCGAGAATGCGGTCGAAGGTGATTTCCTCGAGGGAATCCATGAGCCCGAGAAGAATCTTGCCGTCGCGGAACTCGAGGGCATGGGTCACCCCGGGTTCGGCGAGGGAAATCGCTTCGGTCCGGCGGGCGAAGGTTTCGAACACGGGATGGATCGACGGATCACCGAGCGCGCCGATGTAGCGGGTCGGGAACCCCGCCTCGAGAAGGGCGTTGGCCAGGATCGGGCCGTTGCCGCCCAATTTTTCCCGGATCTTTCCCATCTCGATGTTCGTACTCTTGCCGGCGGCGGCGAGGATGCGGTTCGCGAAGCCCGTCATGTCACGGATCGGCTCGTAGTTGTCGCCGGGGCCGAACCGCCGGTCAACCGGATTGATGATCACATCGACGAATCCGTCCAGACCAACCAAAACGCTTCGGCTGGAGGCTTCGTTTCCCCGGCGGGACAATTCTTCGGCGGCGGCTTTTCGAGTATCCATGGAGAGAAAGAAAACGCCTCGGCCCGGTTCCCGCAAACCAAATTGACGCCACCGAACTAAGGCGGGAGGGCGGCTGCCGTGCCACGGCGAAGAGAGAAGAGCAAGATCTCCAGTCGGCTGCTTTCAGCGGGCTGAGACTGCATAATTGGGCGGCAAAAGTG
>CAZDRT010000149.1:0-9228 GCA_964507815.1 uncultured Puniceicoccaceae bacterium
GATCGAACCGACGACCTCGTCATTGCGAACGACGCGCTCTTCCAACTGAGCTACGGCCCCTCCGTGAAGAGGAAAAGCTGAAACGAAACCGGAGGCGGCTCAAGCTGAAAATTTCCCGGATTTCGAGGTTCGATGTTGGACGTTCCCCGTCGCACTCCCTCTTTTCCAACCACGGAGTTCGGAGGGCCAAGGCGGAAGATCGGACGGGCGGTTCCAGTTCTCCAAAAGATCGGCTCTCTCCGCATCCATATCGATCCGCTTGAGAAGGGAAGCGGCCTCACAGGCACACACGAAGTCCCGGGCGCGGAGAGCACCGCCGTCGAGTTGACTCCCCGCGACCGCCAGGGCTTCGCGCGGATAAACGGCGACCAGCGGCTCGGGTCGATCATTCCAATAAAACACCGCCCCCTGTGTCGGAGTGCGCGCGTCGAGAAGCCCGGCGATCAGCGATACGGAAACCAGGGGGATGTCCACGGCAAGAACCAGCAGGTGGGGATGGCGGCAGTGCCGGAGAGCGGCGTGAATGCCCGCGACCGGACCGAGGTCCGGGACGGGATCGACCACGATGTCGCAGTCGGAATCGGTCGGATAATCCACCCCGGCCCGGCCCGAGACCAGGAGCTGGGCGGGACCGAGGCTTCGGAGAGTTTCCAGTTGATGCGCGAGCAGGGAGGTCCCGCGAAAAGGGAGAAACGCCTTGTCCGTCCCCATGCGCCGGGATCCGCCGCCACAGAGGACGACGGCAGCGAAGGGCGGGTGCGCGGTGCCGATCATGGGCCATCCTTACCGCGGATCACACCGCAGAATGCCGTCGGTGAGGATCCGTGCCCTCAAACCTCCCCTCCCCTTCAACCATGCCTCGGCCTCCGGGTTGCGAAAGGCCTCGTTCATCCAGTAGCACGGCCGGCATTCCTCGCTGCCGCGAAAAAGTATCCCCTGGATCTCAAATTCCCGGCCGATCCTTTCATTGAGATCGATCCCCTCCGTAACGACATTGCGGCGGGTGGCCGCCGGATTTCGCTCCCCGGGGGGGATGTCGAACTTCGCCCACAGGGCCTCGAGCACCTCCCATGCGAAAAAGGTGATCTGCCCTTTGTAGTCCGGTTTGTAGTCGAAAAACCGGTCGCCGCGAACGCCACTTCCGGCGACGCATTCGAGCGCGGCGACCTCCTGAATCGGGTGGTCGGCGGGCGGGCCGCCATGATGGCCGTAGTAGCTGTGGCCGGGGGAGAGGAAAAGGTGTCGGATCATGGTTGCAAATGGCGGATGGCTTCGCGGATGGCCGGGATCAACGGCGGCAGGCACTCGCCCACGGCCTTGGGATTGCCCGGAAGATTGAGGATGAGAGTGCTTCCCCGCACGCCGGCGGTGGCCCGGGAGAGGATGGCGGTGGGCACGGCGGGAAAACTCACCGCGCGCATGGCCTCGCCGAATCCGGGCAGTTCGCGGGAGATAACCGCCCGGGTCGCCTCGGGGGTGACATCCCTCGGAGCCGGCCCGGTGCCCCCGGTGGTGACGACCAGCGCGCACCGCGAGGCGTCGCACAGCTCGACCAGGGCGGCCTCGATTGCGGCCGGTTCATCCGGCAGGAGGCGGCTTTCGAAATCGCAGGGTTCGCCCCATTCGCGGACCAAAATTTCTTCGATCGCGGGACCGCTTTCGTCCTCGTAAATTCCGGCGTGCGCCCGGTCGCTCAGGGTGAGGCGTCCAACTTTCATCGCTTTGTTTTTTCGGCGAGGTGTATGCCCTCGATTCTCATGCCCTTGTCGATGGCCTTGAGCATGTCGTAGAGGGTCAGCGCGGCCACGCTGACGGCGGTGAGTGCCTCCATCTCGACGCCGGTTTTGGCATCGGTGCGCACCTCCGCACGGATCCGCAAACGATCCTCCCCGACTTCAATATCGAGCGTCACCTTGGTGAGCGGCAGTGTGTGGCACAGCGGAATCAGCGAAGAAGTCCGCTTGGCTGCCTGAATCCCCGCGATGCGGGCCACAGCCAGCACATCGCCCTTGGGCAGGGTCTGGTCGCGGATCGCCCGTACGGTTTCGGGCGCACAGTGCAGCCCGCCGACGGCAACGGCTGTGCGGGTTTGGACCGGCTTGTCACCTACATCAACCATACGGGCCTCGCCGCTGGCGTTGAGATGGGATAGGGATCGGTTCATGAGTGAAGAAGTGAAGAAGACTACGCTAAATTCCGGATCGCCGGAGAATTCGGATGGCGAACATCCGATACCCGATGCTGGACATTCATTCCGAAACCGCAAACCCCGAAATCCGGCCCCGGTGCGCGAGGGTGTAACCACGAGTTCGTGGAGGGAATATCGAAAAATGTACGGCCATGCTTATTCGCCGGAAAATAAAAATCGCAAAGGACCAAACCTATGAGCAGCACCAGCTATTGAAGTCCGTGCGCACGCCCGGCGGACCTCGGCAGGAAGTGGTGCTGGGCAGGCTTGATTTGCCGAAACAGCGCTGGAAAGCCTTGGCCTATGCGATTGAAGCTTAGAAAATTAAACCGAAGATCAACGACTTACGTCAAAAAAACCCTGGAAACAGCTTAAGTCGGAGTAGCACGTCGGCGAAGCCGGGGTGATCAAGCAGTTCGAAACGGGTCCTCCCGACCGCATTCGCGTCCGGGCTACAAATAGTCCTCCCGACCGCATTCGCGTCCGGGCTACCAATAGCGTCGATCCGCAGCACGCCGGCGAAGCCGGGGTGACAACCGAGACCACCCTTCAACTTTCCGGCGCCTCCGAACCGTCCTCGAGCGAATCGGCCAGCCATTTCAGGAGGACCAGCATTCGTTCGATCCGTTCGAGCGAACGGTTTCCGGCCAGAAGCCCGGTCTCCCGGTAGGTCAGCCGTCCCTTCACGAGAAGAATCGTTCCGGCGGTCTTGCCGAGATCGTCGAGGATTCGTTCGCACATCGGGGCGGTGATCCGCCCGCTGGTCCAATCCGGTCGGTTCGAGGCGATCGAAATCCGTTTGTCGAATTCGACCCCGGGACCGCCCACAGGGGAAAGATTCTTGAATTCACTGCGTTCCATCCGGTTCAGTCCCCGTTTCGAGCGGATCATCAGGATGCAATCCGCCCGCAGAGCGGTCTCCATGTGGATGGCCGTCTCGGCCTGCCGGGAATCCTTCAACCCGGCCGTTACGGTCTGGACGCTGGTTTTGCGCCCCTCCCAAACCCCGAAGAGATAGGGCGAGGCCTGGAAAAGGCCGAATCCCTTCGCCGCCGGCTGGGTCAGGTCCAGCCCGTATCGATCGGCCAGGGCCTGATAGTTCGCGCAAATGGATCGCCACGAACGGCGGGACAGGAAAAAGCCGAAAACGAAAACCCCAAACGCGAGGGCCAGCGCCCCGATAACGATTTCCCATTCCATAACGGTAACATGAGCCCGCGGAGCGGGTTGGGCAACCGGATTCGCCGCGGACACCGGCGAAGTTTGAACGGGAAAAGGCACCCGCCGGAACCACGACGCGCGACTCCGCCAACGGTCATTCTTCCCGCGCCAGCCTCTTCCAGAGATACAGGAACGATCGCGCGAAGTCCCCGGGCTCCCGGGCGATCCACCCGTCCACTTCCCGCGGTTGTTTCCAGACTCCGTCGGCGATTTCGTCCGGATTGAGGTGCAGCTCTCCGTCGAACCCGCGGACCGCGTAGAGCCGCACGAATTCCCACCCCGTTTCCGCCGACGCCGGTATTTCCGCCCGCGGCTCCAGGGCGGCGGTGGATCCGTCGATTCCGAGTTCCTCGCCCAGCTCCCTCCGGGCCGCCGTCTCGTAGTTCTCCCCGGCGTCCACGTGTCCGGAGCAGGAACTGACCCACCGTCCGGGCGCGGAGTCCTTGTCCGGCGACCGTTTCTGGAGGAAGAGCGCCCCGTCGGGCCGGTAAACGAAGATATGGACGGCCCGGTGGAGAAGCCCCCGGCGGTGGACTTCGGCGCGGGTCTCCCGGCCGATCACCCGGTCCCGGGCATCGACCACGTCGAACCACTCAACAGACGAGACCGCCATAGTCGTCGAGACCGCCGGAAAGATCGGTGGGCAGGCCTTTTGCCACGGTCGCCACCGCATCGTGGGAGTGCAGGGACTCGAGATGGGAACAGGAAACGGCGAAGGCCTCGACCCCGGGCGTGGCATCCAGCCCGGCGTACAGCAGGCGGGCGGCGTCCTCGACGAATTTCTGATAGACGCCGTTCATCTCGGCGAAGGCCTGCTCATCCTGCCGCCGGACCATCACCTGCGTTTCGGTCCCGAGGGCCTTCCCGCAGACGCCGACCAGCCCGGCGGGATCGATGGACTCGTCGTCGGAGGCGACGACCCGGACCCGGGCGCGGCTGCGCTGGGAATGGGGGATGGCGTAGATTCCGCGCTTGGAGCGGGCGTGTTCGGAGAGGTCCGAGGAACAGGGGCAGGCCGACGAGTAAACAAAGTCCACCTGGAGCATCCGGGTGAACCGCCCTCCGGCGGACAGGCGCCCCTCCAGAACGCAGTCATAGAATTGGTAGCCCTCCAGCCCGCTCCGCAGACTGCGCTGAAGGATCGGCAGGGAAAAGGCCAGACGGAGGCGGGCCGATTCGGAGTCGAGCCGGTCCAGGTACGCGTCGAGCACCCGCCGGATCGTGCCGAACCCCATCGTTTCGTCCTGAAACTCGTAGAAAACCCGGATGATCCGCGACATGTTGATCCCCTTGCGGTCGGCGGCCAGACTCACCCCGCCGAAGACGGAGGTCTCGAGCCGGGCCTCGCTCCCGTCGCCGAGGCGGAAGAGAAGGGGAAGCCGGAAGTTCGACGACCCGACCTCCTGGAGGGGAACGCGGGCACCGAGAATCTCGCTCGCGCGGAGATTCTGGGTGTCCGGCAGATCCGCCAGATACTCCGGCGGAGGTTTGAAACCGGAATCGAAGGATTGGCGCGGTTCCCGCTGAGGGGCGACCGGTGATGCGTTCTGGGAAGACATGAAAACAATATTATTTCGGCAAACCGACGATTGTGACACGAATTTCCCGCAAGACAAACGGGAAAGCCCGGATTTTCTCCGCAAAAAAGTTTGCCGGAATTTCCGCAAAGGCGTTTTCTCGGACGAAATGGAAGGGCGGTTTCAAATTCTTGGTTCGAGCAGCGCGGGCAACTGCGCGCTCCTGGAGACCGGGGAAACCCGTCTTTTGATCGACGCCGGTTTTTCGGGTCGGCGCACGGAGGCCATGCTCCGCGAGATCGGGCTCACCCCGGAGGATCTCGACGGGGTTTTCCTGACCCACGAGCACAAGGACCACGCGGCGGGCGTGCGGGGGCTGTCCCGGTTCGGGGACCTACCCTTCTTCGCCAACCGCGACACGGCGACCGGACTCCAGGGCCGGTTGGACCGCAAGGTCTCCTGGAAGGTCTTCGAAACAGGGCGGCCCTTCGTTTTCCGCGATCTCGAGGTCCGTCCCGTCGGCGTCCCCCACGATGCCTACGACCCGGTCTGCTTCCACTTTCTCTGGGGCCGCGACGACCTCTTTTCGCCGAGGCGGAGTCTCGCCTGGGTCAACGACCTCGGCCACGTGCCCCCCGCCCTCCAACCGGTATTGGCCGGGACCGACACGCTGGTCATCGAGGCCAATTACGACGAGGACATGCTGGAAAAGGATTCGAAGCGCCCCTGGTCCCTCAAACAGCGGATCCGCAGCCGCCACGGCCACCTCTCGAACGCGGACACCCTCGCCGCCCTCCGGGCGGTGGAACGGCCCCGGTGGCAGCGGATTTTCTTTTCGCACCTGAGCCGCGAGTGCAACGCCGCAAGCCTCGTCGAGGATACCTTCGGCCCGTTCTGCGAATCCCTCTCCCACTCCGTCCGAATGTCCGTCGTATCACCGACGGAGGGGCCGGTCACCGTTCTCTGATCCGCAAACCTTCCATGCACAGATTCAACACCAAAATCGTCTTCACCGTCGGCCCGGCCACGGACTCCCCGGACATGCTCCGTGCCCTGATCCGCGAGGGGGTCGATATCTGCCGGATCAACATGGCCCACGCCACCCGCCAGTCCGTGCGGGAAACCGTCGCGAAGGTCCGCGCGGCGGGCGATGCGGAGGGCCGCCGGATCGGGATCATGATCGACATCAAGGGTCCGGAAATCCGCACCGGCGACCTGCCCGCCCCCCTCGATTTGGACAAGGGCGACCCCATCGACTTCGCCTGCACGGAAGAGGCCGAGCAGCGGGACGGGGTTCCGCTGGTCCGGGTCAACTATCCGGGATTGATCAACGACGTGGAAGCGGGCAGCACGATCCTCGTCGATAACGGCCTGCTCCGGCTCAAAGTCACCGAGAAACGACCGAACCGGCTCGCCTGCGAAGTCGAGATCGGGGGGAGCCTCGGGAACCGCCGCCACATCAACCTGCCCGGCATCCACGTGAGCCTCCCCTGCCTGACACAGAAGGACCACGACGACATCGACGCGGGAATCGAAAGCGGGGTGGAGTTCTTCGCCCAGTCCTTCGTCCGCGAGCCGGAGGATGTGGAGCATTTCCGCCGGATTCTCTCGGACCGCCGCAGCCACGCCCGGATCATCGCGAAGATCGAGGACCAGCAGGCGATCTCGAACCTGGACGACATCATCCGCGCGGCCGACGGGCTCATGGTGGCCCGCGGCGACCTCGGGATCGAATGCCCCTACGAGGATCTTCCCGTGATCCAGCAACGCGCCGTCAGCACCTGCATCCGCCTGCGCAAGCCGGTCATCGTGGCAACCCACATGCTCGAATCGATGATCGAAAACCCCGTGCCGACGCGGGCCGAGGTGTCGGACATCACCTACGCCGTCGGCCAGCGGACCGACGCGATCATGCTCTCGGGGGAGACCACCGTCGGGAAATATCCGCTGGATTGCGTCCGGGTCTTCAAGCGGATCGCCGAGACCACGGAGCGGCTGGAGGACCCCTCCACCCGCATACCCCTCGATCTCCGCAATCCGAAGAGCAAGCTTCTCCGCTCGGCGGCCCGCCTGGCCGAGGATATCAACGGGGCCAGCATCGTTGCCTTCACCCGGGCCGGCAACCTTCCGCGGATTCTGTCGGCCCTCCGTCCCGTCGGCACCCCCGTTTTCGCCTTCACCGACGATCCGGCGCTCGAACCGCAGCTGCGGATCTTCCGGGGGGTGGAGCCGTTCCTCATCGAATTCTCCGAGGACCGGGAGGCCACCATCCAAACCGCCTTTCATGTGCTCATCGAACGGGGATTCGCCCGGCGGGGGGATTGGGCGGTCACGATTACCAACGTCCTCCGCCGCACCCGGCTCGTGGACGGGCTCGAGCTGCGCCAGATCGAGAGTCATCCCTCCTGATCCGCGCTCCCGGGTCGTTCAGGAGATGGAGCCGAAACGATTCCCGCCGCAGCATGAGCCCCTCCCCCTACCGCGGTCGCCTCGCGCCGACGCCATCCGGCTACCTCCACGCCGGACACGCGCGCACCTTCGCGGCCGCCTGGAAACGGGCTCGGGAGCGGAACGGAAAACTCGTTTACCGCCTGGAGGACATCGACCGTCAGCGCTCCCGCCACGAATACGCCCGCGCCGCCGAAGAGGATCTGCGGTGGCTCGGATTGGACTGGGACGAAGGCGGCGGACAAGACGGACCCTTCGGACCCTACGTCCAGAGCGACCGTCTCGCGACCCATCGCCGGATCTGGCATAACCTCATCGCCGCAGGCCGAATCTATCCGGCCCCGTTTTCCCGCAAAGACATCCTCCGCCTCGATCCCGCGCGCGAGGCGGACGGCGGCATCCGCTTCCCCACCGAACTCCGCCCGGCGGAGGAATCCGTTGATCCGGTCACCGCGGATCCGGCGCTGAACTGGCGCTTCCACGTGCCGGAGGGCCGTGCCGTCCATTTCACCGATGGATGTCTCGGCGAAAAGAGTTTCGTCGCGGGGCGGGACTTCGGGGACTTTCTCGTCTGGCGCAGGGAGGGCGGCCCCTCCTACGAACTGGCCGTCGTCGCCGACGACATCGCCATGGCGATCACGGAAGTCGTCCGCGGAGCGGACCTCCTTCTCTCCACCGCGCGCCAGCTTCTCCTCTACGAAGCGCTCGCGGCGAAACCACCGGCATTCCGCCACGAGCCTCTTGTCCGCGACCGGACCGGCGTCCGTCTCTCCAAAACCGCCGGATCGGTCGCCATCCGCAATCTCCGATCCCGGGGATGGACCCCTGGGGAAGTTCTCCGATGGAAGGACGGCGACGCGCTGGAATACGCGTGACCGCAGGTGCGCTTCCGCTCCGGAAAATTCAGATATTCCGGACTTGGAGAGGAACGACGACAGTCGTTTCTACGGATCCACCGGGAAATCGGACCTTTGCTACGAATACCGAAATCGCTATCGCGCTTCCGCTCCGGAAAATTCGGATATCCCGGGATGGGAGAGGAACGACGACAGTCGTTTCCACGAATCCGCCAGGGAAAATCGGACCTTTGCTGCGAATACCGAAATCGCTATCGCGCTTCCGCTCCAAAAAATTCGGATATCCCGGACTTGGAGAGGAACGACGACAGTCGTTTCCACAGAGGATGCCATTATCGGGACACGCATTCGTCGTTGTAGCAAGAACAGGGGCAAAAAAAGACCCCGGCCCGCGTTTCCGCGGACCGGGGTCATAAACCTGGCAATAACCTACTCTCACAGGGCAGCGTGGCCCAACTACCATCGGCGGTTGAGGGCTTAACCGGCGTGTTCGGAATGGAAACGGGTGTTTCCCCTCACCTATGCTCACCAGAGGGTTGTCCAACGGATCGCGGTGCCAGGTGGACACGCGAACCGGATTTTTGGAAAATCAAGTTTGACGCAAAAAGTCGGGTTGAAAACCAGCGTGGCAACCAGAACCCATTTCAAAACGGATGTGGTTTACCGGCGGTAATCGTTTGGATCATTAGTACAGGTTAGCTCAATACCTTGCGATACTTACACGCCCTGCCTATCAACCAGGTCGTCTTCCTGGATCCTTGTAAGGAGATCTTATCTTGGGAGGAGCTTGGCACTTAGATGCTTTCAGCGCTTATCTCTTCCGTACTTAGCTACTCGGCGGTGCCGCGGATACGACAACCGATACACCAGAGGTACGTCATTCCCGGTCCTCTCGTACTGAGGAATGAACCCCTCAAATCTCCAACGCCCACAGCGGATAGAGGACCGAACTGTCTCACGACGTTCTGAACCCAGCTCGCGTACCACTTTAATTGGC
>CAZDRT010000150.1:0-9145 GCA_964507815.1 uncultured Puniceicoccaceae bacterium
CCCAAAGTCCGAAGAAAATGGGATCGGTTCGTTCCAAAACTCCCCGCACTTGTGGTTACACCCGAAGCGAAGCGGCTGTTGAGTCCAACCTTGACGCTCGACAAAAAATAGCCGATCTTCCTCCCATGGACGCAGGGGTGGAGTTAGAGATAAAGCAAAAATTGTCCCAATTATCGGGCACGGATCTCCGATCGATTTCCGCCTACCTCCTTCGCTTGCGTCAAGCCACAGAAGAATCAAAAAGGGAGAGGACAGCGATCATGGATGAGATGGATCAGGGACGTAAGACTCGTTTATCCGATCTCGACCTGGATCAGGAAGCCTGAAAAGGTGGGCGATTACGATCCGGTCTTATCTGCAAAAGCGCTCCGGGCAATGCTGAACCTTCCTAAGAAGAAACAGGCTGAGCTCGCTGGACTTATTTTTCGACTTGCAGCAATTCCCTCTCAGCGAGGCGATTACGCACTGCCCGATGCCTCTGGTAGGACTATTGAGTATATCATGATCAGCCAGTATGTCATCGGATTTTGGCCGGATCACGCCGCAACTGAATTGCGCATCGTGGAAATCGACATCGTCTAACGACTATCGAAAGCACGGGTGGAGTGATGGAGGGATGGAGGGATTAGGGCGGAGACCTGAGATCTGCGTAGGGCCGCCGCTTGCGGCGTGCCGCCCCCAGCGCTTCCTCTCCGTGTCTCCGTGCCTCCAGCGACGCAGGAGCGGGTGGTGAAATGCATTTTTTTCACCACCCGTTTCTTCCTCTTCCGCATTCCGCCGGTTTTCAGGGAACCGTTTCCAGAGCCTCCGCCAAGCCGATGGCTGTCACCGTCTTGGACAAGGGATAGGCGGTGCCCCCGGGGATGACGATGAATCCGCGCTCCGCATGGAGCGTCTCCATGCTTTCGATCAGGCCGGGCGTCACTTTCGGGGAGAGCGTGCGCTTGATCTCCACCGTTGTAATTCGACCATTGATCAGTGCAAATAAAAAACACTGTGCCGCCGTGCGTGAAAGATCTATTTTAACCTTGCTTAAAGGGTGATCTATGGCATAAGATACATTAAAATATAGTTTATTATCACCATGAATGCAAAGCAGGAATTGAAGGAGCTGGGTTCGCGGCTCAAGCGGGAGCGATTGGCCTCCGAACTGAAGCAGAAGGATCTGGCGGCGCGGGCGGCCTTGAGTTTCCACACGGTGGCGGCTGCTGAAAAGGGTCGGCCCGTTACGTCAGAATCACTTGTGCGCATCCTCGCCGCTCTCGGTTTTGAAGGGCAGTTGGCTGGGTTGTTGCCGGAGCCCGGAGTGAGCCCGCTCGACCTCAGAAAACTCAGGGGTAAAGAGAGGGAGAGGGTGCGCTGATGGCTGATTCGGTGGATTTAGCCGATGTCCTCTATCGGGAGCAACGGGTCGGCAGTGTTTTCTGGGACCGCGAGCGGCGGAACGGTGTCTTTCAATACGAGCCGTCTTTTGATGGAAAAGCTCGGTTTGGGACCGGCAGACCGCGAACAAATGTTTCTCCGGGCCGCCTTTAACGTCCTCGGCTACAACCGCGACGATCACGTGAAAAACTTTGGTTTCCTCTTCACCCCGGAGAACGGCTGGACACTCTCGCCCGCCTTTGACGTGACCTACGCTCACAATCCAGCGGCTGGCAAATGGACCGCAACCCAGCAAATGTCGGTCTGTGGCAAGCGGGAGAACCTCCGCATAGGCGATCTCATTGAGCTGGGTCGAAATTGCTCGGTCGGAACCCGGCCTCGCATCAAAACGCTCCTTGAGCAGGTTCTGTCCGCTTTGCAGGATTGGAGGGTGCATGCCGAGACCGCCGGTGTGGATGAGGACAACGCCAAGAAGATCATGGCTGTTCTGGACCACTCCATTGGATCGGTGGAGTAATGGAGTGGTGGAGGGATGAGACCTGAGGGATGAGGGATGAGACCTGAGACCGGAGACCTGCGGCGTGCCGCCTCGGCGCTCTTTTCTCCGTGTCTCCGTGCCTCTAGCGACGCAGGAGCGGGTGGTTAAAAACATAAGCGTTTATCAGCGAACATAAGCGGTCCCCAGCTCCGCTGGGCCTGTTTTCAACGTCGGTATAGTTTGGAACTGAATTTTTATTGATTCGCCTAAACATTTCCGAAATGGCTTGTCTATGTCAGCCACCATGAAAAACAAAGACCTAGAACGAGTGACTGCGCAAATCGTTCAAGCCGCTGATCCTGAACGCATCTTACTTTTCGGTTCTCAGGCTCGTGGTAATGCGACACCAAGCAGTGACTACGATATCGCGTTGATTTTTTCGAGCAGAGAACAGATTAGGCCGGGTTTAAGGCATGCGCATCGTGCTTTATGGCCAAGGCCCTTTCCCCTTGATTTAGTTGGATTCGCCAATGAGACTTTTCAGCAAGGGCACACCGCCCTGGCACGGGAAGTTTCGAAGGAAGGCCAAACACTCTACGAGAAAAATGAATGCCAACAATAAAGAGGTCTGCGAGTGGTTTTTATGGCCGACCTGCCCCGTGCGTCGGCTTGGAGTTTTCAACAATCCTCTGAGAAAGCACTGAAAGCGCTCTGGTTGGAAACCTACCGGGAAATTCCGCGCACGCACGACGTGGCTTACCTACTATCCGAGCTTTCAAAACTCTTGTCGTCTAGCGACGCAGGACGAAGCGCGGCAGCGCGGAGATGGCGTTAGCCCCGACTTGTCTCGGCGTAGCCTTGGCGTAGGGGGAAGAAGGAAGCTCCCGACTTCGTCCCGCGGTCGCGGGACTACGACGGGCACGCGAAGAGCGAAGGACGGGCACCACTCCACTACTCCATTACTCCACTACTCCAACACTCCACTACTCCACCTCCCCACCTCCCCTGCCCCTACCCCCCCTCCTCCGGGAATTGTGACGAAATTGTCACATCGATGCGAAACTTTTCGCTTGTAAGGGGCCGGTGGGTGGGCATGGTTGGGCTCGTTCGGCACGGTGTCGGGCATTTTAAACCAAACATCCTTCCATTCAGAAAACACAGAAAATACGATCATGAAAACCAAATCCACATCCATCCTCGCCGCCGGCCTCTTTGCCGCCAGCGCGCTCTCGGCACAAGTCGCCTTCATCGGCAATCCCAATCCCGGTCCGGGTGACCGGGGGGTGTTTGCCTTTTGGAGTTTTAATGAGACTGCTATTCCTGATCTAAGCCCAGAAAATATCAACACAATTGAGGCCTCCTTCGGTGATGCAACCATGGACAACAGCCAGTTCGGCCCCATTCCAGGGTCGCTCGATCCTTTGGATGAAACTGGAGCCTGGACCTTTGTTCCCTTGGCTGGCAATCCATCGACCACAATAAATCTACCCGCAGGCGAGTCGGACACCGGCTACTTTCGGGTGCGGACTCAGAGTGCTACATACGATCCAGTAGATTCCATTGGTAGTTACATTGAATTCACCTTTTCGATGGAGGGGCTGAAAGACCTGCGCATCGACAATGCGCAGACAGCCAACACTCCTCTTTGGAACTGGTCGTATAGCACCAACGGTGTTGACTTTACCGATTTTGGCCCACCGCAGACCCATACAGCTGCCGCAAACTGGGCACTTGCTCCGGGTGCTGAAACCAGCGCTTTGGATGGGGTCGAAACTGCTTTCTTGCGTTGGACAGTGGAAGAGTGGGGCACACGAAATATGAGCAACCTCACCTTCACCGCCACAGCGGTGCCGGAGCCGGCTGTTTTTGGGTTGTTGATGGGGATGGGCGCGCTGGGGCTGGTTGTGAGTCGGCGCCGCCGCAGCCGGGTTTAGGGTTTTTTCCCGGCGGCGATCCCCGTCTTTCTGATTGCCTGCCCAGGCAGACAGGCCCCCCGCGAGGGGGGCTTTTTTTTTGCTCGCGAAGCGAGCGATGACGGATGGGAGATGGCGGAGGGCGGAGACCTGAGACCTGAGACCTGAGGGCTGACAGACCTGAGGGCGGAGAGCTGAGACCTGAGACCTGAGGGGTGACTGAGTAGGGCCGCCGCTTGCGGCGTGCCGCCTCGGCGCTCTCTCTCCGTGTCTCCGTGTCTCCAGCGACGAAGGAGCGGGTGGTGAAATGCATTTTCTTACCACGGAGGCACGGAGACACGGAGGGGGGAAGGGGGAGGGGAGAGACCTGAGGGCGGAGACCTGAGACCTGAGGGGTGACTGAGTAGGGCCGCCGCTCTTGAGGGGCGAAGCTCGGCTTGTCCTCCGACTTGTCCTCCGTAGCTCGTAGAGCGAAGGTGGAAGTCCCGCGACTGCTGGACGTAGGGGGGGCAGAGCGAAGACTCTCGCGGCGTGCTGGCTCTGTGCTCTCGGTGTCCTCTAGCGACGCAGGAGCGGGTGGTGGAAATGCATTTTTTTACCAGGGAGGCACGGAGACACGGAGGGGGGGGAAGTGGCTCAGAGGACGCAGACGACCAGACCTGAAACCCTGCGGAAATGAGCTTCATCTTGTGGGCCCACCAAGACCCCGAAGTCGAGTCGCCTGGCGGTGGCTGCCACAGCAATATCGTTTTGCGGGATCAAGGTGCCACTCCGCGAAAGCTCAGAGAAAATGTCGAGAATCAATCCCATGGATTTTCCGGAATCCGGTCCATCCGGTTCACGCGTTCGAGGTCGTCAGCAAAGCCCGGATCCCATGGCAGGGCATTCAATGCCTTCATGATTTCGGCTCCGGATGCTCGCGACGACGCGGAGAAGCGAACCAGACGGGCCACCGGTTTTTCGCTTTTTGTCAGCATAAAAGATTCTCCAGTGTGTTTGACGCGGGACAAAACATCGCCCATGTGCCGAGCTGCTTCAGTCGAACTGATAATCGTATCCATGCGGGTTTACGTAAATTACAGATATCCGCATGTCAAGATTTCTTTTTTTGCGTTGAACCGGTGGTGGAGGGCGGAGAGCTGAGACCTGTACCGAGCGAAGCGACATCTCCAAACCTGAGGGGTGACTGAGTAGGGCCGCCGCTCTTGAGGGGCGTAGCTCGCAGAGCGAAGACTCTTGCGGCGTGCCGCCTCGTCGCTCTCTCTCCGTGTCTCCGTGTCTCCAGCGACGCAGGAGCGGGTGGTGAAATGCATTTTTCTTACCACGGAGGCACGGAGACACGGAGAGGGGAGGGGGGAGGAGAGAGGGATGAGGGCGGAGACCTGAGACCTGACACCTGAAATCGGAGACCTGCCTGTCCGCCATCTTGTCCGGCGTAGTCCCGCGACCGCGGGACGAAGACGGAAGCTCGGCTCGTCCTCCGACGTGTCCTGCGTCGCTCGACCTGTCCGCCGTAGCTCGTAGAGCGAAGGTGGAAGAGCGAAGAAGGAAGCCTTGGCGTAGGCGGGAGAGCGACGGCGGGAGACCTGAGGGGTGAGGCCGACCTGCCCCTGCCTCCCTGTGCTGACCTTGCCGAAGTAGCTTGCCTGCCCTGAGCTTGTCGAAGCGGCCGAAGTGGTCCCTGCTGAGCGAAGCGAAGTCCCGACTTGTCGGGATCCCCCGTCCCTCGTCCCCGCCCTCCCTTCCTCCGGGGAAATGTGACGAAATTGTCACTTTCAGGCGAAAGATTTCGCTTTCACTGGGGTGGATTTTCTTCCAGATTCGTCGGCATGGAAACTCAATCAAACCGCCGCTCACGCCGGATGCCGCTGGCTTCCGTGCTTTCATTCGCCCTTGCCGTCCTCGGCGGGGGGTCGCTCCAGGCTCAGGTCGATGTGCCGGATGGTTTCGCCCTGTGGCTGGGCGGGACCGACAATTGGCAGACGCTTACGAACTGGGAAGAAAATGGAGAAACACCGGATAGTGTTCCCCAAAAGGTTTTTTTCACCGATTCGGCGGCCTTTTCTCCGGGCAATACGACGATCCTGCTGTTTGACGATGCGGGTGGGTCGTCATCGGAAATTCATGTGGTGGAAGGGGATTTTACCATGGACATGAACGGGCGTGATTTCGATCCGCGCGAGATCCGAGTGGGTTCTCTGGGCAGCGCGAGTGCCCCGACTTTTCGAATTGTCAATAACCTGGGCTCCTCCGCCCGCTATCGGAATTCCAGTTCCAAATTCTTCTTGGAAAACAGTGCTGGCTACGGCGCGGCCTTTTCTTTGGACACCTTTCGCCCGCTCAACGTGGATTATCGCCCGGAAAGCGTTCGGTTGGAAATCCTGTCAAACAACGGTATCGAGCAGGAGATTGACATCGGCGAGTTCAACCCGGAATTCAATAACATTGTCCTGGGGCACGAGGACGTTCCGGTGGGGTCATTTGGGGCGGTGAAATTTGTCAACACCGCCGCAGATCCCAAAGATCTTCGATTCGGCACGCTCGTGGTCGAAGATGCCTCCGCCTACGGTTCGACGTTGAACGTGGGGCCGGGCGGTTCGATCTTTGGCAACAATCTTACGATTAACCCTTTTTCAAATACTTTCACAATCAATGTGCGACGTAACGACGGCACGCCGCAAACCCTCGATCTGGGGGGGCTTTCCGCCGAGCGGTTTTGGCTGAATCTGGGCAACACTTACGGTGGAACGATGGGACCGATTACGGTGACGGATTCAACGGCGACGGCGACCGCGCCCCGTCCACTCGGCTTGTTTCGGCTTGAAATCAATAACGCCGGGGCCTATGGCACATCCGCTTCGCTCGCCACCATCTTTGATGACACGGTGGATGCCAATCAGGTCTTTAGCGGTCTTTTGGCCGTGCGGGGGTTCGATGGCGACAGTTTCGCACTCGATCTCGCCGGGGTGGGGTTTCCTCTCCTGAGCGGGGTGGCTGTCGATGACTCACCCTCGAACGAAACGGTCTATCTCGGCAATGGCGTTTTTGAGGGGAGCAACGGCAAGCAACTCATCCTGACGAACTCGGCCAGCGATCCGGCACCGCTGGGGATTCCGCTTGCGGGAATTGGTTTGAACGGACAGTCGGATACCTTCTTCCAACCGGGGCAGGTGCTGCCGGGGCCGAATTTGATCGAAGTCCTGGCCATCTCAGGCAACTTTTCCATTGGCTCGCCTGACGGCGGGGGCAATACGCTCTTTCTGGATGAAAATGGCGGACAACCGATCGCCTGGACCGTCAACATCGCCAACGCCAGCACCGCGGAGGCCAGTGACAACAAGCTCATCGTTGATGGGGGCGAATTGACGGCGCTGAACCTGAACGTTTTCGGCCATTACGATGCAAGCGACCCGGACAATGTGATCCGCTCGGGCAACGCGGTGGAAGTGCGCAACGGGGGTGAGTTGTTTTTCCAAAGCGGTAGCAACACACTGAACTTCGAAGCGGGCACAGACTTTTTGATCGAAACAGGCGGGCGGGTGGAGTTTCTCCCCAACACCAATAACACCAATTTCACTCTGGCTGAACACGCCAACTTTTTGCTGACGGGTCTTGGCTCCGAGTTCATCCGCCCCTTCGACTCCACCTCCATCAGAAATATCTCCTGGCAGATCGACGGTCAGGCGCTCATCGAAGACGGTGCTGTCATGAGCCTCGGGCAACGAAGCACGACCGGTATCGGGGAAACCGGGTCGCTGCGGGTTGAGGACGCCACCCTCGAGATCAACAACCACATCGTCACGGATTTTCACAACCCCCTCGAAGTAAAATCCTCTTCCCAGACGGTAACGGTGGACGGGGCTTTCGATCTGTTCGCCGGAGAGCTGACCTCGCAAAGCGGGGTGATCTTCCAGGGAACCGGCGAACTGCGGATGGAAACGTTCTCCTTCGTGGATTCGACCGGGATTTTCCGGGTGGACGGCCTGCCGAATGTGTTCCTCGCCGACGAGAGTGATCTGTTCGCGAGCGGCGGGGTGACCGTGCGGGACGGGAGCACCTTGCTCGCCTCCGGCGACAGCTTCATCGACTCGGGCGGCACCGGGTTTCTCGAAGCCGGCGGCACCCTGCGGCTGGAAGAGAGCACCCTGGAGGCGGGGACGTTGGTGCTGCGCGAGGGCGGCTCGCTGGAACTGGACGACTTCAGCATCGGCGAAATCAACGAGCTGCGCTTCGGTTCCAGCGGCACCGTGCGGGTCGAGGGCGACTCCGACATGGAGGTGGCCGTGCTGGAGGCGGGCAGCACTGGAGCCAGCGGCCTAATCGAGCTGGCCGACGGCGGCAGTCTGACCATCGAGGCACTGGAAGTCGGGCCCGCGCTGCCGGGGGTGACGGTCGTGTCGTCAGAAGGCCCGGCCGTTTTCGAGATTGAGGACATTATCTTCCCGGGGGATACGGATGCCGTATCCCGCCTGCCCCTGACGAACGCGACGATCGTCTGGAACGGCGGGGTCCGCTTCGGTCCTTCCGCCCGCCCGCAACGCGATACGGCTTCGTTCGAGGTTGGCGAGGGACAGCACCTGGTCTTGACCGGAAACGGATTCGACGATCCCGGCTCGTGGGTCTGGGGGGATTGGCACAGCCCCCAGCTATACTTGCTGCCTGGTGGCGAGATCTCAGGCTGGGCGGCACGGAGCAACAGCAGACACAATATCTTCGTGGAAGGAGGGCGCCTGAACATCGGTGATGGAGTGGAAGCCCGGAACAACGAATTACGGGTCGTATTGATCGACAACCCGGAGGCTACGGTGTCCTTCACCGTCTACAACAGCAGCAGCAACGATAAAATCAACCAATGGTTCAGCACGGTTTCCTCCAGCGAAGAGCAAACCGTCTTCGTGATCAACGTGCCGGAGGACGCGCAGGCGGGAGATTTCGCGGCGGGCGACGCTTTTACTCTAATCGAAGTTAAAGTTATGTCCGATGAAAGGTTCCACCCCAAAGGCGGCACCTTCGATTTCAGCCAGTCCGCCCCGATCCTGGCGGATATGGGCTTACAGTGGGATACCAGTGCCTTTTTCACAGAGCAGGAGCTGCGGATCGAGGCTCTGCCCGTGCCGGAAAACGCGCTCGAAGAATGGCGCCTGCTCTGGTTTGGCACGGTGGAAAACACCGGCGACGCGGCGGACTCCGCCACCCCGGCGGGCGATGGCGTGGCGAATTTGCTGAAATTCGCCACCACCCAGCTCGACCCCCGCAACCCCGGCACGATGCCCGGCGACCTGGAAGTCGATGCCGACGGCGAGACCCTCACCTTCACCTACACCCGCAACCCCGACGCCGACGGCGTGGTCACCTACGCCGTGCGCTGGAG
>CAZDRT010000151.1:0-2410 GCA_964507815.1 uncultured Puniceicoccaceae bacterium
TCATCTCCTGATTTCTTCGGCAATAAAACAAGCAATATTTATATTTTGCGTTTGACCCCCTCGGGACCCCCGCATTCAGGTTGTTAAAAGGTGTCCCGGCCCAAGGAAGCGGGACACTCCTGTCCCGCAGCGTTGGAGTGGGGGTGGCCAAAAGAAAGATGGTGGACAGGAGTGTCCACCTTCCAGCAGGATACTCCTTCATCTTTCAACATTCATCTCCTGATTTCTTCGGCAATAAAACAAGCAATCTTTATATTTTGCGTTTGACCCCCTCGGGACCCCCCTCCATCCTTCATCCTTCATAATTCATCCCTCATCCTTTCCCTTGCCTCTTCCCCCATGCCATCCTACCACGAACAACTCCGCCGTCTGACCGACGACTATTGCTTCCCGGATCGTCCCTACGCGGAGGTTTTCATGGACCTTTTGGAGGCGGCCGTCCGGGAGGCGGACCAGCCCACCGTCCTCGATATTGGCTGTGGTAGCGGGATCTTTCGGAATCCGGACCACCAAGAACGCATTCGGCCTCACATCACCCACTTCATCGGTGTCGAGCCCGATCCCAATGCCACCAGCCGCCCCGGTTTGTTTGACGAGACCCACCATTGCCTGATGGAGGATAGCCCAATTCCTCCCGGGACGGTCGATCTGGCCTATGCGGCCATGGTGGTCGAGCATGTTCAAAACCCTTCCGCTTTTCTCGCGGCGGTTGCCGGCTGCCTCAAACCCGGCGGACGCTTTCTCTTCTGCACCCCCAATGCCTCGTCTTATTTCGGAATCATTTGCCGGGCCGCCCATCGGGTGGGCATTGATGAATGGCTCCTTCGGCGCGTCCGCAAAAAAGAGCATGTGGAGTCCTATCACTTTCCCATCGCCTACCGAATGAACCGGGCTGCGGACATCGTCCGCGAAGCGGAAGCAGTCGGGCTCACGGCAAAAGTGGGCTTTACCGAATCCGAGAAGGCCTGCGCGGGTTATTTCCCGAAACCCGCCAAGCCCATTCTCCGGTTTTTGAAGAACAAGCGTAAGCGAAAGAAAGAACCGGCGGTTCTGACGCAAATCATCGCGGAGGTCAGTAAGCCGCTCTCTTCTGAATGATTCGCCTTGTGCCTCGGCAGATTCCCGCTTGCTTATCCGATTCTTCTTTTTGAGGGCAGCTATGCTCTCAATACCTTTTCCCACTCCGCCTCTCAGGTCTCAGCAGTTTCCAGTTATCCAGTTTTCAGTTTCCCAGTTTCCGGTTGGGAAGTTAAGAGGTTCAGAGGTTTAGAAGTTACTCGTGCCTCCTTCCTCCTGTCTCCCTCTCATAATTCATTCTCCATCCCTCATAATTTCCCCATCTCTCTCAGGTGTCAGTTTTCCGCCCTTATCCCTCTCCAAGCTCTCCCCAAAACATTTAAATTCTACGTTTGACCCCCTCGACATCCCCCAAATAAGCTCTCGTCCCTCGTCCCTCGTCTTTCTTGCAAGAAATCGTGGACTAACCCCATTTGCATTCCCGCTTGCCTCTTTGTAAACCCTTTACTCTTCCAGCTTTCCACTTTCCACTTTGTAAACCTATGAAAGGTATCATTCTCGCCGGCGGGTCCGGTACTCGTCTCCACCCAATCACCCTTGCAGTTTCCAAGCAGCTCATCCCGGTTTGGGACAAGCCGATGATCTATTATCCGCTCTCCGTCCTCATGCTGGCGGGGATTCGGGAGATTTTGATCATCTCGACCCCTCAGGATTTACCTAATTTTGAGCGGCTGCTCGGCGACGGCTCCCAGCTCGGGTGTGATTTCCGTTACGCGGAACAGGCTGTTCCCAACGGCCTCGCGCAGGCCTTTGTCATCGGCAAGGAGTTTATTGGTTTCGATAAGGTAGCCCTGATTCTCGGAGACAACATTTTCTACGGCGCGGGCTTCGGCAAGCTCATCCGCGCGCACACCGACCCGGATGGCGGAGTGGTCTTTGCCGCGCCCGTCCACGATCCGGAACGCTATGGCGTCGTGGAATTCGACGAAAACCGTCGCGCCATCTCCATTGAGGAAAAGCCGGCGAAGCCCAAATCCCACTACGCCGTGCCCGGGCTCTATTTTTACGACAATGAAGTTGTCTCCATCGCCGAGAACCTCAAACCGTCCGCCCGGGGCGAATACGAAATTACCGATGTCAACCGCGAGTACCTGCACCGCGGCAAGTTGCATGTCGGCGTCTTCAACCGGGGCGTGGCCTGGCTGGATACCGGAACCTTTCATTCACTCGACGAAGCCGGTACGTTTGTCCGTGTGATCGAGGAACGGCAGGGGACCAAGATTGGGTGTATTGAGGAGGTGGCATGGCGACAGAACTTTATCGACGATGATAGACTACTCGAACTCGCCCATCGATTCGGCAAGAGCGGATACGGGGAGTATCTGAAACAAAT
>CAZDRT010000151.1:2510-9051 GCA_964507815.1 uncultured Puniceicoccaceae bacterium
GGAGTTTGGCGGGAGATGGACAACTTTTCCTCCGGGTCGGTCTGCATGGTTATCGCCTCGCAGCCGTACCTGGAGAGCGATTACATACGTGATTACGATGAATTCACTCGATATGTTAATAGCCTGAACAAGTAATGAATAAGGATTTCGAGGCAAAAGCACAAGCTGGGTTCGGCCGGGCGTTGGAGGAATTCGAGGTCGGTGCCATCTACCGTCATTGGCCGGGGAAAACGATCACCGAGGCGGAATGTTCGATGTTTTCGCTGCTGACGATGAACCACCACCCGCTTCACTTCGACCGCGCGTATGCGGCGACTACGCAGCACGGCCAGATTCTGGTCGTCGGGACACTGGTCTTCAGCTTGGTTGTCGGGCAGTCGGTCCGCGATGTGAGTGGGCAGGCGATCGCGAACCTTGAATACGAAGCCGTAAAGCACAACGCCCCGGTTTTCATCGGTGATACGATTTACTCGGAAACGGAGGTTCTGGAGGTTCGTCCCTCTTCGAGCAAGGCGGACCGGGGAATCGTCTATGTCGAGACCCGCGCTTTCAATCAAAACGAGGAGCGGGTGCTTACTTTCCGGCGTCGGGTTCTCATCCCGAAACGTGATGCTTGATCGCTGCGTCCATTTTATCCCCGGGAATCGTCCCCCGCTTTTTGACCGGATTCAGCGACTCCGCGCGGAGGCGGTTGTTTTGGATCTGGAAGACGGCGTCCCCGAATCGGAAAAACGTGACGCGATTGCGGCCATCGGGGGGTGGTTGAGGAATCGCCCGGACGGCTTGAACGTTTTCGTGCGGGTAAACGGCATCGACCATCCCCTCGCCGAAGAAGAGAAACAAATCTTTGCCGGGACCGGGTCGGTCGGTTGCGTTCTCCCCAAGGTCGAAACGGTAGAGAGACTTCGGCAGGCAAAGAACTTCTACGGGCTGGTCCGGAATCCCATTCTGGCCCTGATCGAGACTGCTTCGGCGGTGGGAAATCTGGACCGAATTGCGGGGGTTGACGGCGTCTGTGCTCTCGGGCTCGGTCTGGAAGACATGTATTCGAGCACACCGATTGCGGGCGAACGTTTATCCGCTCTCGGTGTACGCTTAAGGACCGACCTGGCCATCGCCGCGATGACGGCGCGCATTGGTGCCATTGACACCGTCTCGACTGACATTGCTGCCTCGAGCCGCTTTGATGCGGAGTTGGAGACGGCGGTGTCTTGTGGTATGACCGGGAAATTTTCAATCCATCCCACGCAAATCGATCCAATTCAAAAGGCGTTTTCCCCCTCCGCTGAGGATATCGCCCTTGCGCTGGATCTGGCGGCCGCAGGGCTTCTGGAATCGATCCACGTCGGCTATCGCAAACATGGAGCCACGCTCCTATCCCCACCCAAGCTGCGCAAGATGCGGCTTACTTATGATTATGCAAAAAAACACCAGCTCGTTTGATCCCAAGATGCCGCGCAAGAGTCTTCGCAGTGCGATGTTTGTGCCGGGGTATATGCGCAAGTTTCTGGACAAGGCGATCGGGTTCAAGGCGGATGCGCTGCTGCTTGATTTGGAGGACTCCGTGCCCGACGCCTACAAGGACGATGCGAGGACCTACGTTCGGGAATATTTGGATCGAGGGGTGTTCAGCCAGCAGGTTTTCATTCGAGTCAACGACATCGATTCCGGAATGTTGTCGAAGGATTTGGAGGCGACAATCCACGAAGGGACCGAAGGCTTTATGTTCACCAAGGTCCGGGACGAGGCGGACATTGTCTATTTCGACAAGCTGTTGAGCCAGTATGAACACGACCATGGATTCGAGAACGGTAAATTCAAAATGCTGCCTCTGATCGAGACCGGTTCCGCGATTCTACGTGCGTACCAGATCGCGACCGCATCCCCGCGCATGATTGGTCTGACCCTTGGTGGTGAGGACTATTTAACCGATCTCGACGGGCTGCACAAAGAACACGGAACCAGCCTCATCGTCCCCCGGTCGCTGATCGTGATCGCCGCCCGGTCGGCGCAGATCGACGTTTTGGACACCCCCTACCTTGACATCCGCAATACGGAAGGGTTCAAGAAGGAAGTGGAGCAAGCCCGTGAGTTGGGGTTCTCCGGCCAGTTGCTCTTGCACCCGACCCAGATTGAGATTGCCAACGAGGTGTTTTCGCCCTCCGAGGAGGAGATTTTCGAGGCCCGCCGCATCATTGAGGCCATTGCCGAGAGTAGTCGTAAAGGGCAGGGGACCACCCTGCTCGACGGGAAACTGGTTGGACCGCCGATGCGGAAACGGGCGGAGAAGGTGTTGCAAAAAGCGGATCGGATTGCTCTTGCGGAAGAGGCCCAAAAGCGGTCATAGCTACAACGATGAAGTGGATTGGTGAAGAACCCCCTCAAAAGCCCCTGTGTTCGATTGTGCCGAATCGATCCCCGCAGTCAGCTTTGTTTGGGCTGTAAGCGAACCCGCAATGAAATTGCAACCTGGGTCTCAATGACGGACGAGCAACGGGAAATAATCCTTGGGGCATTGCGCGATCGGAGCTTTCGCGAGCGAGTGGGGACCAGGCCTGCGTCGGTCCGTACGGGCCGGGGAGATCAAGGCCGCACCTGCCTTCTCTTCTCGCGCGAGGTTCCCAAATATCACCCGCGAATTCGCATTCTCGGGCAAATCGATCAGCTCAATGCGGTGATTGGTCTCGGGAAAAACGGTGCATCTGAACCGGATTTGCACCTCTTGAACCGGGTCCAGGAATCCCTGGTTTACCTGATGGCGGAGGTCGCGACCCTTCCGGAAGATATGCACCAATTCCAGGAGTTCTTTCACCAAGTCTCGGATTCTGACGTCGATCAGCTGGCCGAAGCAATCCGCCAGCGGGAAGAGTCAAATCAGGGGTTCTCCAAGTGGGTCGAAAGCTTTGAGCTGAGTGCCGGATTCCTCGAACTGGGGCGCACCCAAATCCGGATTATTGAAAGCCATCTCTGGGAACTTGTGGAAAAAGACGAGCTACGACCGCTCTTGCCGCAGTGGATGAATCAACTGGCCGATTTGTTCTGGCTGCTGTCGCGGGCGGGAGAAAACCGGTCAAGCCGATGATAAAATCTAGTTTAAAGCTATGGGAAAAAAAATCATAATTCTGGGTGGC
The DNA here is from genome assembly GCA_964507815.1 of uncultured Puniceicoccaceae bacterium. GTDB lineage: Bacteria > Verrucomicrobiota > Verrucomicrobiia > Opitutales > Puniceicoccaceae > Puniceicoccus. Next base: position 5,642 of record CAZDRT010000151.1, read on the forward strand.
GAGGGAAATGGAGGCGTGATTGCCTCCTGTATCGACGACAATCGGCAACGATTCGGCGACGAGTCATTCGAAATGGCCGGCTGGCTGAATGATTTCGTAGAGACAGGGAAAGAGGTCAATGGCTACCCGGTTCTCGGCAATCTCGCCGACTGGAAACAGTTTTCAGACGACGATTATCAATTCATGTGGGCGGTCCACGTTATTGGTCGCGGACCAATGCGCGAGCGTCTCTTTGCCGATTTGGGCATTCCCATCGAACGCTTTGCGACCATCGTTCACCGCTCGGCTTTCGTGGCACCAAACGCAGTGTTGGAGCCAGGCGCATTCGTCATGGCAAACACCTACGTGGGTCCGGCTACCCGTCTGGGTCAATGCACACTGGTGATGGCCAATTGTGTGGTTGGGCACAACGACCATATCGGCCCGTTCAATCATATATCTGCTGGTGCCATTATTAGTTCCTATATAACCACCGGCAAGTTTGTCGATATTTGTCTTGGAACGAAAGTGATCGAGAAGGTGACGATGGGAGATTATTCCGTCGCGGGTGCCGCCGCCATGGTGTTGAAAGACATTCCGGAGAAAGAAGTTCACGTTGGGCATCCGGCGAAGTTCCGTCGCCACATTCGGGAGGATTAAAGTCATGATTAAATTCCTGGATCTTAAAGCCATCAACGAACAGTACCGCCCGGAGATCGACGAAGCCATTCGGCGGGTTCTCGATTCAGGTTGGTACTTGTTGGGTTCCGAGTGCGAGGCCTTTGAAGCTGAGTTCGCCACTTACTGCGAATCGCCACACTGCCTTGGCGTCGCCAATGGGCTGGATGCGCTAATCCTTATCCTCATGGGTTACATTGAGATGGGGGTGATGAATGCCGGGGATGAAGTCATTGTTCCCGCGAATACTTATATCGCCTCGATTCTCGCAATTAGTCGGGCGGGCCTCAAGCCCGTCCTAGTTGAGCCGGATGCGGAGACTTTCAACATCGATCCGGATGGTATCGAATCTGCGATCACCGAACGAACCAGCGCCATAATGGCAGTCCACCTTTACGGCCAGTGCGCCGACATGGACCCGATCCGGGCCATTGCTAAAAAGCATGGCCTGAATGTGATCGAAGACGCTGCACAGGCCCATGGAGCTACATATCAAGGCCGTAAGACCGGCTCGCTCGGCGACGCCGCTGGTTTCAGCTTTTATCCGGGCAAGAACCTCGGTTGCCTCGGCGATGGTGGCGCCGTGACCACCAAAGATGGAGAGCTTGCAGAGTGCATCCGAGCCCTTCGAAACTACGGCTCTCAGGTCAAGTATCATAACCAATACAAGGGTATGAATAGCCGTCTAGACGAGCTGCAGGCCGCCATCCTTCGGGTCAAATTGAAGTACCTCGACACCGACACAGAGAAACGTCGTCAGGTATCTAATTACTACCTAAAGCATCTTCCACCGTCCGTCTGCCATCTTCCACATGTCGCCGATTACGGAGAACATGTGTGGCACCTTTTTGTTATCCGCCACCCCAAACGCGATGCCCTCGCCAGGCACTTGGCAGAACAGGGCATCCAGACCGTCATTCATTACCCCATTCCCCCGCATCGTCAGCAGGCTTACCCGGAATTTCAGACATTGTCGCTGCCGTTTACCGAAGCGATCCATCGTGAGGTGTTGAGTTTGCCCATCTCACCAGTTATAGAATCAGCTGCGACACAAAGTGTCGCAAACAACATTATTGCTTTTGCAGGGCTCCATGAATGAGACCCAGCTAATTTTCGTAGGAGGCCCTCCGCGGTCCGGGACGACATTGGTGCAGCGTATACTCAATGCACACCCCGAGGTTTACGGCGGACCGGAATTCGACCTTCTGCCCGATATCATTGCTCTTAGAAGTCGTTTTGTCCGGAGAATTGAAAGCGGTAGAATTGACAAGTTTTTGGATGGGCGGCGGTTAAATGATGTGTTTCGGTCGTTCATTATTCAACTTTTCGATGATAAGATGCAGCGCGAAGGTGTTCGTTTTTTCAGCGAAAAAACACCGGCGAATGTGCTGGTATTTTCCGAACTTGCCGACTTGTTTCCCCATGCCCGGTTCGTTTTTGTGGTGAGAGATCCACGAGCTACCGTGGCATCGATGCTTGAGGTCGGCAAGAAAGTGAAAACTCCGCGATTTACCCAGGATTTAATTTCGGCGGTGGACCACACCAAGCGGTGTTTGGAACGAGGTGTTTCTCTCGGGTCCCGGGCCATCGTGGTCCGCTACGAAGAGCTGGTCGAAAAGGGCGACGGACAGGCGGCTTGGTTGTACAGTCGTTTGGGGATCCCGGCTGTGGATGTGTCGATTCGCGATGCAAAGTATGACCGGTCGGAAGCGGGAACCGGACGAGGGGTTTGGTTCAGTAAGGAACAATTGGAGGGAGAAGTGTACAATACTTCCGTGGAGAAGTGGCGCAAGTCTTTGACGAGGGCTCAGGCGGATTATGTTGAAAGGGTTTGTGTGGTTCCGCCGGTTACCGATCACTACTACAAAGAAAAGCGGGGGATTCCGTGGCACTTTGACGCCGGCTTTTGGAGTGCGCACTTTTGGACTTTGGCATGTGTCGCGTCGCGGGTATTGGGCAAGCGCATGCGATCCTAATGGCCGAAGAAGTTTCAGTCGCATCGCCCGATCATGCCGGAAAGCCGGTGAAGGATCGTTCGTCCTATGGGCGTGTTCTTCGATCATCTTCGATACTTGGCGGATCACAGGCGATCACCTATCTCTTCGGATTGTTGCGGACGAAGGGTGCCGCTCTCCTCCTGGGCACCGAGGGGGTCGGACTAATCGGACTTTACCATTCCATTGTGGCGTTTTCCACGACCATGAGTGGGATGGGGCTTCACAACAGTGCTGTCCGGGAGATAGCGGTTGCCAAAGAGCGTAAAAATGGCGACGAGGTGGCCGAAATTCAATTGGCGGTCCGCCGCCTCGCGTTTCTCTTTGGGCTCGGAGGTGCTGGAATTATGGCGGCGGTTTCACCGTGGATTTCGGTTCTTGTCTTCGGAGACGAGAGTAGAACCGTCGCTCTGGCGATTCTTTCCATCGATCTCGTGCTGAATGGTTTTTTTGTCGCGAATAAATCCATTATCCAGGGGCACCGACGTGTCCGGGACCTTGCCCTGTCGTCAATCTTCGGGGCGTTCCTTGGCGCCACCTCGGCGGTTAGTATCTTCGCATTGTTCGGAATGCCGGGCGTTGTGCCGGGTCTTCTGGCGCTGGCCTTCGCCAATGTTGCTGTAAGCTATCGGTTCGTGCGGCGATTGCTCCATCGACCGCAATGTAGCGAGTGGCGGCGCTCCGTCCGCCATTGGCGTCCCCTTGTTATCATGGGTTCCGCCGTTGCTTGGGGCGAGGTCTTGGCTCAATTTGTCCCCT
>CAZDRT010000152.1:0-8937 GCA_964507815.1 uncultured Puniceicoccaceae bacterium
AGGTGGGACCGGAGGGACAGCGAAAACTCGCGGCGGCGCGGGTTCTCGTTATCGGCGCGGGCGGTCTGGGATGTCCGGCGCTCATCTACCTCGCCGCCGCCGGAGTCGGTCAACTCACAGTCTGCGACGGCGACCGGGTGGAGGCGAGCAACCTGCATCGGCAGGTGCTCTTTTCGGACGAGGATATCGGGACCAACAAGGCCGAAGCGGTCGCCCGGCGCTTGCAGGCCCTCCATGCGGACCTCGCGATCCGCGTCGAGCCCGACGCCGCCGATCCCTCCTCCTTGCCCGCTTTGATTTGCGGGCAGGATGTGGTTCTCGATTGCACGGATTCGTTCGAGAGCAAATATGCCATCCACGACGCCTGCTACCGGGCGGGGACTCCCCTGGTGCAGGCGGCGGTCTATCAGTTCGACGGCTGGGTGCAGGTGATCGACCCGTCCGTCGAGGCCGGTTGTTTCCGCTGCCTGTGGCCGCAACCGCCACCCGCCGGCTGCGTCGGCAACTGCGCGCAGGCGGGGGTTCTCGGCGTGACGCCCGGACTGCTCGGCACGCACCAGGCCGTTGAAACGCTCAAGCTTCTGCTCGATCTGCCGGACCGCCTCGACCGCGAAACGCTCTACGTCGATGTGCTCGGCGGCGCGACCCGTCGGCTTCGGCGACCCGTGCGGGAGGATTGTCCCTGCCGGGGAACGGTCGCCTGGCCAGTCCTGGGCGAGCAGTTGCTCTACCCCGGCGAGCGGGCGGCGGAGATATTCCGCGAGGGCTGCGTGATCGACCTGCGCGAGCCCGCCGAACGGGTGGACGACCCGGATTGGATTCGGGCAATTCCGAACGTCCCCCGGTCGTCGTGGGCGCAAATCCCTGAACGCTTCCGCAAGCGCCCGCTCATTCTCTGCTGTAGTGCGGGCGTCCGGTCGCGCGAGTGCCTGGATTTGCTCGACCACCCGCCGGGAGTCTTCGGATGGATGCGGGGCATTCGGGAGGTTCCGCAGTGAGGAGACAGAAAAAAATAACAATTCGATCGATTTTTGTCTTGCCCGCCTGTTCAGCAACAACTTTCATGTGGAGTGGTGAAGCAATTCTATCGCACTCCATAATGACAGTTAATCCATCTACTATGAAACCCAGACACTTCCTCTTCGCAGCTGGCCTGCTGGTCGCTTCCTCAGCCTCGGCAATCACCATCGACACAGTCCTCGTGGGCGATGCGGGTAATTTGGACGATACTACTGGCTTCGGCGGGGTCTCCTACGACTATTACATCGGCACTCATGAGGTGACGAACAGCCAGTATGCCTCGTTCCTGAATGCGGCGGCCGCCAGCGACCCGAACGGGCTCTGGAACAGCAACATGGGCTCGAACAAGCGCGGGGGTATCTCACGCAGCGGTAGCAACGGGAGCTACACCTACAGCCCTAGACCCGACATGGCTAATAAGCCGGTAAATTTCGTATCCTTTTGGGATGCCGCTCGGTTTACAAATTGGCTTACGAGTGGAGACACGGAAACAGGCGTGTATGTGCTGACGCTTACCGGCATCAGCAACAACACCATCACGCGCGACGCTACGGCGTGGAACGTGGGCGGCGTGGCCATTACGAGCGAAAACGAGTGGTAAAGGCGGCGTATTACGACGGCAGTGGCAGCTACTATGACTACCCCACGCAGAGCAACACGGCCCCCACCGTCGCTTCGGCTAACGGAACAGGGGACATATCGAATTCCGGCATCAATGTGGCCAATTACGACGACGGTGCAGACTGGAATAGCCAAGATGGCAACGTAACGACGGTGGGCAGTGCCGGAGCGGGCTCAGCCAGCCACTACGGCACCTTCGACCAGGGCGGTAACGTGTGGGAGTGGAATGATGCTATTGTTAGCGCTGGTAACCGCAGGATGCGGGGCAGCTCGTTCAAAGACACTGGCTTCGTCATGCAGGCCTCGGTCCCCAACTCCAACGGCACGTTCAACGAGTCCAACGCTGTTGGATTCCGCGTCTCCAGCCTCGCGCCCATTCCTGAATCCTCCGCCTACGCCGCGATCTTGGGTTGCCTGGGACTTGCATTCGCAGTAGCCCGGCGTCGACGCATGGGCTGAAGCGCTTTCGAAACGAGTCCTCCTCTGTGACTGCTTGGCGGAATCACGGAAGGTTTCCCACCGTAGCCAAGTTGCCGGCCGCTGCAGGAACTCTGTTTTCGTATCGGAAGGAAACGGGTCGGATCGTCGCAGAGATTTAGCGTGAACCGGGAATCTCCGGCTTCCGGTGGTGGGCGCTAGAAGCAACCCACCTACGTTGGCCGACCATTGCAGCCGTCTCATCCTGCTAAAATCAGCGTGCTGGAGACATTGCTAGGGCGGACACGATTCCGTTCCGTTTTAATGACGAAGGGAAAAGACAGAGGAGTCCCGCAATCCCAGCCAGTTGGTTTTGCCGTTTGTCGAAACTGAGGAATCCGTTGGGCTAGCAGTGAGTGGGGCGGCACAGCCAACCCCACTACGGTGGACAGCATCCCCGGCCAGAGGATGAGCGCGAAAAATTTATTGAAAATATATCATACTGTGATATATTCTCACTATCATGATCAAACGTTTTCAAGAATCGCTTTTGCGGGAACTGCTGGAACTCTTTCCCGTCGTCGCCGTTGTGGGGCCGCGGCAAGTTGGGAAGACGACTTTGGTGACTTCGGAAGGAATTGGAGCGGGGCGGACTTACCTGAGCTTGGATGACATTGGTCTGCGCTCGGTTGCCGAGAGAGATCCGAAAGCGTTTCTGGATCGCGGAGACTTGATCACGGTCGACGAGGTTCAGCTGGTTCCGGGATTGTTGCGCGAGATTAAACGGCTCACGGACAAGGACCGGAAGCCCGGTCGTTTTCTGCTAACGGGTTCGGCGGATTTGGATCATTGCGCCGACCTTTCGGCCGTGCTTGCCGGTCGGGTGGGCGTTCTGCAGCTCCCGCCGATCACCCTGGCCGAAGAAAACGGGGCGATCGGGTGGCGTTCCTGGTTGGAAAGCCGGTCGATTCAGGATTTGGACCGGGCCTTCGAAGGCCGGAAAGGGGTGTCCTTTGATTTCGGACGACTCGTTCGGGGCGGGTTTCCCCTGAGTCTGGAAGCGAAAAACGGCCGACAACGATCGCTTTGGATGGAGTCTTTCCGGATGACCTATCTGGAACGGGATTTACGGCGGATCTCCGACATCGGCAATTTGGCCGAGTTCAACCTGTTGATGCAAATGACTGCGAGCCTGACGGGCGGCCTATTGAATCAGGCTTCACTGGCGCGGGATGTCGGCATGAGTGCGGCGACAGCGGGCCGCCACCTCTCGATTCTTGAAGCCAGTTTGCTCATTCATCGCCTACCGCCCTATTTTGCGAATGTGGGAAAGCGCCTGGTGAAGTCGCCCAAACTGTATTGGACCGACACCGGCCTCTGTTCACATTTGCTGGGAATCAACGCCCAGGAGGATTTGGAAGGTCCGGGCGGGCGACTGCGGGGAAAGTTGTTTGAGACCTTTGTCATCGCGGAGATTTTGGGACTGCTCCCGCTGATTCATCCTTCGGGAAGACTCTACCACCTGCGGACGCACGATCAACTGGAAGTCGACGGACTGATTGAACAGGGGTCGCGCCGACTGCTCTTTGAGACAAAAGCCTCGCATACCGTGACGGCGGCGGACGCCGCTCCCATCGAGCGATGGTTGAAACTGAAGCCGGAACACGGTCCGGGGATCGTGCTCTACGCGGGCGAAAATTATCAACCCCTGTCCACCAACGTTCGGGCCGTCCCCGCGTCGCTGCTCTTTGGCTGATCCTGGTCAAGGAATTCCTGAAGTCTGTACACCGAACCTTCCGAATCGATGCCTCCCGTTTGGTGTCCAGTCCGGCAGCCACCTGGCTGTCCCCCGTTCACCGGAACGGAACGCCCACTCCCCCTTTCAAAAGCAGATCTTGCTCTATCGGAAAGACTCGATCAGTTTTATCGATCATGGAAGCAGGAATTAATTCCGAAGAATTCATCGGAAAAACGGTAGGCAGGCGGACGACAATCCCGCCGCTCGAAGTTTCCGTACACGAGACCGATAGTTGTCGCCAATGGCGAAAGGCGGGGTATGGGCCGCGCATCAACAAGGGAGTCTATCGTTTCAACTCGCACGAGGAGGCTGATCAATGGCTGATGAAACAATTGACGAAAAAGCGGGACAGTTGACGCCGCGCGACCCTTCCTTGGAAGACGTGGTGGAGTTGTGTCGCCAACTCAAAGAGCGCGGAGCCGCATTCATTGTAATCGGAGGGTTTGCCGTCCGGGCCAGTGGTCTCGCGCGTCACACGGGTGACGTGGATATTCTCATGGACGCCTCCGAAAACAATGAGTCCCGGGTCTTTGCCGCGCTGGCCACTCTGAAGGACGGGTGCGTGCGGGAATTGGATCCCGGTGATGTGGCTAAATTCACCGTTGTCCGCGTGGCTGATGAAATTATCGTCGACCTGATGTCCAGGGCTTCCGGAATCGACTATTTCGAGGCCGAGAAAAGCGTAGTGGTTCACGAAATCGACGGAGTCCCGATCCCGTTTGCCAGTCCGACTCTGTTATACAGAATGAAGAAGCGGTCAAACCGCGAAAAAGACCGGGGAGATCTGTATTTTCTGGAACAGCTTTTTGCCAATCAAGGAATATCACCGCCGGATGCCTGACACGGTATTTTTATTTGGGCTGATTTGTTGGAGTTCTGTCCGGCTGCTGCCGGACGGTCCCACCGGAGCTCCACTCGGGGACGAAGACCGGATAAATCCGGGACTCCAACAGGGCACACGACCCACCGACGCCCAAATGAAAATACCCCCGGATGCCTGACAACCATCGGTTGATCTAATCGCAGTGATCGATTCGCTTCCCTTTCTGCTGGCGATCTTCGCCGTCGCTCTCCTCTACGCCTCGGTCGGTCACGGCGGGGCCTCGGGTTATCTGGCGGTCATGGCCTTGTTTTCGGTCGCTCCCGAGTGGTTGCGACCTTCCGCCCTGACCCTGAACCTGCTGGTCTCGGCCATCGGCAGCGTGGCTTTTTACCGGGCGGGGCATTTTCGCAATCGCCTGTTCTGGCCGCTGGCGCTGAGTGCCATTCCTTTCGCCTATCTCGGTGGCAGTCTCACGATTCCGGATACGGCCTTTCGCCTGCTGCTGGCCTTGGCGCTGACGATTGCCGTTGCCCACCTGTTTATGAAAGCGCCTGCGGAAAAGGAGATCCGCGTCCCCCGGTTGCAGGCCCTCCTCCCGTGCGGTGCCGTGATGGGACTGGCCTCCGGGCTCATCGGGGTGGGGGGCGGCATTTTCCTGACCCCGCTGGTCATCCTGATGCGGTGGGCACCGCCCAAAACGGCCGCGGCCATTTCCGCGCCTTTTATCTTCGTCAATTCGCTCGCCGGGCTTTTCGGCCTGCGACCAGCCATCGAGGACTTTCACCCGCAGTTGTTGTGGATGGCGGCAGCCCTCCTCATCGGCGGCTTGCTGGGAGCCACCTGGGGCAGCCGCTTCGCCTCCTCCCGGCAAATCCGCTACGCGCTCGCGGGTGTCCTCGCGCTGGCGATCGGGAAGTTGGCTTTTGCTTGAGCGGGAGGAGTGGAGTGGTGGAGTGGTGTAGTATTGTAGTATTGGAGTGTTGGAGTGTTGGAGTGGAATGGATGGTCGCGATCCTCTCGGTCGTCCCCGAAGTTTACTTTTCACCCGAGGAAGCGGGGAACGCTTTGGATTGCGTAGAGAGGGACATTCAGGGTGCGGCCATCGCACTTCAGATTGCGGAGAGAAATGCGCACGGCCACGGAGGGGTTGTATTTTTCACAGTAGAACGCGAGACTCTTGCTCCGGAGGTTCATACCGGCTTTGACCTCGACCGGTATAGCTCCTCCCGGATGCTGGAGCAGAAAATCGACTTCGGCCTCGCGGCCCGGATTGCGCCAATAATACAGTGGTTTTCCGGTCTGCGCCACCAGGTGCTGGGCCACGTAATTCTCAGCGAACGCTCCTTGGTAGCCTGTCAGGATCGATAGGTCATCCGACGGGGAGTCGGCGGGCAGATCGGCCAACGCGCCCAAAAGGCCCACATCGCAGGCATACATTTTGAAATTGGCGGCGCTTGCGTGAGCCGCGAGGGGGAGCTTGGGCGCGGTTACCTGGGTGCAGCGGTGAATGAGCCGGGCGTTGGCCAGCCACGTCAGGGCGTTTTCATACTCCCGCGCCCGAGCACCTTCCTTGATCACGGAAAACATGAATTTCCGGTTCTCCCGTGTGAGCTGGGCGGGCAGCGACTCCCAAATCATCGAAAGTTTCGGAATGTCGGTGGCGGGAGCGTGCTTGGCAAAATCGAGCGCGTAAGCGTCGAGAATCGCACGCTGGATCGCCCGGCAGTCACTCTGCTCCGGGTCCTCCGCATGCCGCATAACAACCTCCGGCATGCCGCCAACAAAGTAGTAGCGCCGCAGCAGGGCGATCAGCGCTGAGTGGAAAGCCTCGGGGACCGGCTCAGCCTTTTCGAGATTCTCCAAATATTCCCGATAGCGGCTTTCACCCACCGCTTCGAGAAACTCGTAAAAAGTCAGTGGATACAAATCCAGAAAATCGACCTTCCCGACCGGAAAGGATTTTGGCCGGGACATTCGAACCCCCAGCAGTGAGCCCGCCGAGACGATGTGATAATCCTGCGCTTGTTCCTGGAAATATTTCAATGCGTTCAAGGCCTCGCTGCATTCCTGAATCTCGTCGAGAATAACGAGGTCCGTTGTCGGGTGGATTTCTGCTCCGCTGTAGAGTCCGAGATCTCTGATAATGCGTTGTGGATTTAGATCGCCCGCGAAAAAGGACGCCAACCGTGGATCCCGCTCAAAATTAAAATAATGACACCGCCGGTATTCGCTGTGGCCGAATGCCTTCAAAATAAAGGTCTTTCCGGTCTGGCGAGCACCCCGCAATACCAGTGGCTTACGGTTGGGCGAATGCCGCCACGCCAGAAATTGCGCATAGATGTCCCTTTTCATGAGATCGCACTTTACTGGTCCCTGTCAGATCGATCAATCCCGAATTTAATGGCAAAAAATCACATAATACACAGGGTAAAACGTGATGCTTTACTCTTTAATGGAGGGTTGAATTTTACTGGGAACGGCTGCTTCAGCTGTCGAAATGTAATATCTATCTGAGTATTCTGGGGCAAGACGGCCGCCGGGATCGCGTAGCCGCTGCCTTTTCCTTCAAACCTGGGTTTACACCGGAAGAAGGAACCTACTCACTCGGTAGTCTGAGCGGATTGGAACGTCCTGACGTTAGCGGAACGATCGATTTCACGGCTGACCTCGATGCCAAATCCTTCTCCGGGCTCAGTTTTTCGGAAGAAGTCGATGGCACCATCACGTTTACCTCGGTTAACCCGGATCTCGCTGGCACCTTCAAATTTTCGGCGAAGGACGAGGAGGGAGAGTCAGCGACGGTCGAAGGGAAGTTCAAAACCGCCCGACCCGAATTAGAAAACAAGCGATCCAATGCTGTGGCCGGGGTCGCCCTGGGCTGACCCCGGAATGAAGCTTGACGGGATCAGTTTGTTGCTACATCGTACAACCATGATTCGTGAAGTTAAAAAAATCGGCAACTCGCAGGGGCTCATTCTCGACAAGGTTCTGTGCGAACACCTCAACGTGAAGCCCGGCTCCAAAATTCACATCGAGATGGACGCCGACGGGCTGCGGTTGAGCAATCCGGATACCTTGATTGCAGATGATGAATTCGAAGCTGCGGTGCAGGAGACATTCGAGCGCTACGAGGATGTCCTGCGCAAGCTCGCCTAGCGACCGGTGCATGAAATTTCTATCGATAGAGCAAGTTCTGAAGCTTCATGCGCGCGCCATCGCCTGCCACGGTGGTTGCGAAGGCGTGCACGACCATGGTGCTCTTGATGCGGTCGTGGCAATGCCCAAGGCTACTTTCGGTGGTGAATTACTGCACGGAACGGTTCCGGAGGGAGCTGCGGCCTATCTGTTTCACCTTTGCCAGAATCATCCGTTCCTCGATGGCAACAAGCGAGTTGCTTGGGCAAGTGCGAATACATTTCTGCGAGTCAACGGGCATGTGTGCCATCTTCCGAACGACGAAGTTTACGGAATGGTGCTGGATGTGGCCGCCGGCAAGCTCGATAAGCGGCATCTCACCTCGATTTTCGAGGTGGCGCTGAAGGAGGAGAAGGTCTGATCGGGTTGGTCCCGACGACCCTGTGGCAGGGGTCGACTCGGGCTGAGCCTTGTTTACCGTGAGCCTTGCCTGCCGTGAGCTTTGCCTGCCGTGAGCTTGTCGAACCGGTCGAACCGGGCGAACTGGTCGAAGGCTGACCCCGGGAGAGATTCCGAACAGGAATCCCACGTGTAATCCGGACCCAAACGTCCGGCCTCGGCGAGGCCGGCTACAGGAGAATCTGGATTTCGGAATTGATTTTGAAAAACGGTCCAATTCTGTAGCCGGGGTCGCCGACCCCGGGGCGTCGGAATCGGAATCTTGCGTGGAATCGGAATGACACGTCCGGCCTCGGCGAGACCGGCTACAGCACCGACCGGCTACAGGCTTGCGTCAGTCCCGGCGATTTTGCGCAGAAACAATTTCCGGTGCAGGGGGGTGGGGCCGGACTCCAGGATACGGGCGCGGTGCTCGGCTGTGCCGTAGCCGCGGTTTCTCGACCAGCCGTAGCCCGGATGGCGGAGGTCGGCTTCCTCCATCCATCGGTCGCGACCGGTTTTGGCGAGGATGGAGGCGAGGGCGATGCTGAGCGAGGAGCGGTCCCCGCCGACCAGCCCGTCGTGGGTGTATTCCAGTCGTTTGAGCGGGGGGCCGTCGATCAGGACCGCCGGGTGGGAGGGCGGTGCGGGTCGCATGAGGTCGGCGGTCGGCGGGATCCCTTTG
>CAZDRT010000153.1:0-8923 GCA_964507815.1 uncultured Puniceicoccaceae bacterium
AGTGCGAGGAGTTTTGGAACGAACCGATCCCATTTTCTTCGGACTTTGGGAGCGCGGCGCTTCAGCGCCCGGCCCGGACTCCGATTCAAGAGTGCCCGGAGGGGGACTTGAACCCCCACGACCTTGCGGCCAGCGGATTTTAAGTCCGCAGCGTCTGCCGATTCCGCCATCCGGGCGTCGGAAACCATGGTGGAAACGTGGGCCCACGACGCCGGAAAGTCGATGCGAAACTGCCGGCGCCGGGCGGGACGGTCTCACTCGAAGCCCACTCCGACGATCCGGCGGGAGGATTCGTATCGGTCGGGCGGGAGGAGGACCGGATCGCCGGCCTCCGGGACTTCAAAAACCCCCGCTTTGAAGTCTTCGTCTATCCAGACGAGTACGGAGGACCCCTCCGGAATCTGGATGTCTTCGATTTCGTAAAGGTAACCCGTTTCCCTGGGATCGTCGTTTACGGCGAATTCGAACGAGAGTTCGGAGACGGGAACCTCTTCGCCGTCCGCGGCGAAGATCCGGCCGGAGGGATGGAAAAGAAAATCGAAGACCTCTCCCGCGTCGAGCCCGATCCCTCCGATTTGGGAGACGAAGCTGGTTCCGGTTAAATACATTTCAAACTCAACCGCCTCTTCGGCGTCGATTTCCGGGCCGATCCAGACCTCGAGCATTTCGTCGAAAATCTCGTCGATGTCGAAGTCCGACGGAATCGTCCCGCTGCCGGGATCGACCGGGATCAGGTAATTGGGGCTCTTGTCCACGTCGAAGACCGGCAGAATCTCCGCGCCGGGGAACTCGCGGACGATCTCTCCGGTCTCGAAATCGTACCCGACCCGGCGGCCGTCCTCCGCCTCCACGAAAATCCGGTTGTCCTCCGAGGCCTGGATGCGGACTTTGCCTGCCACGATGTTCGGTTCGTAGTCGGCGAGCATTTCCCACGTCAGAAAGTTGAACGATCCGGTCGCCGCGTCGCCCTCGAACTCCGGATACGGGGTTCCCCGCGACGGGTCCGCGTAGCGCATCGCCCAGGTGTCGGCAACCGTGTCGATGACGATGACGAGTTCATCCTCATCCGGGAAATTGTTGTCCCATACGTGGAGGAAGAAAACCCCGTCGCCCTGATCGGTGATCGCATAGGGCGTAATGGCGTGGCCGCCGGCTCCATCGCGATCATAGAGACCAATTACGGGAACCGTGTCGCCCTCTTCAAAGATGGCCCGGATGCGTTCGAATGCCGCCGCCGGCCCATCCGCACCCGTCGCGTTGATCTCGACGGTGAGAAGGGAACTGGTGAATTGGCGGGCCATGTCCACCGAGATGGGGCGGCGCAATTGGAATTTCTGTAGATCGATGGCCTCGGCGGCGGTGGGATCAACGCCTTCAACTCCGATGTCTCCGTTCGAGAGGGGGATATCGCGAAAGAGCCGCGATCCCACGATGCCGATTCCGAAACAGTGCCCGCCGGTCATCCCGTCGAGCAACGGTTCCGCAATCATCCGCGCGGTCGCTTTCAGAACGGTTCCGCCGTCGGGCTCAGGCCATACAGCCAGATCTCCGAGAAGAAGACGGATGTCGTCCTCGGTGAGATCGGAATCCCGGATGTCCCCGAAATTCTCGAAGCCCATTCCATCCGGATTCGGACGGAAGCCCGTGTCGGCGACAATGTCGCCCTCCAGGACCGAGGGGCGCGCTCGGTTGACCCGCAATTCGACCGGTTCCAGCGGGGTCGCGACCAAAGAGTCGGCCACGAATCCGAAGCGGATCGAGTAGTCGCCGGGGTCCCGAAAACTGCCGGAGTAGAGGTTCATGGCCGTGACATCGCCATCCGCCCGCGCACCAGGCATACGCCCCACCCGACCGAAATCGCCCCGCCAGGCCGCCACGCGCAGCGAATCGCCGTCCGGCCGCACCCCCATCGAGAAGGTCGAATCCGCGCGGGTGAAATTCAGGAAGCCCGGAGCGTCCGGCCCCAAGGGAGGATTCGGCTGGTCGAAAAACGCCCGGATCTGCACGTTCTGCCCAATGCGGATGTTCCCGGCCCCGGCGGCCGGGAGCCCACGCACCTGCACCCCGCCAAAGGTTTCGATGTCCGTGTCCTCGATCCGGAGATCGTCGGTGATCACAAACAAATCCCCGAGGGAAAACGGCTCGGGCATACCTTCGACGGGCGTAAAGCTCATCGCGGAGAGGGAGGAGATGGACGGAAACTCGGTCGGCACGAACCATAACCCGTTTCTTGCACGGTCCGACCATTCAGTCAAACCGGATGCTCCGAAAACGGGAGATCGGAAAGAAAATTCAAAGAAAAGAAGTCTGCTCGGCGGAAGCGTTTCCGCCGCTTTCGAGAAAGACCCGCCGCAAACCCCAGTCGGGGTGGGATTCCAGGACGAACCGGAACAACAGGGCGCTCGCGAGACTGTCGAACAGGGCGGCGTGCCAGCGGCATCGCCCCGGCGGACAGCATCCGGCTGCCGTCGCCTCCAGCTCCCCGGCGAGCCCGGCCGCCTCGACGCAGTCCCGCAGGCCGGCGGATTCTCCGGGGCGCGCCCCGCGCCAGAGTCCGCAGCTGTCGAGCCAGGGACCCCAGGCCATCCCGGTCCCGGGCCGGGCCGACCAGTCGGGGACCTCCCCCGGGGTGCGCCATTGCCGGCGCAGAAAACGGTCCTCCACGGCAGCCGAATGGGCCAGAAACGGACCTTTGCGGCGGAATTCACGGAAGATTTCCCACTGGTCCGCAAAAGGGCGGGCGGAGGCGAGCTGGTGGTCCGAGAGCCCGTGGGTCTCCCGGTCGCGGAACGGAATCTTGCCGGAGGGCGCGCACAGGCCGGTGCGGGCTTCGCCGATGCCGCCGGGTCCGACCGCGACGATCCCGTACTCGACCACGCCAGTGCGGTCGCCACCCTCGAAATCCATCGCGAAAACCGTTTCGAAGCCGGCGGCGCGGGCCTCTTGCCAGAAACGGGGCTCCCGTGCGGGCGGCGGCGTTCGGGCGGAATCGGTCCGCCCCATTACGTCAGGGGCGAATTTTTCCGTCTGCGGACGGGCAGCAGCCACCGCAGGCCCGCTCCGACCAGGCCCGGCTTTTTGTCGCGGGCGCGGCGAACGAGATCGAGGATTCCCTCGAACAACCAGGTTTGTTCCTCGTCGGTCAGCCGGAAATCGAGCCACAACTCCACCATTTCGCACCGTTTCTCGAGGGAACGCGCCTTGAACTCGCGCAACTCGGGGGAACGGCAGGTGGCGTCGGCCATCCGCTTGCGTTGCTTTTTGGAGAGATCCCGGCACAGGTGGGTGCTGACCTCGCGGAGCACGCGCTTCTCGTCATCCGACAGGTTGATGAAATGCACCCCGATCAGGTCGCAACGAATCCGCAGGAGATCCTGCTGCATCGCCGCGCGGGAAACGCCGAACGCCCGGGCGGCCCCCTCGACCGACCAGTTCCCGATCTCGACGGCCAGAGCCACCACCCGGTCGTGGGCGGGCAGCCGGGCGAGGGCGGCCAGCCGGGGATCGGCGGGGATCGCGGCGGAGTCCCGGTCGGACCGGACGAGAGCCGAGACCAGTTCGCGCTCGAAATCCGCCGGACGCGCCATGGAACCCATCTTCTCCCAGAGGCGGAAAAACACCTGCTGGGTGGCGTTCATCGCCTCGGTCAACTGGAACGGACTGGCGATCCGGAAGTATCCGAAAACGAGCGACTCGTACTGCCGGACGACGGTGATAAAATCTTCCTCGGAACCGGAACGGGCACGGGAAAACGCTTTCGCGGGTTCGCTCTTCATGGACGACAGGTGGGTTTTCCGGGGGAGAGAGGAGGGCGACCGGGGCGGTCAATCGATGTCGGTCGGACGGCGGCGCGCCTCGTCCCGGCATTCGTAGATGACCCGCAGGGCGATCTCGCGGAGGTCAAAGAGGGCACCGCGGAGGACGCGGTCGGCGGAGCGGACTCTCCGGGAGCGTCCGCCTTCGGGCTCGGGCAGGATGGAAAGGGAGCGGTTCAGCTCGCAGAGCATGGCCTTGAAGTGGCACACCGCCAGCTCGACATCCCCCATCTCGACCGCCTGGGTGGCGAGGATCGCCGCCATTTCGCCCTCGTGGAGCGAGCGGGCGAGCATCCAGGAGACCTGCGGATCGACCGGGGCCAGCCCCGCCGCGAAGAGGGACTCCCACTCCCGCCGCATCAGGAGATAGAGCCCCCTTGAGGCGATGAAGACCGGGTGGTGGTGAACCGTGAAGGGATCGTAGTCCTCCACGCCGCGCTGCTCGGCATCGGGGATGTCGGGACGGTCTTCGGGCGAAAAGGAAGTGTCCTCAATCGACCAGTCGCCGCTGTCCCAGCCCATGTGGCGGGCGACCTGGTCGAGGCGGTCATACACGGGTGTCGTCCCCGCGTAGATCTGGACAAAGCGCTCGATCTCGCCGTCCGACTCGTTCAGATAGCGCTGCCAGTCGAACTCCCGCCAGACCGGCTCCGGCACATCCTCCCAGTCGTTCTCGTCGTCGAAATCGGAAAAATCGTCGTTCATAGATTCAAACCTATTTTTCCCGGTGCGGCGACCGGCACTTGCCGATCACGGATCCCGCCGGGGGCCGTCGTGAGCCGAATGCCAGAGACAGAAGACATCATTGAAGAAGATAACCGGAGTGATCCGGCATGCAACAGAATTCCCACGATTCGGCGATATCGGCTAAGACTCTTTCCGGGAACGGTTTACCGCGCTCAGCAGGGCAAAAAGCCCGGCCTCCTCGATATTCGTGTCCAATCCGCAGCCGTGGAAAAACCGACCGTCCTCCCTTTCGAGGAGGATGTACGCCGCCGAAGAAGTGCCCGATCCGTGACCAATGGCGTGCTGTTCGTAGTCCACGAGGCGGAAGTTCTTCCACCCCTGGTTCTCGAAGGCCCGTACGAAGGCGTTGATCGGGCCGTTTCCGGTTCCCTCCAGCGCGACCGGCCGTCCTTCGACCGCGACCACCCCGGAAAACCGGTAGCGCCGTTCCCCATCTCCCGAGGGAACGATCTCGTAGGACTCCAGCGAAATCGGATCCCGCAGATTCACGAACCCCTCCCGGAACAGCTCGTGGATCTCCGCACCGGTCAGCTCGACCCCCCTCTCGTCGGCGAGCCGGTTGACGAGGGCTCCGACCTCCGGCTGCATTTTTTTCGGAATCTTGTAGCCGAAATCCCGGGCGAGCACATGGGCCACCCCGCCCTTTCCGCTCTGGCTGTTGATCCGGATAATCGCCTCGTAGTCGCGCCCGATGTCGCGCGGATCGATGGCCAGGTAGGGAACGTCCCAAAAGGGCTCCTCCCCTCGCGAATCCTCCTCGCGGCGGTCGAACCCTTTCTTGATCGCATCCTGGTGGGATCCGGAAAAAGCGGTGAAAACGAGATCGCCGCCATAGGGATGCCGCGGGTGGACGGTCATTCCGGTGGTTTCCTCGTAAACGGCGCGGATTCCGGGCAGGTCGTCGAAGCGCAGGCCCGGATCGACTCCCTGGGAATAGAGGTTGAGCGCCACTGAAACAATATCGAGGTTGCCGGTGCGCTCCCCGTTCCCGAAGAGCGTCCCCTCGACCCGCTCGGCCCCGGCCATGAGCCCCAGCTCGGTGGCGGCGATACCCGTACCCCGGTCGTTGTGGGTATGCAGGCTGATGATCGCCGAATCCCGGCGGGAAAGATGGCGGCAGAACCACTCGATCTGATCGGCGTGGACGTTCGGCGTGGCAACCTCGACGGTGGCCGGAAGATTCAGGATGATTCTGCGCTCCGGAGTCGGTTCGATCACGTCGCAGACCGCCTCGCAGACCTCCAGCGCGTAATCCATTTCGGTGCTCGAGAAGCTCTCCGGCGAATACTGCACGCGGATGTCCGAATCCGGCAGGCGGGGCAGCCAGTGGCGCACCCGCTCCGCCCCGGTTACGGCGATCGCCTTGACCTCCTCTTTGGAGAGATTGAAGGTGATCCGGCGCTGGGCGGGCGAGACCGAGTTGTAGAAATGCAGGATCGCCTTGCGCACCCCCCGGAGGGATTCGAAGGTCTTGTCGATCAGCTGCTCCCGGGACTGCACGAGAACCTGGAGAGTGACATCCGCAGGCACCCGGTCCTCCTCGATCAGCTTCCGGAGAAAATCGTGCTCCACCCGGGAGGCGGACGGAAAACCGATTTCGATCTCTTTGAAACCAATCTCCACCAGGGTCTCGAACAAGCGCAGCTTCTCGCGCACCCCCATGGGCACGGCCAGGGCCTGATTCCCGTCGCGCAGATCGACCGAACACCAGAACGGCGCTCGCTCGATCCGCCGGTCGGGCCAAGTCCGGTCGGGCAGATCCACCGCCTCGAACGGGCGGTACTTTTCCTGTGGTTTCAACAGCATGAAAACCCATAACAATGGCCCGAAATTACCGGGGGATCAAGGTCGCAATCGCGACAGATGCGGAGCGGGGTGTAACCACAAGTGCGTGGACTTCACCTGGCAATTGCAGCCATTTTTGTGAGAAGACCACGGAAGGATTCAGGGGAGCGCGGTGCTTTAGCCCGCGTTTTCGGTGCGTTCTTGCCCTTACGTTCGCAGGCTTGCCTGCCGCTGAGAAGTTCTCCAGCGTCGGCGGGGATGAGTTCTTCCCAATCCCCAGTGCAATCCCAGGTCCACGATCTGGAGGTCAAGGATCCCCATCTTATTTTCGAACGGGTCTGGTCCCGGTTGGAGGAGGATTTGGGCAGAGAAAACCTGCGCTTCCCGAAAGAGATTCTCTGGCTCAACGGTCCTCCCGGGGCCGGTAAGGGAACGAATACCCGTTTCATGATGGGTCTGCGCGATCTGACGGCGGATCCGATCACCGTGAGCCAGTTGCTGAAAAGCCCGGAGGCGAAAAAGAGGATGGACGCAGGGGTGCTGGTCGGCGACCGGGAGGTGACCGATCTGGTCTTGCGGAGGTTGCTCGATCCGGAGTTCGAGCACGGTGCCATTGTGGACGGGTTCCCCCGGACGAAGGTGCAGGTCGAGTGCGTGAAACTCCTCTACAACCGTCTGAACCTGCTGCACCAGGAACACCTCGGGCGGGGAAAGAACCCGTTTCCGAAGTGCCGCTTCCACATCATCGTCTTGTTTATCGACGAGGCCGAGAGCGTCAAGCGGCAGCTGACGCGCGGGCGGGAAGCGATCGCCTACAACGAGAAAGTCCGCGAGTCCGGCGTGGGCGAGGAAAAGGAGATCCGCAAGACCGATCTCTCCGAAGAGGCGGCCCGGGGCCGCTACCGCACTTTCAAGGACATCACCTACCACGCCCTGAAAGAGCTGCGGGAGGTTTTTCACTATCACTACATCGACGCGCAGGGGACGATCCCGGAAGTGGAGGAGCGCATCGTCGAGGAGATGCGGTACCAGAGTTCGCTCGAGCTTGGCGAAGACACGTATCACCGCATCGGCGCCCTGCCCATCGCCTCCAACATCGCCCTGCACGCCCGTCAGGAGTTGGTCAACCGACTTGATTCCTACGAAGAGGAGCACAGGGAGCTTTTCGCCGAGGTGGTCCGGGATATTGAGAGCTACTTCATGCCGGTGATCCGGCGGCATGCCATCTCGGGCATGGCCCTGATCAACACCGAGAATTCCCTGTATGCGAACGATCTCGGCATAGCGATGCTGATTGATGTCTTCTCCGAAAGGGGTTTCCACGCGGTGGTCGATGTCCGGAAGGAGACCGTCCCCGACCGCGTTGATCTAAAGTCGGGTCGGATCGAAACCCGGATCAAGAGAATTTACCGGGTGCGGATCAGTTTCGGCGGTGCCGATATCCGGCGGGGACGGTAGCGCGGCGGTATCACGGGTATTGACAAGCCGGTGCGAGGCACCTTTTCTCATTGGTTCTTCCGCGGTGGTAGTAGCTCAGTTGGTTAGAGCACCGGTTTGTGGTACCGGGGGTCGCCGGTTCAAATCCGGTCTACCACCCCAGCCCGCGCTCAGGCAGTCCTCTTGCGAATTCCCGAGCCCTGGTCCGCCTCGGGAGCACACCGTTCCGAAGCTCCGCACACGACCGCCCGAAGACCCGCCGTCCCGTCCGCGCGACCGGCCCGGGGCATCCCGTCCAGAACGCCGATCGGGCGCAGGAGCATGGCCGCGTTCGAAAGGTAGAGAGCCTCGGCGGATTCGATCCCGCCGCGGGTGAGGGATTGTTCGCGGACGGGAAGCCCGTTTGCGGTTCCCGCGCGGAGAAGGCGGGTTCGCACGACCCCGGCGAGCGCCCCGTCTTCCAGGGGCGGGGTCAGGATCGCCCCGTCCCGGACCGCCCAGAGATTGGAGAGGCAGCCTTCGATGACCCGGTCGCCCCGGCACAGCAAATCCTCGTCGCGCCCTGCGGCTCTCGCTTCGCGGAAGGCCAGAATGTTCGCGGCGTAGTTGTTGTGTTTCCACCGGCTCAGGGGGGAGGCGCCGGGATGCGGAAAACGCGAGAATCCGACCGACAAAGGAGCCGTGCCGGCCATCACCCCGGCCGGAAACACCCGCGCCATCCAATCGACCCGGTCCGGACCGGCGTGAAAGGAGAGCCGGGCCACCCCGTCAGTGAGGCCGTTTCGCCGGGCCAGTTCCGCCACCGCATCCGCGAAAACGCCCCACTCCGCGGGCCAAGCCAGCCCGAGGGCGGCGGTCGCCCCGCGGAGCCGCCCGCAGTGGTCCTCCGCGAAACGGATACGCCCGTCGGCCAGTCCCATCGTCTCGAAACAACCCAGCCCGTACTGGAATCCGTCGGAGCGCGCGTCCACCGGTACGGTGCCCGCCGGGCGGATTTCCCCGTTCCAGACAAAATGGGTTTCCGTCGGATCTTGGCTCATGGTGCTGGGCAGGACTTTATCCGGCTTTTGCGACTTCGGACGATCCTAAAACTTCCGCGGGTGACGAGAAGGGTGCAACCACAAATGCGTGGAGTAAAA
>CAZDRT010000154.1:0-8885 GCA_964507815.1 uncultured Puniceicoccaceae bacterium
CGATGTAGCGGACGGACTCACCCGCGACAAAGCTGAAGGGCTGGGGCGCGTATTCGAGATCACCGGTCGGGAGGACGGTGGCGTGGGGGCTCGCCCAGGGGTGCTCGGCATGGGCTGCCGAAGCGAAGAAGAACGATACGAGGGCGAGGAGGGGGAGGAGGATTTCCTTCATAGGGAAGGAAGATATACGATTTCGGCATTTTTGGCTATCCTACATTTGTCGGATAGGAGGGGGGGCGACACGCTTCGCGAGGTCCCCTTCGGCGGGATTTCGCTCCGCTAAATGGTGGAGTGTTGCCCGTCCTTCGCTCTGCGAGCTACGGAGGGTCTTCGCTGCGCTTCGAGAGGGGTGGAGTGGTGGAGGGATGAGAGGGATGAGAGGGATGAGAGGTGAAACCTGAGACCTGAAGAACGCACCCGGCAAACGCAACGGCGGCTAAAGCGCGCCGCTCCCCAAAGCGGGCGAAGCCCCGGAAGGCGATCTACCGCAGCAGCTCGGTCACGCGGATGTCGGTTGGCTTGAAGTGGACGGTCGTTTCGGACACTTCGCCCGTCTCTTCGTCGAATTCCTCGCTGACCATCCGCAGGTTGGCGAAGAAAATCAGCATGCGCTGGCGGTCGAGCAGGGAGAGGCTTTTCCAGGAGGGGCGCCGTTGCGGGCGTTCTTCGGCGGGCAGGTCGATCAGGTAGCGGTAGTAGAAACTTTCGCCGCCGTGGAAATTGAGATCCACCCATTGATCCTGGCCGGGGGGAAGCGGAAAGTTGTGGACGCCGAGGCGGTCGTTCTGAATCTGCACGCCCACCCGGCGGTCCATCAAATTGATGAGGCGCAGGGTGCGCGGTTGCGGCCCATCGCCGGACTCGACGATGACCCGGCGCTGCATTTCGTTTTCCAGGTTGAAGTAAAAGACGAGCAGGACGCTCTCCGCGCCTTCCGGAAATTCTTCCCGCAGCGCCGGGTATTTCTCCTTCTCCCCGGTTTCGGGATTCTCGCGCTCGCGGTAAAGCACCACCAGGCCGTCTTCGTCAACCACGTCTTTGGGCGGGCCGAAGCGGTTTCTCCCAATGGTGAAGGGGATGAACTCCCCATCCGCCCCCCGCGCGAAAAACGGGGGCAATTGCACGCTGGAGAGAAAGGCGGCCGAGAGCCGCACGGTGGGCAGCTCCTCCGCCGGAGGGTTCTGGGCGGCGAGCGGTAGCGTCGCAAGCAGCGGCAGGGCGATCAGCGGGACGAGGATGCGGAAGGATGGCATAGTGGAAAAGAAGTCATGGAAAAGGAAGGGTACCGGGTCGGATCAGATTTCGTCTTCGCCCAGCCAGCGCATGGAGACCACCTCGAAACTCCGGCCAAAGGAGTCGGCCGGAATCCATTTCTCGTCGATGCCGTCGGCATCGCTGGTGGCGGGGTTGACCGGTTTGACGGTTCGCTGGACCACGGTTTCGAGGTAGGCGCGGGCGGTGACCTCGCCGGTGAGAGGATCGACGACATCGCCGTAGCTGCGGATGAGGAAGGTGTCGCCGCGGGTGGTCAGCGCCGGGCCGATCATGCTGAGGATGTCGCCCTGGGTGATGAAGCCGGGCGCGCCCTGCAGGAGCTGCCCGGCCTCGCTGGCGGGTGCCCCGGCGATATGCTCGGCGTCGAGGTGGTGGCGGCGGGCCGGTTCGAGCCGCAGGTAGGTGTTTGCATCGGAATAGGTGCTGTTGTAGCCGCCGCCGTTCTTGTCGATCCCGCTCATGCCGCCGCCACTTTTGATGACGTTGCCGTAGGCGCGGTCGTCGCTGATGGTTTTGTTGGACGGGTAGTTCACGCCGCCGTTGATGCCCGAGACGTTGATGGCGCGCTGGATGGCACCGTTGAGCCCGGCCAGGCCGGGGAACGGATCGTAGGCGGGATTGATGAAGTCGGTCATGCCGCCTTCGCGCTTGCCGAAACCATCGGAGTCGGTGCGGGCGCCGTGCCAGGGGGTCCCGGGATCGTCCGATCCCTCGGGGGCGACCAGGCGGCGGTTGACGAAGTCGGCCACCGAGTAGAAGGGGCCGCGCAGGCGGACCTCGTCCACAATGCGCTCGGCCAGGGCCTCGATCTCCGGATCGGAGAGGAAGCGGAAGCCGGCCAGCACGCGGGAATAGTCGCGGTCGTTGTCGGCACCGTAGGTGGAAGCAGTGTCGGCGGCGGAATCCGCCTCGGCGAAGGTGAATTCCACCGGGTCCGCAATCGGATCGAGGGAGCGGGCGATCGGGACGGTGGCGTCGGGGTTCGAGCCGCCGCTCTGCGCCTCCAGATCGAGGTCGCGGAAGGAGGTGAGGAGGGCCTTCCAGGCCTCGACGCTGGTCGAGTTGACGTTGAAGGCACCGAAGTTCCGCAGGTAAACCGAGGCATCGTCAAAATTCCGCACATCGCCCGTGCCCGCGCCTTCCTCGGCGATCAGGGCGGTGTCGAGGCGAATGCGGCTGTTGGGCAGCGGGTCCGGATCGACCAGATCCAGCGCACCGTCCGGCAGCGAGGAGAGGAAATAACGGTCCCACAGGTTTTCGTTGAGCAGGTAGGAGAGGTCGAGCAGGTAGTTGTTCGCGTTGTTGGAGAATTTCGAGATCAGACCAAGGTTACTGCTACCGTCGTTCACGTCCACTCCCACCTCGCGGCTGTTGATCCCCGCGATGGCCTCGCGGTCGGTGTAGGGCGGGGCCTCGCTGTTGCCGATGGGGAAGGCCGGCATCCAGTTGAAGGGGGAGAGGTTGATCTGCTGGAGCTGCCCGAGGGAGAGGATTTCCGAATCCGGGCGCTTGACGTTGCGAATGGCCAGGCGGGTGAGCGGTAGGTAGTCGCTAGGATTGCCGCTCTCGACATCCTCGGCGGTGGTGGCGATGAGCGTGTAGGCCCCGTTCGGCCCGTCGTGCTGGGCCTCGTCCCAGTCCTGATTCCAGATGGTGCGGGGCAGGGAGTTCATATTAAACAGCCAGTCGCTGTTGTGGTTTATATCAGGATCCCCACCGGTGCGGCGGCTCTCGACCAGCAGGTTGCTGGTGAGGGAGGCGGAGCCGAGATTGAAGCGGGAGAAGACCGGCAGGTAGGCGCTGTAGCCGGTGTCCTGCCCTGCCAAGGCGGTGCGATAATTGCTTTCGCTTGACCCCGCCTCATGCGTAAACGGCTGAATAAAGCCGCGGGAGAGTTCGAAGTTCGAGGATACCGGGTCGGAGTAGTCCAGGCCGTCCTGGGTGGCGAAGTTGTTCTGGAATTCCGAACCGAACTCACTGAGGTGGCGCATTTCTTCGATGCCCTTGGGGTGGGGGCGGGAGGCCTGCAATTCGTTATTATTTTTACTATTATTTGCATCCGCCCATGTCTTCCCATACCAGCGCGACAACCGCCCGGCGTTTTTGACGTCCCCGAACTCCATGGTCTCGGAGATGGGGTCGGTTTCCCCCTCAAGGCCGAGGCGGATGTAGGGGGTGTTCTTGTCCGCCCCGGAATTCGTGGGGTTGGCGAAGATGCGAACGTCCGACGGAATCGACACCCCGGCGTTCATGGTGGCGACGGGGAAATAGAGGGTGTTGACATTGCTGCCATCGATGCCGTCGCGGAGCCGAATGGTGCCGCCCGGCTCCCACTCCTCATCATTGACGCGGATGGAAAAAATCTTGGCCTGGCCGGCTTCGAAGCTGGCGGTGATGGTGAATTTCAGGATGTGGTCGATTTCGCTCTTTGCTGACAGCTTGGGAATGACGATGCGGTCGCCCTGGCGGGCGGCCTCGGGATCCCCGGTGCCCGGGTTGGTGGGCAGGGCACTGGTATTGCCGTCGAGCGTTCCGTTGCGGAAGGGGGTGAAGTTGAATTTGAACTCCCGGCCTTCGAGGTAGCTGGCGTCGTCGTTGTCGGCTTTGTCTTCGTTCGCGGTATTAATCGTTTTCGACTCCGCAAAGGCCTGACTTGTGGATGGTGAGCTGGAGAAATGCCCTGCCGGGGTCAGGTAGTAGTAGTAGTTGCCATTTAGATCGTTGATGCCGTCGGTGGGGTCGTTTGAATCGACCGGGCCGGGACTATCCTTGGTGCCGGTCGTCGGCACGCCGGGTTGGGTGCCGTCGAGAACGTCATGGGTGCCGTCATTGTCGTCATCCACCCACGGAGTGCTCGGATCCTTAACCTGCGGAGAGTTTCCGCTCTTCGGTGCCACCACGAACAGGTCGCTCACCGTGTAGGAATACGCGATCTCCACCTCGTAGGTGGCACTATCCAGCTCGGCGTCGTAGGGATTCCAGAGGATGAACTGGGGGGCGACGTGCATGTTGATGGTGCGATCATCCCGCGAAAAGCCGGCCATCAGATTGTAATAGGTGAGGACGGGGGCGGTGTCGTTGCTGGGATCGATCCCGCCCGAACCGCCACCGGTGGCTTCGTTCTCATACCAATCCTGCAGCTGGCCGAAGGTGGGGAAGTTGTTGGGCATGTTGGGCAGTTCGATCAGGGACATGGTTTCGGCACCCGGCTTGGGAAATCCACTGTTGCTGGCTCCATACGCCCCGAAGCGGGGGTCGTTGTTGTCGTAGCGCGTGCGGTCGGCGATAAAGTCGCCATTGTTCGGCCCGCCGCTGCGGTTTTCCAGGTAATGGGTGAGATCCTTTTTCAGGCCGCCGAGCACGGGATCGGTGAAGAGGCCGGAGGAGAAGGAGGTGAGGCTGTGGAAGTTGCGGCGCAGGGGATCCTCGCGGGCGTCGTCCGGGGCGAGTGCCGCGTCAATGAGCCGGAATTGCGAGGGCGTGACCACCTTCTCAAAGACCGAGTCGAAGACGTCGATGGCGCTACCGTCAAAGGCATCGTCGAAGTCCTCCATCCGCTCCCAACCGAGGCGCTGGGGGACTTGCAGCCGGTTGCGATACTCGCGGGAGTTGACGGTGGCGTTGAAGTAGGGATCGCGGACGGCGAAATTGGCCTTCACGCTCTCGTCGGCCACCCAGTAGGCGTAGTGGTTGTTCCGTTCCGCGTCGAGGGGCTGCCGGAGAACCTCGACCCGCCCGTCGAGGCCGTCGGCGGAGTCATCGGCCTCGGTCGTCGAGTAGCGTTGGTCCTCCGACTCGACGACGCGGACGATGGAGATGATGTCGTCTTCCTCCTCGCCCGACCGCAACTGGTCGCGCAGGGGACGATCCGGGGTGAGGTAGTCAGCCGGATAGGAGGTGACGGGTGCGTCGTCATCGGGAGTCGTATCAATCTCGATCCCCTCGTTGCCGCTGACGATCCAGCGGGGCAACTGGCTGCGGTTGAACTCGCCGAAAACAGTATTGCCGGGGTCGGCTTCGTAAACTTGCCGGGTCCGATTGGTCGGGCTGGAAGGGTCGGTAAAACGGTCCACCCGGTAGGAGGTGTCGTAGATGGCGGTCCAGAACGGATTTTTCTTGGAACCGGGATTGCCGGCGTTGGCGCCGTCGTTCCACCAAGCGTCGAGGGCGTCCGCCCAATTCTCGCGTTCGGTGGGGTTGAGGAAAGTGCCGCCTTTGGACAGGGTCAGGTAGGAGCGGCTTCGGCTTTCGTTGGCAAACGAGCGGAACCCGAGCGTCCCGTCCTCATAGAGATCCCCGGTCCCGGAAACAACATCCTTGCTCGGATACACGGTCGTCGCCGGTGCGGTGGCGCGCTGGTCGGCGCCGGCGTGTTTCTGGAGTTCGCCGGTGGCGATGGCGAGCCCGAGAATGGCGTTGGTGCGGGCCTCGTTGAGGGTGGTGCCGGCCGCCGCGGTTCGCGCCTCGGTCTGCACCAGAGTGGAGAGGCTCAGCATCAGCAGGAGGATGAACGCCATCAGCGAGATCGAAATGATCAGTGCGAAGCCGGAGCGGGGGGCCATGCCGGGCGGGCGACTGGCGGCAGAACGCCCGTCGCGGGAGGGGGGGAGCGGGTATGACGTGGGGGTCACGCTGGGGTAGTAGCGAGTCTTCATGGTCAAAATATGGACGATTATTTCGGAAATTGCAAGGTCCACATTGAACTTGTTTGGGTTGTGGTTACACCCGGAATGTTCGGGGCGGGACGATTTCATTTGCCAGGCGAGGGGTAACCGGTGTGGAATCCGGGCGACTATGAATTCTCCGGCCCTGAAACGTCTTCGTTCGAAATTCGCCGCCCAAGAGCCCACCTACGGCCTGTGGGTGTCGCTGGAGGCACCGTCCATCACGGAGATTGCGGTTTCCCTGGGCCTTGATTGGGTGATTATCGATGCCGAGCACGGGCACCTCGATTGGAAGGAGATCGTCGAACATTTGCGGGCGGCGGTCCGCAGCGAGACGGTCATGCTGGTGCGGCTGACGGAGAATTCAGAGTCCCTGGTCAAGCGAGTGCTGGATATCGGGGCGGATGGCGTGATCATCCCCTGGATCGAGACCCGTGAACAACTCGAGAAGGCCGTGCGGAGCGCCCACTACCCGCCGGTCGGCCGACGCGGGATCGGGGCGGAGCGGGCCACCTGTTGGGGCACCTGTTTCCCGGCCCATATCGAGGAGAGCGAACCGTCGGTGATGGTGGTGCCGTTGATCGAATCGGTGGAAGGGGTGGCGAACATCGACGATCTCCTCGAGGTGGAAGGGGTGGAAACTTTCTATTTCGGCCCGGCGGACCACTCGGCCACGGCCGGCTATCCCGGCGAGTGGGAAGGACCGGGCGTGCGCGAGCAAATCCTTGCGGCCAGCCGTGCCATCGTCGAGGCGGGCAAGACCTGCGGGATTGTGGCCCGCAAGGACGCGGATTTACAGGAGCGCTTCGAGCAGGGCTTCCGCATGCTGGGGCTGGGCTTCGATGCCGGCTTGCTGATCCGTGCGATCAAGCAATCGCTGGGGAGTGTCGGGCTGGAACGCGCCATCACGCCCGGATTCAATCTGGAAAGAGATTATCCGAACGAGCCGAAGCTCTGCGCTCCGGCGACCTTCCGTCCGGATCGCGACGAGGTCATGAACCCCCTCGGTCAAAAGGTGATTGATCTTTGCCCCGGGGTTTCCTTCGACTGCCAGGTCGGCACCCACAACGGCGCGGTCAACCTGACCACGGGGATTGTCACCTTCGAGCCCCGCGCGAAGCTGGAAAACCACCGCCATACCTTCGGTGAGTCCATCACCGTGCTCGCGGGGCAGCTGCAGGTTACGGTCGAGGGGCGGATCCACAAGCTCGGGCCGCTCGACAACCTGAGTGTGCCGGCCGGGCTGGCACACAAAGCGGCGAACAGCGGACACGGTCAGGCGATCGTCCACATCGCGATGTGCTCGTCCACCCCCGACCGGGAACTCGTCGAGCCGGGCCACTCCATGCGTTCGATGCCGACCGATCGTTCCTATACGCATCCCGGCGGCGAACGGTTCACTTCCTTTACGAATAGCTCCCGCTATGAGCCGGGTCCGAGCGCTTCGTTTGTCGATTATTTCAATGCGGAGCTGATCCCCGGCTTCGACATGAGCGGCGGCTACGGTATTTTCCAGCATGGCGGGCGGCTCCCCGCCCACCTGCACGATTTCGACGAGTCCATCTGCATCGTCGAAGGGCGGGGCACCTGCTGGGTCGAAGGGCGCCAATACGAGATGGACGGCCTGACCACCGCCCTCCAGCCGCGCGGGCGCATTCATTATTTCATCAACAACGGCCAGGAACCCATGGCCATGATCTGGGTCTATGCCGGCCCCATGCCCGAACGCATCGTCGTGGACGAGGATTGCGCCAATGTCCCCGGGCGCGCCTGGGGTTGAACCGATCCAACCAACAAACCAACCAACAAAACCGCCAACCTTATCAGCAAAGCCATGAAATTCCCCGTCAAATGGACTGCCGACTTCATCGAAGAAGACGGCTCAACCAAATTTCCCGACATCGGCAAGGATGTCCTCGACGCCGATACGCGCGTCGAACAATCCTTTTTCGATAAGCACCAGCCCGAGGTGACTCCGGAACAGATCGGCGATGCCCGCGCCCTGATCGTGCTCACCCCCAAAGTGACGGCCGCCAGTTTGGCCGGGGCCGACGACCTGCTCGCGATCATTCGCTTCGGCGTCGGCTATGATACCGTCGATGTCGCGGCCTGCACCGAGGCCGACGTCCTGCTCGGGATCACTTCCGGCGCGGTGGACCGTCCGGTGGCCGAGTCCTGCGTGATGTGGATGATGGCGCTCCAGCATCACCTCGTGGCCAAGGACCGGCTGGTGCGCGAAGGCCGATGGGACGACCGCGCGGGCTACATGGGTGGCGAGTTGCGCGACCGCACCCTCGGTGTGGTCGGCTGCGGTGGCATCGCCCGTGAATTGATTCGCCTGCTGGGCGTTTTCGGCATGAAACAGCCGCTCGCCTTCGATCCCTTCCTGAGCGACGCGCAGGCGGAGGAACTCGGCGTGCGCAAGGTGGAGCTGCCGGAGCTGATGGCCGGGGCCGACTTTGTCTCGGTCCACTGTCCGCTGACCCCCGAGACCCGGGGGTTGATCGGCAAGGACGAATTGGCCCGGATGCGGCCGGGGAGTTACCTCCTGAACACCGCCCGTGGCGGCATTATCGACGAAGACGCGCTCTTCGATGCACTCAGCACGAAAGCCATCGCCGGAGCGGCCCTCGACTGTTTTGAGAACGAGCCCGTGACCGAGCCGCACCGCTTCGGCACTCTCGACAACGTCCTGCTCGCCCCCCATTCCATTGCATGGACGAACGAACTCTTCCGCGACATCGGACGAACCGCCGGGCAGCGTGTGATCGACCTGCTCGACCAGCGCACCCCCGCCGGAGTGGTCAACCGCGCCGTCCTCGAAAAGACCAGTTTCCAGGAAAAATGGAAGCGTCTCACAGCGTAGGGCTTGGAAGAAAATAAGTGTGTCAATAGGACGCCGTAATTTTGGTCGCTGGCAATGCGTTCGCCCCGTTCGAGGGCGTT
>CAZDRT010000155.1:0-8795 GCA_964507815.1 uncultured Puniceicoccaceae bacterium
GGCGGCTGAGGACAGCCGCCCTCCCGCCGCCCCGCACTTGTGGTTACCTCCCATGCCTCCCCCGTGGTCGCGGGGCTTGCCCCTCGATCCGAAGGTGGCAGGGGCTGTGCTCGGCCGCCGCATTGCGCTACGCCTCGATGATCGACCGGACGATCCGGTCGAGGTGGATGTGGGCCGGGGGGTAGAGGCCGTTGCGCGAGACCCGCGGGTCCAGCCGGGGGAAGCGGAAGTCGGCCGGGTTCCACCGGTCGGGCCATTGCTCCGGCAGGGCGGGCGGCAGCACGTCGAGTGCCTCGCCGCCGCGGTATCCCCGGATCCGGCCGTCGGCCCCGGGCGCGTCCGTGCTCGAACGCAGCGCCGCGCAGGCCGTGTTGAGGACCCGGAGACCGTGCGCCCCGGCCCCCCGCAGAACCGGTTCGGCCAGGCGGCGGATCAAGTCGTCGAGAAGGGATCGGTCCGCCGGTCGGAAGAGATCGATTTTCGTGGCACAGAGCACAACGCTCCGGAGCCTGCCCGGGAAAAGCGAATCGTCCAGCGGGGTCAGGGAGCGGCCGAGAAACGATCCCAGCCGGTTCCAGACGCTGTCGATACGCTCGAGAAGCGCTCCGACCGCCGAGAGGAGCGCGTGCTGGTCGCGCAACACCGACGGCCCGCCCGAGAGAATCCAACCCACATCGATCGGCAGCACAAGGGCGTCGGCGTCGGCGAGCAGGCGCTCCAGGGGGAGCACCTGGTCCCGGCGGTAATCCGCGAACCGCCTGGCAAACTCGGCCCGGGTCCGCGGCAGGCGGGAGGCGAGATCGCGGGGGACCGGTGCGAAATCCGCCTTCGGCCCCGACGGCGTGTCTTCGAAGACCCGTGAACAAAGAACGGAGGGGGTGGTCAGGTACCGGCCCCGGCGGGTCGCTTCCACCATGAGATCGGCGAACCGGGCCGCAAGCGCCTCGGTCCCGGTGTCGTCCTCCGCTTTCGAAAGAGCGGCCCGGTAGGCGCGGAGCCCCTCCACCGACTCCGGGTCGAGGTCGTCCGGAAAGTGTGCGAAGACGGCCTCGCTCCAGTCGTCGTAGGAGCCGCCTCCGAGAAAATCCGCAACGGCCTCCCCCGGGAAATCGATGAAGTCCAGAACCAGGTCGCGCTTCCACCGTCCCTCGTGCGTCGCGCGGAAGCGGAGCGCCGAGGGGCTCACCGTGATCTCGGGCCAGAGGGCTTCCTCCGCCGCCTCCCGGAGAACCCGATCGAGGGGGATGGGCGGGAGATTCCCCGGATAGCGCTCCACGCCGTGCCGGATCCACCGGTCCCCGGAGGCCAGAAAGTTTCCCGGATCCTTGCGCAGATGATCCAGAATGGAAGCGAGCAAGACCGATTTCCCGGAGTGCCGGGGCCCGATCGCCACGACCCGGCGGTAGCGGCTGATTTTCGGTATCGGAGAAAGCATGGAGAAACCTCTCCCTCGAAGACTGTCGAAAGCATCCGCCGATTCAATCGAAAGATTCGGTCACCCCCCCGCTCTCCCAAGCCCTTTGCGCGCTTGCATTTGGAACGGGTCGATTCCACTATGAACGGCATCAATCTTTCGGAATGATGTTGGAATCAAAGTTATCGAGTCTCCAGGGGCAGCTTCTCCACCGGGAATTGCGCGAAATCGCACGTCCGGAGACGGTTCTCTCCCTGTTCCAGGTGCTCGAAAGCTACCAGCACGCGCTCCAGACGATCACCACGCCGCAGGAGATCATCGATCTGACGACCGAATACCTCCACGGTCTCGGACTTTTTCAAACGATTGGTTTTTATCTCGGGGCCCTGGAGGATTCGGGCTGGAC
The DNA here is from genome assembly GCA_964507815.1 of uncultured Puniceicoccaceae bacterium. Taxonomy (GTDB): domain Bacteria; phylum Verrucomicrobiota; class Verrucomicrobiia; order Opitutales; family Puniceicoccaceae; genus Puniceicoccus. The sequence goes on from CAZDRT010000155.1 coordinate 1,821, forward strand.
GAAGGTGCGCTGCGAACCCGCCGGACTCCGTCCGGAACTCGACGTGTTCGTTGACCGCCAGATCGCGAATGAGCGGTTTCTCGCGGCGGTCCGGCAGAGTCGCTTCGTCCCCGTCCCGCTGGCCCGGTCGGACTTGGGGAAGGTGGCCGTCTTCCAACGGCTCTTCAGTCACGAGTCCACCCATGGCCTTTTTGTCGGCGTGCTGAATTCCGATATCGACCAGGAGGCCCAGATGGAGCTGAGCCTTCTCTCCTTTTTCCTGTCGGAAGCCTCGAGCGTGCTCGAAAACCTGCGCCTGCGCGAGGCGGTCGAGCGGGAGAAGGCTCTCCTCGAGGAACGGGTCGAGGAACGGACCATCGAGCTGAGCGAAGCGAAGAACGAGGCCGAGGCCTCGAGCCGGGCGAAGAGCGAGTTTCTCTCCGTGATGAGCCACGAACTGCGGACGCCCATGAACGGGATCATCGGCTTCACCAATCTGCTCCGCGACAGCGATTTGTCGGAGTCCCAGGTCGAACAGCTCGACCGGATCGAGTCCTGCGCCGAAGGGCTCCGGGAGATCATCGATGACATTCTCGACTACTCGAAGATCGAATCGGGCCGACTCGACATTTCCGCGGAACCGGTCGCGCTCCGCGATCTGGTGGAAACCGTTCTCGAGGTACACGCGTGGCCCGCGGTGGTCGGCAGGGACGAGGTGACCTGCCACTTCGCGGACGATGTTCCCCGCTGGATTCTTTCGGACGGCTCCCGGCTCCAGCAGATTCTCTCCAACCTGATCGGCAACGCCATCAAGTTCACGAGGGAAGGCGAGGTGAGGGTCTCCGTCACCCGCGAAAGCCGGCCCGAAACCCGGGAAAATCCCGATTTGGTCGGCCTCCGCTTCGAGGTGTCGGATACCGGCGAGGGTTTTGACCCGGCCCGGAAGGAGGAGATGTTCGACCCCTTCATCCAGGGGGATTCCTCCGACCGGCGCAGGCACGGCGGCACCGGAATCGGGCTGGCCATCGTCAAGCGGCTGGTCTCGCTGATGGGCGGTACCGTGGACGCCCGGTCGGTGGTCGGCGAAGGCTCCACCTTTTCGTTTTCGATCATCGCCGGATTGACCCGGCACCTGGAGGAGCCCCCCCGTTTCCCCGACCTGCGGGGCGAGCGGGTGGTCCTGTATTCGGCCAGTCCGTCCATCCGCCAGGTCCTGGGCGACTTTCTCGAGCGGGCGGGAGCGGAGGTCGTCGAAGTGGCCGACGCGGACGAGGCCCGCGCGGCGGTTGGAAACAAGGTCGATTTCCTGGTCTTCGATGTGTCCGAGAATCCGCCGACCGGGATGAACGCCCTGACCAGCCTTCTGGCGGATTGGGAGGGCGATCCCGTTCCGGTGGTGGCCATCGGCACGGTGGAGATCTTCGAAGAGGAGTTTCACCCCCTCGGAGAGTCGCTCGTCGGGCGGTTGGTCAAGCCGATCCGGGAGCGCGAGGTCGCCCGGGCCCTCCGGGTCTGGAAAAAGGCCGAGGACGAGGGTGCGCCCATGGCGGTCAATGAAGAGCCGGATGTGGACCACCACATGGCGAAGAAGGTTCCTCTCGACGTTCTGGTCGTCGATGAAAAGGCGATCAGCCGGAAGGTCCTGATCATGAGCCTGGCCGCCTTCGGCTACCGGGCCGACGGGGTGGAAAGCCTCGATCTGGCCGCCGACGCCGTCCGGCGGAGAGCCTACGATCTGGTCTTCGTCGGCGAAGGGCGGGCCTTTTCCGCCGGAGATATTGAGAAATTGAAAGCCCTGCACGCCGATCAGTCCGGTTCGGATAAAAAGCTCTCCGTGATTGTCAGCAGTTCCCAGCCCGCCGATGCCTTTCGCGAGGCGATCGACGACGGGGTCATCGACGGCGTTCTCAGGCGGCCGGCCCGGTGGAGAATGCTGCGCGAGGTCCTCCTCGCGCGCAAATGAAGAAGGGACCGGCTTCGCGCCGGGATCGTGGCCGTTCGTATCGCAACTCCGTTTGAATCGTGGGGATGGAGCTGCTTCCGCAATTGAGTTGTGGGCTCTCTCGCTAGGCACCGTTACCCCTTTGGAGAAAAACAGCGGTCCCACTCGGCGCGGGTGAAGCGCGCGAATTCCGACTTCGGCAGCGCGGCCACGAAGGCCCGGCCGTATTCCTTGCGGAGAACGCGTGAGTCGAGGACCACCAGGCGCCCGCGGTCGTCCGCCTTGCGGATCAGGCGGCCGAGGCCCTGGCGGAAGCGCAGGACGGCGTCGGGCAGGGAGATTTCCAGAAAGGGCTGGCCGCCCCGGTCGCGAATGTACTCCTCGCGGGCCTGGAAGACGGGGTGGCTCGGGTTCTCGAAGGGGAGCTTGGTCATGACCACCTGGGAAAGGGCCGGCCCCGGCACGTCGATCCCGGTCCAGAAAGTCTCCGTCCCGAAGAGTACCCCGTTTCCCGCCCGGCGGAAGTCCTCGAGCAGCTGGGAACGGGCGCGCCCGGCCACCTGCTCGAAGATCGGCCGCCCCTGCCGTTCGAGCTCTTCCCGGCATTCGCGGACGACGGCGGCGAGATCCCGGTAGCTGGTGAAGAGAACCAGCGTGCCGCCGGGGACCGCGCCGACCGCCCGGGTGATGCATTCGCTCCAGTACGAAAGGGTCGGCGGACCGGTGCGTCCGCCGGAGACCGGGCAGTCCCCGGCGATGAGGATCTCGCAGTGGTTCCCGTAGTCGAAAGGGGAGGTAACCGCGCCGTGCGGCTGGCCGTCGGCCCCGACCCGGGCGAGAAACGGATCCATGCCCCCGGCGGTCGCCAGGGTGGCGCTCGTGAGGGCGACCGAGGTCTCGCGCCGGAAGAGAATCGCCCGCAGCGACGGGGCCAGGTCGATCGGCGCGCTCCGCAGGCTGATCACCGACCGGGTCTTGCCCGTGCGCTCGACCCACGGCACATGACCTTCGAAGTCGAGGGCGAGAAATTTTTCGAGCACGGAGCGGTAGCCGTCGATCCGCAGCTGCTGGTCGCGGATTTCGTCGGCGCGGGTTTCGTCCTGCTCCTTCTGCGCCAGCACCTTGAGCCGTTTGCCCAGTTCCCGGAGCGGCTGCTGGAAAACCGGTTCGGCCCAGTCCCCCTCGGCGAGGCGGACGGTGTCGCGGTTGCGGAGGATGGAGGCCGCCGTCTGTCCGAAGAATTCCGCGCAGGCCGCGAGAGCTTCTTCCACGAGCCGCCGGTCCGCCGGGTTGCCGATCTTTTTGAGAAAGCCTTTCTTGGTATTGGGGTTGTAGAGTGTGCGGAGCGAACGGTCCACGCCGTAGCTGGAAACCGCCGCGCCCAGATGGTTGGTGGCGATCGCCGGCAGGGTGTGCGCCTCGTCGATCACCACGAAGTCGTTCGGGTAGAGGATGCCCGGCGTGTCGCCGCGCGGACCCATCCCCGCCCCGATCAGCGAGAAGAGGAGACTGTGGTTGAGGATGATCAGATTGGCCTTCTGCACCTTCTGGCGCGCCGCGTGGAAGAAGCAATTTTCCGCCGGACAGTTTTTGCGGTTGCAGGTGGTCGCGTCGGCGTTGACCGCGTCCCAGATATCGGGCGGAATCGCGAAATCCGTCTCCTGGCGCAGTCCGGTCCGCGTGGCCGCCGCCCACTCGCCGAGCCGGTCGAGGGCGTCCTGGTTTCCGCGGTTGAACAAATCCGCCCGCTCTTCGGCGGCGCGGACCAGGCGTTTCAGGCAGACGTAGTTGGCCCGGCCGACGAGGAAGGCCGACTCGAATCCGGCGTAGGCGCGCAACTCGGGGACCGCCTGGAAAAGGTTCCGGCACTGGATGAGATCCTTTTCCCGGATTTGCTCCTGCAGGGAGATGGTGTGGGTCGATACCAGAAAGGGACGTTTGCCGCGGATCGCGTGAAGCAGGCCCGGCACGAGATAGGCGAGGCTCTTGCCGACCCCCGTGCCCGCCTCGAAGACGAGGGGCTTGTCCATGGCGAACGACTGGGCCACCCGCACCGCCATTTCCTCCTGCTGGGGGCGGTGCTCGAGCCCGAGTTTTTCCTGGAGCCAGCCGCCCTCGGCGAAGATTTTCCCGACCAACGCGACCGTCCCCCGGGCGTCCGGGGCGGGTTCCGAACGGTCGGACTCATCGAGAAGGCGGATCATGTTTCCATTTAGACGGGATCGCTTGGCCGGGTCTAATGAAATTTTCGAACCTCGCATGGATTGTGGGTCCATCCAGCGGGTTGGCGGAAATGCCGGTGGACAGGAGTGTCCACCCCCCCCTCGCTTACGCCCTGCCGGGTGGCCCGCGAAACGGACCATCGCACCCCGGACGCGGATGCTACTCCGGAAAGGGATGCAACCTGCGGACCATGCGGTTTCCGAGGCGGCGGACGAAAACGGCGGTGGTCAGCCCCTCGGCGATTTTCGGCGCGAGAATCTTGGCCGCCGCCGCGCCGGATTCGGCCGATATCTGCGCGGCGAGGCTGTCCGCCAGGTCCGAGGTGACGTCCTCGACGACCGTCGCCAGAAAGGTGTTGAGGAAGGTGTCGAAGGCGAAGGTGGCGGCGACGGCCTGGTTCGGGCGGATGCCGTGGATCCGCAGCACGTCGTGGGCGGTTTGGACCGCCGCGTTGAAGGCGATGACGGCGTCGAGAATCCGCCAGGGCGAGAGCGCCGCACTGGCTCCGGCGCTGAGGGCGGTCCGCCGCACCCGTTCGCGTGCCTCCCGGCCGAGGGGTGCCAGAATTTCCCGGTCGTATTCGAGAATCCACTCGCGGACGGGGTGGGACTCTTTCTGCCGGTGGAGCCGCTCGATGGCCTCGTCCAGGTCGCCCCTGGAGTCCTCGTCGCGGTGCGCCCGGAGGTGCTCCAGCTGGGCGACGAGTTGCCGACGCACCTCGTCGAGACGCCGGATCGGCAGCCGCCCCAGCTCGCCGGGCTCGAGGCGGGGGACGAGGGGGAGCCGGCGGATCGAGATCAGGATCCGCCCCAGCCGGACCAGCCCGTAGCCGATCAGGCCGAAAAGCAGGGCGATCACGGGCCAACCGGCCACGGGCGGCCATTCGAGCAGAAGGTTCACGGTTTGAATCAGCTCGAGGGAAAGGAAGAAGACCAGCAGGCCGAAGCCCGCCGCGAGCACGCCGCCGAAAGTCCGCTTGAGCGCGGGTGAGGCCGCCTTTTTCCGGAGCGGCACCCGGGCGGCCCCGTCGCCGGGCTCCCGCGGCCCGTTGCCCAGTTCCGCCTCGTTCAGGGGCGGCGGCGGGCGGGCGGAGCCCGAAGTCGCGGCCTCCGCCAACTCGCCGGGCATCGGCCAATGGCGGCGGACCCGGTTCACCTCAGCCGCCTCCTGTTCATTTCCGGAAAGCGAGGTAGTCGTACACACCGTTGAACCAGACGTAGAGCGAGTTCTGCCCCGGTCGGATCGCCCCCTCGATTTCGTCCACCGTCGCGACGGTCCGCCCGTTGACCTCGCTGATCACCATGCCGGGCCGGAACTGCTGGTTGGCGGGAGTGACGCGGGTGATTTCGGCGATGACCAGCCCCCCGACCGTCGATGGAATCGAGAACTCCTCGCGCAATTCGGCGTCGAGCGGTTTCAAAACCACCCCCGGGATGATTGCCGCGGCGGGTTCCACTTCTTCCGGGCCACCGGCGGCCATGGCTTCGCCGAGGCTGCCCAGCGTCGCTTCCTTGGTCATCTCCTTTCCTTTGCGGAGGATGGTCAGGGTGACGGTCCGGCCCGGCGGCGTCTGGGAAATGGCCAGCCGCAGCTCGGCCGCTGAATCGACCGGACGGTCGTCCACCGCGGTGATCACATCCCCGTGGCGGATGCCGGCGGCGGCGGCGGCCCCGCCTTCCTCGACCTGGCGGATCAGGGCGCCTCTGGTGGAGGACAGGCCCCAGGCCTCGGCCAGCTGGGGGCTGACATCCCCGGGGACGACCCCGAGGAAGCCGCGGGGCACCTCGCCGTTGGCGATCAGGCTCTCCATGATGTAGCGGGCGAGGCTGGAGGGTATGGCGAATCCGATCCCGATGTTTCCGCCCGTCCGCGACAGGATCGCGGTGTTGATGCCGATCAGGCGCCCCTGGGCGTCGATCAACGCCCCGCCGGAATTGCCCATGTTGATGGCCGCATCGGTCTGGATGAAGTTTTCGTAGCCCTGCATGCCGAGGATGCGCAGATCGGTGCGCCCGAGGCCGGAGATAATGCCTTTCGTCACCGTCAGGCCCACGCGCAGGGGATTTCCAATGGCGAAGCACACGTCCCCGACCCGGAGCAGCTCGCTGTCCGCGAAAGTCAGGTGCGGGAGCGGATCGTCGGCCTCGATTTTGAGAACGGCGATGTCGGTTTTCTCGTCCGCCCCCACCAGCTCGGCGGTGAACTCCCGGCCATCCGGCAGTTGGACGAGAATCTCGTCGGCGATCTCGGACGATCGGCCGAGCCGTACGACGTGGTTGTTGGTTAAAATGTAGCCCTCGGGCGAAACAATCACCCCCGAGCCCATCCCGGCGGGCACGCGGCGCTCGTCTTCGCTTCCGGAGTCATCCTGCGGTTCGTCCCCGGGGCCCTGTTCGGGGGGGACACCGTAAAACCGCCGAAGCAGTTCCTGGAGGTTCGCCGGCCCGGAGCGGTTGGCGGTTACCACCTGCGTGGTGACGACCCCGACGACCGAAGGGGTGGCGCGTTCGAGCACGTCGGCGTAGCTGGCGACCTCGCGGTCGCCCGGCGCCCGCACCGGGGAGGAATCCACATCGAGGGTCGGAGCGGGGTGGGACTTCTTCGGGGAAGCCTCCCCGTTCTCCGGGTTGCCGCTCCACAGGACCGTCCCGGCGAGCAGGCCGAGGGCGAGGAGCGAAAAGCCGATCAGGCGGAAGGATCGTGGGTTGAAAGTCATAGGGGGGATGTTGTTCAAGGGACGGGAGCAACGCAAACCGGAACCGCAATTCAGTCCAGGCCCCGGTTTCCGGGCAGTTCCCCGGAACCGAACGTTACGGAATTGTCACATGTGA
>CAZDRT010000156.1:0-2597 GCA_964507815.1 uncultured Puniceicoccaceae bacterium
CGGCGGGGATGCTGGGGATCCCCGTCGCCTTTCTCGGCAACGGGTCGAACCTCCTCGTGTCGGACGAGGGGTTCGACGGGCTCGTCGTCCACCTGAATGGTCCCGCCTGGGAGTCGGCGGAGCCGGTGGAGGGTGGGCCGCGGATCTCGGCGGGGGCCGGTTGCAGCCTCGCCGGTCTGGCCCGCTTCGCCGCGAAACGGGGCCTGGCCGGATTCGAATTTCTCGAGGGCATTCCCGGCACGGTGGGCGGCGGCCTCCGCATGAACGCCGGGGCGATGGGCGGGTGGATCGGGGATCGGGCGGTCGAAGTGGAGGCGCTCGACCCAACCGGAAAGCCCGTGCGTTTTGACCGGAGCGACCTGGCGTTCGGCTATCGTTCTTGCCCTGGCCTGGAGGGTCTTTGCATAATTCGGGCTGTGTTTGAGGGAACGACCAGACAGGATCCCGAAGTCATCCGGGAGAGGATGCGGGAATACTCGATCCGCAGGCGGGGCAGTCAGCCCGGCGGGGCGAGCGCGGGTTGTATGTTTCGCAATCCGGAGGGGGATTCGGCGGGTCGTCTGATCGACAGCGCCGGGCTCAAAGGCTATCGCCTCGGTCGGGTCCGGGTCTCCGAAAAGCACGCCAATTTTCTCCTGTCTGACAAGGACGCTTCCGCCGCCGATGTTCTCGCGGTCCTCTCCGAGGTCCGCGAGCGGGTGCGGCTCCACTCGGGGGTTTTGCTGGAGCCCGAGGTGCGCTTCCTCTCGCCCGGTAATCCGGCCGAGCTTCCACCGCCGACGGATTCTTTCTTCCCCGTTTCCCCATGAGCGGCCCGGACGATACCCCGATCACCGTTCTGTACGGAGGCGTAGGTCCCGAGCGCGATGTTTCCCTGAAGACGGGTGCCGCGCTGATCGGCGCGCTGGAGGAGTCTTTCACGGTCCAGGCCGTCGAGCTGCGCGAGGCGGCGCTGCCCGCTTTCCTCGATCCCGCCGGGAGCCCGGTCTTCCCGGCCCTCCACGGAGAGTTCGGAGAGGACGGGGCGCTCCAGTCCCTCCTCGAGCGGGGCCGTTTCGAATACGCCGGATCGGATTCGATTTCCAGCGCTCTGTGCATGGACAAGGAGCGCACGAAAAAAATGGCCGCCGCCGCAGGGGTGCGGGTGCCGGATTCCATCGTCCTCGAGCCCGGCGAGGCACCGGACGCGGACCGGATCCGCGACCGCCTCGGCGAACGCATCGTGATCAAGCCGGTGGCCGGGGGCAGCAGCACCCACCTCGCGGTGGTCGAGGGGATCGGGGAGTTGCTCCGCCGGCTCGACGCCCTGCCGGACCAGCGGTGGCTTCTCGAAACCTTCATCGGCGGGCGCGAACTGTCGGTCGGTCTTCTCAACGGAATCGGCCAGGGCGTGGTCGAAATCCTGCCGAAGGGGGGCATCTACGATTACCGGCACAAGTACACCGGAGGCCTGACCGAGTACCGCTGGCCCGCCGTGCTCGATCCCGGGGTGGAGGCGGCCGTCCGCGGGTGGGCCGAGACTGTTTTCGCCGTGTGCGGTTGCCGCGACTTCGCCCGGGCCGATTTCCGCCTGGACGACGAGGGTCCCTGTTTTCTCGAAATCAACACCATACCGGGTTTGACCGCCGAGAGCCTCCTGCCCAAGAGCGCGGCCTGCCGCGGTCTGTCGTTCGAGGACCTCGCCTCCGAACTCGTCCGGCCGGCCCTGAACCGTTTCCACCGCCGGAGAGGATGATGCGCAGGAATTCCCCACCCCCCGGCCCGGTCCGTGTCCGCTCGTGGAAGAGCATCCAGCAGAAAGTCCCCCGCTCCTCCGGTCTGGTCCGGCGCTCGCGCGGGCGGAGCCTTCTCGTCTGGGCGTCGGCGGTCTGCTTTTCGATCGCGATCATCTTCCTGACCTACCTTCTGCTTTTCGAGCCGGAGCGGATTCTGGGTGCCGGTCCGGAATTCCGGATTCAGGAGGTCGCTTTCGAGACCGACGGCACGCTCGACAAGGAGTGGCTGACCGACCGGCTGGTCCTCTCGGAGGGGGCGACGCTCCTCCAGACGGATATTTTCCGCCTGCGGGAGCGGGTGGCGGCCCATCCCCAGGTCCGGGAATGCGTCGTCCGCCGCCGGTTCCCCGAAACCCTCGAAGTCCGGATCTCCGAGCACAAGCCGGTTCTGCGCCTGCTCACCCGGGACGCCTCCGGCGGGCGGCTCACCCTCTTCGTGGCGAGGGACGGATCGGTTTTTCCGGGGATCGGGATCGACCCGGCCGCAGTCGCGAGGCTGCCCTTTCTGACCGGGGTCACGCTGGTCGAGCGGCCCGGCGGGTACGCGCCCGTGCCGGGTTTTCACATCGTCGCCGATCTCGTCGATCTCGCCCGGAGCGGCTTCCCGGAGGTCTTCCGGTCGTGGCGCATCGTCGATCTCTCCCTCTACGACCCCGATCCGGCCGCCGCCTTTTCCGCCATCCGCGTGCGTTCGACCCGGGTGCGGGAGGTGCTTTTCGGGACGGAGGACCTGACCGACCAGTTGATGCGGCTCCAGGACATCCTCACGCTGACCGGCGAGCGGGACATCGAAAAAATCGAGCGCGTCGATCTGCGCTTCGA
>CAZDRT010000156.1:2697-8750 GCA_964507815.1 uncultured Puniceicoccaceae bacterium
TTCCGCAGTCTCGACATTCCGCGGGCCGTCTGCGACAAGGAGTACCGATGTCGGGTAAAATCGTAGCAGCCATCGAAATCGGAGGCCGGGAAATCAAAGTCCTGGTCGGCGAGATATACGAGGACCAGAGCCTGAACATCATCGGCAAGGGCGAGGTCGAATCGCGCGGGGTTTCCAAGGGCCGGATTCTCAATTTCCGGGACGTCAGCGACGGGGTGGGGGAAGCGCTTGACCGCGCCGAGACCAGCGCCGGGACCAACATCGAAAGTTCCTACCTGGCGATTTCCGGTTCCCATCTCCAGGGCATTTCCCATCCGGCCCGGATCCGGGTGAGAAGTCCGGACAACCGCGTGACCCGGGCCGACGTGGACCGTGTCAACGCCGAGGCCAAGGGCAAGGAGATCGGCTCCGACCGCCTCTACATTCACTTCATCCGCAACCACTACGAGTTGGACGGACGGGTCATCGAACAGCCGGTCGGGTTCCAGGGGGAGGAGCTGGCGGTTTCCTACTGGCTTCTCCACGCCGATTCCCAGGCGGTCGCCGAGCACATCCACGCGGTCAACAGCCAGAACATCAAAGTCGAGGATGTCATCGTCTCCAGCGTGGCCTCGGCCTGCATGGTCGCCACGGAGGAGGAGAAGAAATCCGGGTGCCTCGTGATCGACATCGGCCGCGGCACCACGGACTACGCCTTCTACCACAAGGGATGCATCGTCCGGACCGGATCGATACCGGTCGGCGGCGAGCACATGACCAACGACCTCTCCGTGGGCCTGCGGATCGTGCGGGACAGCGCGGAGGATCTGAAGCTCCGCCACGGGGCGGCCACCGTGCTGCCCGAGGACCAGGGCCGGACCCTTCATCTCTACGGGGACCTGAAGATCGGTGACAAGTCGCTCTACGCCTCCTCCATCAACCGCATTCTCGAAGTGCGGGTCGAAGAGGTTTTCGAATTGATCCGCGAGGAGTGCGGAGCGCCGCGACTGAAGTCGGGGGCCGTCCGCACCCTCCTGACCGGCGGCGGCGCCCGCCTCGAACGGTGTCCCGATCTGGCGGAGCGGGTCTTCGGCTTCCCCGCGCGGTTCGCCGGCAACCCCGAGTGGGTGGCCGACGAGCTGCGGGCGGCCGAGTACAGCACGGTCCTCGGAGTGCTCCACTACGCTCTCGAGGGCCAGGCCGAGAAGCGGGAAACAAACCAGCGACCCGCCGGAGTGGTCGGCAAGGTGACGCGATTTCTGCGGGGGGCGTAATGGGGGATACGACGGGAATCGACGACCAGGGACCGGTGCCCGGGGTTTGGCTCGTTGCCGTGGGCGGCGGGGCTCTGCGGGTTGTGGACCGGTTTCGCGGAACCGCCTGGCCGGAGATCGGGCCCGTCGGGTTCGACACCGATGCCCGCGAACTCGACCGCTATCCGGAGATCCGCTCCGTCCGGCTGGGCAAGGCCCTCGTGCGGGGTCTCGGCTGCGGGGGCGACGAGGAGATGGGCCGCCTGGCGGCCGAAAGCGATCGGCCTCTCATCGCCGACGCGCTTGCCGGGGGCGAACTCGTGGTCTTGGTCGGGTGTCTCGGACGCGGGTGCGCCTCGGGAGCGCTTCCCGTGATAGCCGGCCTGATCGGCGAGACCGGTTGTCCGACGATCGCCGTGGTCTCGACCCCTTTCGAATTCGAGGGCCGTCGCCCGGCGAAGGTCGCGCGCGAGGCCCTCGCCGCCGTACGGAAATCCGCCGACTGCGTGATCGAGCTGCCCAACGACCTCCTTTTCCAGGAGGCCGGTGATTCGGACCGGGCCGACCGGATCTTCGATGCCTCCGACGAATGGATGTCCCGGGCGGTCACCTCGCTGGTCGGCCCCCTCTTCCGGCCCGGAAAGATGTCCGTGGATCTGGCCACCTTCCGCGCCGCGCTGAAAGGGCCGGAGAGCCGGATCCTCTTCTCGACCGCCCGCGTGCCCCTGGCGGGCGGGGCGGCCGCCGCGGCGAAGGCGATTTTCGAGTGCCCCCTCCGCTCGCCGGGGATCGAACGGGCGCGCGCCGACCGTCTCCTCGTCAGCATTGGCTCGGCGGGCGCCCTGTCCGCCGCCGCCTTCGCGGAGCTGGCCACCGGGGTGACCAAGCTCTTCGATTCCCGGGAGGACGCCGTCGTCGGATTCTGGGAGGACCCCGCCCTCGGCGAAGATCTGGAGGTAACCGTGGTCGCGCGGACGGATCTTTCGTCCCAACCGGAGCCCCTCCACCGGTCCCGTCCGGTCGAGGTACACGCCTCCAAGCTCGACGGCAAACGCTCCCGCAGGAGTGCCGACCGCGTCCAGACCGAATTCGACTCCCTCCTCGAGCACAACGAGCGCGGACTCTTCGGCCGCATGGCCGTCGATGAATACAACGAAGTGGATCTGGACAAACCGACCTTCCTCCGGCGCGGCATAAAAATCCCGATGCCGAAGGGCTTCCGGTGAGAGTGAGTCTAACGAACCGCACCGGAGGACCAGCGTTCCCAGTCTTCCGGCTCGTCGATGTCGTCCCTTGGGTCGAGCAGGCCGATCCGGCGACCGGCGGCGCGGGCCTTGGCGAGGGAGACTTCGAGTGTGCGGCCGGAACTCCAAGGCACTCCTTCGAAAATCTCCGGGCAGGGTTTGCCCATCGCCACGAGGTAGTAGCCGCCGTCGTTCGCCGGGCCGAAGACCAAATCGTGCCCGGAGTCGAGAAGAGTCCTCGCGCGGTGGAAATCGTCCGCGCCCAGGTCCGGACAATCGCCGCCCACGCAGACGATTGACCGGGCGCCCCTGGCGAATGCGATGTCGGCCCCGGTTCCCAGTCGGTCGCCGAGATCGCCCTCCGCCTGGCACACGTAATCATACCGCGGGCCGAGCCACCGGACCGTTTCCGGTCCGCCGTCGCGGGGGGCGTAGTGGATCTCGACCGGCCATCCTTCGGGCAGGGCGGCCAACTGCCGGGCGACCAGCCGGCGGTAGATGCGTGCCGCCTCCTCCGCTCCGTAGGCGACCGCCAGCCGGGTTTTCACAGACCCCGGCCGCGGCGCTTTCAAAAAGACGAGAATACGCGGCGGGGGCGCGGACTTTTCACCGTCGCTCATTCGAACCGGTAAACGAAATTTTCGAACGAGTGGGAGCGATCCTCCGCGGCGAGGGCCCGCATTAGTCCGACGAACGCCTCCCTCGCCCGCTCCAGATTCGCCCGGAGCACCTCGACCGGTGTTGGTTCATCCCGGACACCGTTGGCGAAATCGACCCCGAATCCCGCCAGCGCGTAGGGAAGCTCCAGCTCGTTGGCGAGCACCGCCTCCGGTCCGCAGGTCTGGGAAAGGAAATCGACTCCCGCCGCGCGGAGGGAGCGGATCTCCGCCCGCGAATTGAACCGGGGCCCTTCTCCGTGGGCGTAGCAACCCTCCGGGCAATCGAGCCCCGCCGCGCGGAAGACTCCGGCCACCGCGCCGGACAGTCCCCGGTGAAAGAACGATCCGGCGAGCAAATGTCCGCGGCCCGGTTCCCCCGGTCGGTCGAATACGGTGCAGGCGGAACCGTCCCCGAGGCGGTTTCCCGGAAACCACAAGTCTTCGGCCAAAAGGGGAGTCCCGATCTCCCAATCCGGATTGACGATTCCGCAGACCGAGCAGGAAACGACCGCCGTGGCCCCCGCCTCTTTCAGGGCCGTCATGTGGGCCCGGTGGGGAATGTGGTGGGGAAGGTGGCGGTGCCCGCGGCCGTGCCGCGGCAGAAGGAGAACCGGGCGGCCCTCTATCTCTCCGGAGAGGAGCGTCGCCGGGCCGAAACGGGTGGCGTGTTCCCCGGGGGAGAACCCGTCCATGTCGTAAAATCCGGAGCCGGTGATGAAGGCGAGCATGGCGGCGGCGGATCGGCGCTACTTGACCTGCGGGAGCGGACGGAAGCTTTCGATCCGCGTAAACAGCAGGAAGAGGTTCAGGGCCGCGATGACGAGGGCGGGGACGAGAAGGACGCGGAGGATGAGGTTTATCTTGTGCATGGAATTTTCCGGGTTGTTGAAGACGTGTTTAGGATCTCAGAACTTGAAACGTGGATCAAGTGGCAAGTCAGGACGAACAGCATCCGGACATCACCCGATGGAACAAGGTCCCATTCCCATTGACAGAGCGTCTTCCTTCTGATTCGAAACCCGGGCATCGGGCGGCCGCTTCCCGAGAATCGCATTTCATCTCTTCCCGAACCTTTGTCCGCTCTTCCCGAATTCCGCCATGAACGAACCGTCCGATAACCCGACCGCCGGGATTCGCAACGCCCGTCTCCAGGGCCGGGAGGGTTTGTTCCGGTTGATTTTCGACGGGCCGTCGCTCGGTGCCATCCTGCCCGAGACCGGCGGAGATGTGGCGATCGCGGCGGGCGGCCCGTGGATCGACGCCGGGGGCGGCATCGTCACGCCGCCGTTTGTCGACGCGCACTTCCATCTTGATTCGGTCCACAGCCTCGCCGAGACGGGCGAAAATCGCAGCGGCACTCTTTGGGAGGGGATCCATCTTTGGCGGAAATACAAACGGAGTCTGCGACCGGAGCAGGTTCTGGCGCGGGCCCGGCGTTACTGTGGGGAGGCCGCCGCCTACGGGTTGCAGGCCATCCGGAGCCATGTGGACGTTTCGTACGAGAGTCTCGCCGGGGTCGAGGCGCTCCTGGAGTTGCGGCGGGAAATCGGCGATGCGATGGATTTTCAGTTTGTGGCCTTTCCCCAGGACGGCCTTTTCCGCGTACCGGAAGGGGAGCGGCTCCTGCTCCGCGCCCTCGACGCCGGAATCGACGTGGTCGGGGGCATTCCCCATTTCGAACGAACCTACGCGGAGGGGGCGCGGTCGGTGGACCGGCTCTGCCGGATCGCGGCGGAACGGGGCCTGCGGGTGGATCTCCACTGCGACGAGACCGACGACGGAAGCTCCCGGCATGTCGAAACCCTTGCCGCGAAGACCTTGGAGTTCGGCTTGACGGGACGCACCGCCGCCTCGCATACGACGGCGCTGCACTCGGCTGACAACGGCTGGTTCGCCAAGCTGCTTCCTCTTCTGGTCGAGGCCGGGTTGACCGTGATCCCCAATCCGCTCATCAATCTGACCCTCCAGGGGCGCTTCGACACCTACCCGAAGCGGAGGGGGGTGACCCGGATTCCGGAGCTGGCGGCTGCGGGGGTGCCGGTCGCGCTCGGCCAGGACTGCGTCCGCGACCCGTGGTATCCGCTCGGAACCGGGAACCTGCTCGACGTCGCGCACATGGCGGTCCACGCGTGCCACATGACCGGAGTCGCGGAGATGGAGTCGCTCCTCCCCATGATTTCAACGAACGGGGCCGAAGCGATGGGGCTTTCCGGTTACGCGCTCCGCCCGGGAGAACCCGCACATCTCCTGGTCTTCCGTGAGGAAACGCCCGGGGAACTTCTCCGCCTCCGCCCTCCACCGGCGGTATCCATCCGCTTCGGTCGCCGTCAATGATCTGCTGAAGACCGAATTAAAATTCCGTGGGATTTTCGAAAATTTTCTTCGGAAGGTCCTTGACTCTCCAACGCCATCCTTCATTCTCCCACTTTTCCCGCTCAAGGGGTAGTAGCTCAGTTGGTTAGAGCGCCGGCCTGTCACGCCGGAGGCCGCGGGTTCGAGTCCCGTCTATCCCGCCATTCTACGCTGAGCGGTGCGAAGCGAGAATGGCGCCCTACGAAGCTCGAAGAGCGTAGGAGGGCAGAACGAAACCTCCAAAAAAACCTCTGCTCAGCTACGAATGGCAAGCCATTCTTTTTACTACGTTTACGTCCTGGAGAGCGAACGAAAGCCGGGAGCGACGTACGTCGGAATGACGGACGATCTACGCCGCCGTTTATTGGCGCACAATTCCGGTAACTGTCGCGCCACCCGCCCCTTGCGTCCGTGGAAAATCCTGAGCTATCATGCGGTGAAAAGAAGGGAAACGGCGGCAAATCTCGAGAAATATTTGAAGACGGCTTCGGGAAAAGCCTTTATTGCGAAGCGTAACCGTTCACGGGCTAGCGCGTCGATTTGTTAGGTAAGAACCGGCAAACTGA
>CAZDRT010000157.1:0-8538 GCA_964507815.1 uncultured Puniceicoccaceae bacterium
CGATCAACTTCCGGAAGATTCCCGCGCCGCCGAATTTATTCGTTGGCTTTCCATTTCCCTCCCCGCAATGCGGCGGCTGAGGACCCGTCTTCGCAAAACTTCTTTTCGTCCAGTGCTTGCCCTCCAGTCCCATCCCGCTGATAGCAGCCGACTGGAGACATTGCTCTTCTATGAAACTTCAGCATTCATGCGGGTTTCATTCCATGTGGTTCACCCGGTCGGCCGGGATTTTGGCTCTCTTCTGTGACTGGCCGCAGTCTCAGCCCGCTGAAAGCAGCCGACTGGAGACAATGCTACGCCGTGGCACGGCAGCCGCCCTCCCTCAGCCGATGGAATATCGGCCCATTCCAAAATCGAGGGGCTTCACGATTTTGCTCCACGCACTTGTGGTTGCACCCCCCGCCTCCTCATCGGATGCTTAATCTTGCGGTTCCGCTTCCGGACCGCTTGGCTGTGCGTTTTCCATGAGCATCCTCGGCACTCTCTTCAACACGAGCGGGCTTCCCGGCCTTGTGCTCGCCCTGATCATCATTTCCGGGCTATGTCTCCTGCTGGTCGGGGGGGACTGGCTCTGCCGCGGGGCGTCGAGCCTCGCGCTGCGGTTGAATGTGCCCACGGTCGTGGTCGGCCTGACCGTCGTCTCCATCGCCACCTCCGCCCCGGAACTTTTCACCGCCCTAGTCGCGGTCCTGCGCGACCAGCCCGGTCTGGCCATTGGGAATGTGGTCGGCAGCAACGCCGCCAACATGGGGCTGATCCTCGGGTCGGCCGCCCTGATCACCCCGATCGCCGTACACTACCGGTTGATCCGCTGGGAGGTGCCCGTCCTCCTGGCCGTGACCGTTCTCTTCGGATTGGTCGCCGCTTTCGGCGGCGGCATCGACCGGATCGACGGGGTCCTCCTCCTCCTCGTCACGGTCGCCTATCTTTTCCTCATCACGCGAACCGCCCGCGAGTCCCGGATCGGCAAGGAGATCGAGGAGGAGATCCCCTCGCCGGTGCGGAGCGCGGGTGCCTGCATCGGGCTGATTCTGGCCGGCTCCGCCCTGTTATGGCTGGGTGCCGATCTTCTGGTCGATTCGGCGACCGAGGCGGCCTCCCGCATGGGTGTCAGCGAAACTCTGATCGGCATCACCGTTGTGGCAATCGGCACCAGCCTGCCGGAACTCGGGGCGACCATCGCCGCCGCCGTCCGCCGGCAGAGCGGAATCATCGTCGGAAACATCATCGGCTCCAACCTCTTTAATCTCCTTCTGATTTGCGGAGTGGTCGGAACCGTGCTCCCCTTTCCCATCGATCCTCTCCTCGTTCGCGTTGAGATTCCGGCGCTCCTCGTCTTCACCATCGTCTTCGCCTGGTTCGTCGTCTCCCACCGCCGGGTCAGCCGGATGGAGGGCGGACTTCTCCTTGTTCTCTACGCCATGTTCATCCTTCTCTCCAGCCTCGCCCAAAGCGGTCAGTTCGGCGGCTCCCCCGAACCGGCGACCGCGACTCTCGCCGCGCCGACTCCATGATCCGTCTGCTCCTCACATTCCTGCTCCTGTTCCCCGCCGCCGGTTCCGCCGCCGAACCGACCGACGACGGGGAGACCGCCGGCACCATTTCCCTCGCCGAAATCGAGCCCGGCGACACCGGTGTCTGGAAGACAGTGGTGTCCGGACGGCAGGTCGAGAGCTTTCCACTGACGGTCGTGGGGGTGATTGATTCGTTCGCCGGCCCGAACATGCCCATCCTCCTCTGCCGCGCCAGCGACGCGATCAACACGCACACCGGACCGGTCGCCGGCATGAGCGGGAGCCCCGTGTACATCAAGGGCCGCCTCGCCGGAGCCTACGCTTACGGCTTTCCCTGGTCGAAGGAGAAAACCCTCATCGGGGTGACACCCATCGAGTGGATGGAGCCGCTCCTCGACCTGCCCGACCAGCCCTACCGGCGGAGCCAGGGGTCCTCCCGGACCGGCGCGGACGGGAGCGGGGAGGCGGTGGACCTCGGTCTCCCGTCCCCCTTCGCCGGAGAACCGACGGGCTCTGCCGAAAACTCCTCTCCGCTGCCCCTGCCTCTGCCGCTGCTCGCCTCCGGGGTTTCCCGGGGGGTCCTGCGGGCCGTCGGGCCGTGGCTGGCGGAGCGGGGGCTGCGCCTGACGACCGGGGGTTCCGGCCGGGCCGGCACCGCCGCCGAAGCGTCGCCGCTCGAGGCGGGCTCACCCCTCGCGGTCGTTCTGTCCACCGGCGATATACGGATCGGCGGCGTCGGTACGATCACCAGCCGGGCGGGGGACCGCTTTCTCGCCTTCGGCCACCCCATGCTCGGGTCGGGTTCGGTCGAGTTGCCGGTCGCCTCCGCCGAGATCGTCGATGTCGTCTCCAACTACCGGATCAGCTTCAAACTCTCGAACATCGGCGAGGTCGTCGGCACCCTTTGGCAGGACAGCACTCCGGGCATCCAGGGCGAGATCGGCCGCCTGCCCTATATGATTCCGATTCGCGTCCGCTCGGACGCCTTCGCGCACTCGCCGGTCACCGGGAGCCTCGCCGAGCACCGCCTCTTCACTCCGGCGATGGCCCTGCTCTACGCCGCCCAGACCGTCTTCGCCTCCGGAGAGGGTCCCGCCGAGGCCACACTCCACGGCACGCTGGATCTGGCCGTTGAAGGCCACGACCCCGTACGGCTCTCCCGAACCGGAGTGGGCATGAACGGCGCGCTCCGGGTCCTCTTCTCCTTCGCGGAGATCATTGATCTCGTTCTGAACGGCTCCCAGGAATTCCCCCGGCTCGAGTCGGTCGAAATCGACCTGCGCACCGAGAATGTCGAGCGGCGGCAAATCCTCGACGGCATGCGCCTGGACTCCGCGCGGATCCGCCCCGGAGAGACCGTCCGCCTGCGGGTCCGGACCCGCCTCAGGGACGGCGGCATGGCCGACCACTCCGTGGAGATCCCCGTGCCCTCCGAGGGCGGCGACTATTCCATTTTCGTGGCCGACGCCGACTCCCTGCGCTCCTACGATCGGTTCGCCGCCCGCGATCCGGGGCGCTCGCTGTCCGACCTGCTGACCGAGATCCGCCAGTTGCGCGCCAACGACGCCATCTACGTCCAGCTCCTCCGCCCAAACCCGGGGCTGCGCCTGGGCGGGCGCAACCTCGAGGACCTCCCTCCCTCGGTCCTGCGCCTCTATCAGTCCTCTCTCGAACAACCGGGCGACACCTTCCTGCGGGAGAGCGTCGTCTGGGAAACCTCCCTCCCCGTGCCCGGCGTCTTCAGCGGAAGCGCCCGGATCGAATTCCAAACCGAACCGTGAAGATGAAACCACCGAAACTCCCTTTCCGCCCCTTCCTGCTTCTGGCCGCTCTTCTCGCCACAGCGTCAGCCCAGGCGATCCGGACCGACAGCCACGTCTTCGAAGGATACGCCGTTCTCAGCGACGGCGAGATGGAGGGCGCGGCCGTTCACTGGGATGGGGCGGTCGGCACTGGCCCGACCCTCGGCGACATCGCCCGCCCGCCCGAGGGCACGGTCATATGGGACCTCGCCCCCGACGGGAGCGGCTCGCTCTATCTGGCCACCGGCGGGCCCGGGGCGGTCTTCCGCATGGATACGGAAACCGGCGGGATGAAAAAGGTCCTCGACCCCGAGGCACCCCTGCTCCGGGCGATCCATGTGGATGCGGACGGACGCCTCTACGCCGGATCCTCGCCCGACGGTCGCATCTACCGCCTCACCGCCAAAGACGGGTTCCCGGAGATCTACACGACCCTTGACTCCCGCTACGTCTGGTCGATCCAGGCCGACCCGGCCCACCCGGGTGCCCTCCTCGTGGCGACCGGGGCACCCGGGCGGATTCTCCGCCTCCCGGCGGACTTGAAGGCCGGCGACGAGCCCGAAGTCGTGGTCGAAGCCGACGCGGTCCATGTTTCGACCTTCGCCCACGCCGGAGACGGTACCCTCTACTACGCCACGGGACCGAACGGGCACCTCTACCGCCGTTCGGGCGACGACAGCCCCGAGACCCTGGTTGAGCTGGGCCGCGCCGAAGTCCGCGAGATTTTTCCCGGCGACGACGGATCGGTCCGCATCGCCGTCTATCGCTCCGATTCCTCCGGCTCCCCGCCCTCCGGGGGCAACGGCGGGAACGGGAAGGGAAGCAACGGCGAAGCCCCGCCCCCCGCCGACGGGCTTCCCTCCGGCATTTTCGCCATCGGGGGAGACGGTTTCGTCGAAGCGCTTCTCATTGGATCCGACGAGAAGATCTTTTCGGCGGCCGGTTCCGAAGGGGAACTCTGGATCGGGAGCGACACCCGGGGGCGGCTCTACCGCTTCGCCGATCGTTTCGACTGGAGCCTCCTCGCCGAGAGCCCGAACGGCGGCGAAGTCTCCGTTATCGAACCGGTCGGCGCGGATTCGGCCTGGATCGCCACCAGCAATCCGGCGGCCGTCCACCGGCTCTCCTACAACACGGAGACCCAAGGCCTCTACACCTCCGATGTCTTCGACGCGGGCCAGAAAGTCCGCTGGGGCGCTCTCGTGGCCGCCGGAATCGGCCTCGACGATGTGGAGTGGGAGACCCGCTCCGGAAACCGCTTCCGGCCCGACGATTCCTGGGGCGGGTGGACCCCGCTCGACGAGGACAAAGTAGCCAGCCGCCCCGGACGTTTCTTCCAGTACCGCGGACGATTCGTCTCGCCCTCCGCCGCCGTGCGCCGGGTCGAGTTGTTCTACCAGCTCCCCAACGAAGCCCCCGGCTTCCGCCGGGTCGAAGGTCTTCCCATCCGCCTCGAATCAATCCCGATGCCGCCGGAGTCCCCGGGCCGGGTAACCCTTCCCCAATTGTTCAGCGAGGGCGGAAACGGTAAGAACGGAAAGAACGGGAAAAAGTCGAACGGCTCCGGCCCGCAGCCCTTCGTCATCCACGAGGAGCGCGGCTGGCTCTCCATCGTCTGGGAGGCCTTCGATCCGAACGACGACGAACTGCGCTTCCGCGTTTTTCTCCGCCGCCTCGGCGGAGAGAATTGGCTCCTTCTCGGCGAGGATCTCGACCAACCCTTTCTCTCGCTCAACGTCGCGGGCTTCGAATCGGGCTACTACGAACCGCGCATCCATGCGAGCGACCGCATGAGCAATCCTCCGGAGATGGCCAGGACGGCGGAGGCCCGCGGAAACCTCATCCTCATCGACAACCAGTCTCCGAAAATCCTTCCGCCCTCCGCCAAAAGGCCCCTCGCCTTCACCGTGCGCGACAATTTCAGCATCATTACCTCGGTTTCCTACCGCCTCGAGGGCTCCGAATCCCGCGCCCTGCTGCCCCGCGACGGCATCTTCGACAGCCGCAGGGAGAAATTCATCCTGCCCGCCGATGCGGCCACCCCCGGGGCGACCCTCTTCCTCGAAGCCACCGACGCCAGCGGCAACCGCGCCGCCTGGTCCGGCATCGTCGGAGAAGCCGCCGAAAAGAAGGCGGCGGAAGAAAGCGGCGGCGGAAAGGCCGGAAAGAAAAACGAAGGTGCGGAAGGGTCGCCCGATCAATCGAAATAACTGTCGCGGTAGCTGTAGAGTGTGAGTTGCGAGCGGAGGGCGGCAAGGTCTGTCTGCTCCAGCGGACGCAGGATGAGGCGGCGTGTCTCGCCCGGGACAAGATCCACGAAGTTGTCGCTCCATCGGTGCGGGGTGGCTCCGGCGAGGTTGAGGTAAACCTGGTGGGCGATCCGGTCGGTGCCGAGGGTCACCTCATACTCCCCCGGTCGCCCGGTTCCGCCGATTTCCCAACAAATCGTCGGTTGCTGGAACTCCACCCGCCGGGGCGCGGCTAGAAGCGTACTGTTCCAAACGGCGGGGCTGCCTTCCGCTTCGAGCCGGGTGCGCAGGTAGAGATCCGCGTGGCCGGAGCGGCGGATGTACTTGGCGAGGTCCAGACACTTGCGGCAGACCGATTCGCCGGGGCGCAGACGCACGCGTCTCCCGCCGTCGGCCAGTCTGCGGTTCCCGCCGACCGACCAGAGTTCCCAGCGCAGGTCGCCGGACACGGCCTTGGGTCCGTCGAAGACGGTGTGCAGTTCGACCGACCGGATGTCGTTGAACGCGGTGTTGGTGCTCCCGTGGACCCATTCCCGCCCGCAGGCGCGCACCGAGACGAGTGCCGGGGCGAAAAACCGCTTCGCCGCATAGTGCAGGGCCTTCCATCGACCGCCGTAATCGATGCTCGACCAGGAGGCGACGGGCCAGCAGTCGTTGATCTGCCAGTAGAGTGCCCCCATGGTGCGGGGTTGCCTGCGCCGCATGTGCTCGATCCCGAAACGGATGGTGAAGGCCTGCATGATCTGCGAGAGATAGACCGCCGCTTCGTAGTCCTTCGGAAAGCGGTAGAGTTCCGAGATGTAGTGGAAAATCGTCTGGTTGCCGCCCCCGTTGCGCTGGTGGTTGTCCATGTCCGGACCGAAGAGGTTGCGGCTTTCGGTGAAGGTCCGGGCCGTTTCGACGTGGGGGTAAGACTGCATGCCAAACTCCGAGAAGAACCGGTGGAGCTGATCCTCATAGGCCCGGATCGGTTCGCGCCGGTGCCAGACGCCCCAGTAGTGGGCGTCGCCGGAATCCTCGTTTCCGGTCCGCCCGTAGGGGTCGTCCGGGTTGTGCTCGGAACTCGCGATGTAATCCGCTCCGGGGGCGTGTTTCTCCAGCATCCGCGGAATGATCCGCCGGAAGATCGCCTCGTAGTCGCGCCGCAGCTTCGCGTCCGTGCGCAGGGTGTCGGCGTGAATCTGCTCGATCTCGTTGTTCCCGCACCAGAGGCCGAGGTGGCTGTGGTTGCGGAGCCGCTTGATCTGGCAGGCGACCTCCCTCTCCACGGACCGGAGAAACGACCGGTCGCCGGGGTACCGGCAACAGGCGAACATGAAATCCTGCCAAACCAGAAGTCCGCGTTCGAGGCAGGCCTCGTAGAAGGCGTCGTCCTCGTAGATGCCGCCTCCCCACACGCGGATCATGTTCATGTGGGCGTCGGCGGCGGAGTCGAGCAAGTCGGGAATCAAACTGCTTCCTTCATTGACAAGGATGTGGGCCGGAATCCAATTGGCTCCCTTGGCGAAGATCGGGCGACCGTTGACGCGGAAATGAAACCCCGTGCCCCATTCGTCGGGAACCTGCTCGAGGCGGATCTCGCACAGCCCGAACCGGCGGCTCGCCCGATCGACGACAACCCCGCCTTCGATCAACCGGACCTCGAGATTGTGGACCGGCTGCCCACCCTGGCCGTTGGGCCACCAGAGCCGGGGTTTGCGGACCGACAAAGCGAGGGGGCTGCCACCGGCGGATTCGGCCCGGGCGATTTCCTCACCTTCGTGCGACAGGACGGCCTCCAGCCGGGCGGACTTTCGCTTGCGGGCCAACTCCACGGCGTCGATTTGCACGATGCACTCCCCGTCCGCATGGGTCTGGGCAACGCGGAAATCCCGGATCCGGTTGGCCGACCAGCCCTCCAGGCGGATCGGCTTCCAGATACCCGAGCTGACCACCCGCGGTCCCCAGTCCCACCCGAAAGCGCATTGCTGCTTCCGGATCTGCTCCCGCCCGCCGACGAAGTCACCCGACATCGGCCCGGTGACCGGGCGGCGCGAGCGGATGTGGCCAATGGGGCTGTGGAAACGGATTTCCAGCCGGTTCCCCGACTCCCGCAGCTTGCCCGTGATTTCGATGCGGTGGGCAACGAACATGTTGTCGCTTTCCAACAGGGGAGTGCCGTTGAGGACGACCGTGGCGATCGTATCAAGACCCTCGATCACCAGCTCGATGCGGTCGTGCCTGCGCAAGTCGGCGCGTGGCTTGAAGTCCAGCCGGTAGAGCCAGTCCTTCTCCTCGACCCATCGAAGTTCCCGGTCATTCGTCCCCTGATACGGATCCGGGATCAGCTTGTGCCGCAGCAGGTCGGTATGGACGCAACCCGGCACCCGGGCGGCCCGCCAGCGCACCCGGTCGGTCGGAGAAAATTTCCAACCCCGGTGAAGGGGCTGCGCACTGATTGGGGGTGAGGGTAGTTCCATCATGCAATGGACGGGATCATTGACCCGCAGCCCCGCCGGGTTCAAGCCGGGACTACGGCCAATGAGCCCAAAAGTTGCAACCACAGGCGCGGGCGGATTCTTTTCCAAGTCCCCCGCACCCTGGGCGAAAACAGACTGGTCACGGGTGCATCTTCGGGAATACGTTCAGCCCCTCCCAATCCGCACCTTCCAGGGGATGGGGCCGAATTGGTCGTTTTCGGCTCGATTGCTGCGGCTGAAGCACTTCGGCAATGAAACTCCGCGAACCGATGACCAGGCTACCGGTCAGGTAGCGACATCGGCTCCGGAGGACTTCGGGCAACGAAATTTCGCCGCCCTCCCCGTCGATCACCCGTGCCGCCGCCGCCGGATCGATCCCCGCTTTCCCTTCTTTCGGAGCGGCCCCGATCCCGAACAAGGTCTGCCGGTAGCCCGCCAGACCCCCGCAGGCCAGCACCGCCAGCCCCTCCCGGGCCTCCGTGTGCCCGACCACCGCCTCCGCGTAGCCGCAGAA
>CAZDRT010000158.1:0-8482 GCA_964507815.1 uncultured Puniceicoccaceae bacterium
GGGCAAGCCCCGCGACCACGGAAGAGTGCCGAATCGCACGACCAAAGTCATGCGACTTCGTAGTTGGATGACTTTAGTCGTCCAACCCGAAGCGGCTTGGCGGAAAAGACATTCCCTTGTGTCGGCAGACCGCTGAAAAATGGGGAAGATCCCACTCCCCCCGGGAGAGGAACGAGGAACCGGGGCAACCCGCCCCGCTCGAGCATGCCTTGGGGTTTGCCCGCTAGACGCTTAGCGTCTCGATGATCTTGATGATCGGCATGAAGAGGGCGATGACGATGAATCCGACCACCACGGCGAGGAAGACGATCATGACCGGCTCGATGATCGAGGTGATCCCGTTGACCGCATTGTCCACATCCTCGTCGTAATTGTCGGCGACCCGGGTCAGCATCTCATCCAGCTCGCCGGTCTCCTCCCCGACCTCGACCATGCTGGTCACCATGGAGGGAAAAAGCTTCTCGTTGCTCATGGGCGCGGCGACGGTCTCCCCGTCGCGCACCTGGTCGTGGATCCGCCCGATGGCGTCGGCGAAGTAGCGGTTCGAGACGACCTCGCGGGTGATGACCAGGGCATCCAGGATCGGCACCCCGCTGGAGAGAAGGGTTCCGAACGTGCGGGTGAAGCGGGCGATGTTCGCCTTGCCGAGAAGATCGCCGATCTTGGGCAGTTTGAAGATGACAAAATCCTTGGCCCGTCCGCCGACTTTGGTTTTGAAAAAGAGCCGGAGGAGGATCACCGCACCAGCCACGACACCCAGGACGATAGGAATGTTTTCCTGAACGAAGCGACTCGTCCCGATCACTATCTGCGTGATCTGCGGCAGCGCGGCACCCTTGAGCATGTCGGCGAAAATTTGCTCGAATTTCGGAACGACGACGACCATGAGCAGAACGACAATCAGAATCGCCACGAAAATGACGACCGATGGATAGATCATCGCGGACTTGACGCGCTTGCGCAGGCGGAGGGATTTCTCCATGAAGCCGGCCAGACGGTCGAGGACCGTTTCGAGAATCCCGCCGGCCTCCCCGGCGCGGACCATGTTGACGTACAATTTGTCGAAAATCTTCGGGTTCTGGGTCAACCCGTCCGAAAACGAATTACCGGCCCGCACGTTCTCGGCCAATCCGGAGATGATGGAGGAGAGCTTCGCGTTCTTTTCCTGCCGCTCCATCACGTCGAGAGCGCGCAGGAGCGGCACCCTCGAACGCAGGAGGGTGGCGAGCTGACGGGTGAAGAGGGTCAATTCCTCGTTGCTCACCCTGCCGAAAAGGCTGCTCTTCTTTTTGGCGGCCTTCACGCCGGAGGCGGCTTTTTTCCCCTTGCCCTTCGCCTCCGATATCTCCGTCGGCATCAGGCCCATGCCGGTCACCTGGTTGTTGGCTTCCTCGGCGGAAGCGGCGTTCACGGTGCCGCGGCGTTCTTTGCCGTTGCCATCGATAGCTTTGTAAGTGAACTGGGGCATGGGTCTGAGATGGTTCTATGCGAGTGATGAGTGGAATGAGACGTTGCCAGGGAAAGCGGAATTTATCAAGTGTATTTTAAGACCTCTTCGATGGAGGTGTTTCCGTCGAAGATGGACCGGAGCCCGTCCTCGCGGAGGCTGCGCATCCCCTGTTCGAGGGCTTTCTGCCGGATCACGAGCGTGGGCGAGCGCTTATTGATCAATTCGCGCAGGGGGTCGGTCACGACGATCATCTCGAAAAGGCCGATCCGACCGGCGTAGCCGGTGTTGTTGCACCGGGGGCAACCCTTCCCGAAATAGAAGCTCCGGTCGGCGACTTCGAGCGGATCGGCGCCCAGGAGTTCGATCATTTCGCTGTCGGGTTCGTACTCCTGGCGGCAGTGGCGGCAGATCCGGCGGACCAGCCGCTGGGCGAGGACGGCCTCGAGGGAGGAGGAGATCAGGAAGGGCTCGAGCCCCATATCCACCAGCCGGGTGACGGCTCCGGAGGCGTCGTTGGTGTGCAGGGTGCTCAGGACGACGTGCCCCGTCAGCGAGGCCTGGACCGCGATCTGGGCGGTCTCGATGTCGCGGATCTCCCCGACCATGATCTTGTCGGGGTCCTGCCGGAGAAAGGAGCGCAGCGCCCGGGCGAAATCGAGGCCGACCTGGTGGTTGACGGCCACCTGCATGATGCCGTCGATCTCGTACTCGATCGGATCCTCGGCGGTGAGGATCTTCGTGTCGATGGTGTTCATCTCGCGAAGGGCACTGTAGAGCGTGGTCGTCTTTCCGCTCCCCGTCGGGCCGGTCACGATGAAGATCCCGTTCGGCAGCCGGATCATCCTGCGGATGTTCTCGAGGACGTCGTCGGGCAACGAGAGCGACTCCAAGTCCAGGTTGACCACGGTCTTGTCGAGAACGCGGAGCACCACGCTCTCCCCGAACTGGGTCGGCAGGGTCGAAACGCGCAGATCGACCGGGCGGCCGGCGATCGTCATCTTGATCCGCCCGTCCTGGGGAATCCGCTTTTCGGCGATATTCAGATTCGCGATCACCTTGATCCGGGAGATGACCGGAATGGCCAGCTTCTTCGGCGGCGGGGACATCTCGTAGAGCGCTCCATCGATCCGGTAGCGGATCCGGAACTGTTCCTCGAACGGTTCGAAGTGGACGTCGGACGCCTTGTCCTTGATCGCCTGCTGGAGGACGAGGTTCACGAACCGGATGATCGGGGTCTGGTTCGCCATCTGGTTCAGATCGTCGTCCGAGACATCCTCCCCGGCCTCTTCGATGGAATCCTCGTCCAGCTCACCGAGGAGATCGTCGATGGAGGAATCTCCCTGTCCGTAGGTCTCGTAGAGCAGCTCCTCGATCTTCGGCGGATCGGCGACGACGATGTTGACGTCCTTGTTGAGGGTAAACGTCAGGTCGTCAACGATGCTGAAGTTGAGCGGATCAATGGCCAGCAGATCGATCGAGGTGTCGTCGGAGCGCACCGGAACGACGCCGTACATGCGGGCGAGGTTGGGCCGGACCTGCTTGGCCAGATCCTCTTCGACCGACTTCGGGACCTCCTCGAGGTATTGCTGTCCGAGGTAATCGGCCAGGTTCTCAAGGATCTGTTCCTCGGTCACATATCCGGAGTCGATCAGGACCTCGGCGAGAGACTTGCCGGTCCCGTGGGTTTCGTCGAAAGCGGCGATGAGCTGGTCGTGCTCGACCAGATTCCGCTCTTTGATGATGTCGAAAATGGTGTCGTTGTGGTCTTCAAACATGGGTCGGGAGGTTCAGACTTTGAATCCGGATTCGGCGAGTTTCTCCCGCATGGAGTCGGGGTTCCGCGCTTTGAGGAGGGCTTCGGCAGGTTCGATCTTTCCTTCGTTGACGAGGGCGCGCAGATGGACGTCGAGGGAAATCATGCCCAGTCGGCCGCCGGTCTGGATATCGGAATCGATCCGGAAGGTCTTGTTTTCCCGGATCTGCTGGGCGATCGAGGTGGTCGAGACCATGACCTCGAGCCCGGCGATCCGTCCGCCCCCGGTCCGCTTGCACAGTGCCTGGGAGATGACCGCGATGATGGACGAGGCGATCTGCGTCCGGATCTGCTCCTTGGAGGAGGTGGGAAAGACATCGACGATGCGGTCCACGGTCCGCGCCGCGCCCGTTGTGTGGAGGGTGGCGAAAACCAGGTGCCCGGTTTCGGCGGCGGTCAGCGCCGCCTGGATCGTGTCGAGATCGCGCATCTCGCCGACGAGGATGACATCCGGATCCTGCCGAAGGGCGGCCCGGATGCCATCGGCGAAACTTTCGACATCGTGGCCGAGTTCGCGCTGGGTGATGATGCAGTTGCGGTGCGGGTGGAAGTACTCGATCGGATCCTCGATCGTGACAATGTGCCCCTCCCGGTTGCGGTTGATCCAATCGACCATGGAGGCGAGGGTCGTCGTTTTGCCGGCGCCGGTCGGCCCGGTCACCAGGATCAACCCGCGGGGGCGGGTCAGCAGTTCGACGACCTGGCGGGGAATCCCGATGTCGGCGAGGCTGAACAAGTCGGTGGGAATCTGCCGCAGAACCATCCCCACCCGGCCGCGCGCGCGGAAGACATTGACCCGGAACCGGCACTTGTCGTGATAGGCGAAACCGAAATCGGCCTGACCGACGCTCTTGAGCTTCTGCTGGATATCGTCCGAAGAGACGGCGAGGGCGAGCCGCTCCGTGTCCTCCGGGGTCAAATCCGGTCCCTCGACCGCGACGATCCCCCCGTCGGTGCGGAGGCAGGGCGGACGACCGACATGGACATGCAGGTCCGAGGCTCCCTCGGAAACCGTTAGCTCGAGCAGATCGTTGAGTTCGTAGCCCATGGATCAATCCGCGACCGCGACGGTGGATTTGAGAACCTCCTCGCAGGTGGTCATGCCGGCCATGATCTTGCGGACGCCGTCCTCCCGCATGGTCCTCATGCCGAGATCGCGGGCCTTGCGCCGGAGTTCGACCAGGGTGCGCTCTTCGTAGATCATCTGCGAGATCTCGTCGTTGATGGTGAACAACTCGAACGTCCCGAAACGGCCCCGGTAACCGGTGCCGCCGCAGGCCGGGCAGCCCTCCCCTTTCATGAAATTCCCCTCCGCCACGTCTTCGGCCCGGATACCGACGGCGTCGAGTTCCTTTTTTTCCGGGATGTACTCCGTCTTGCACTTGGAGCAGATGCGCCGGACGAGGCGCTGCGCCATGGCGGCCCGCAGAGAGGCGGAGACGAGAAACGGCTTCACCCCGATATCGACGAGCCGGGTGACGGCGCTCGGGGCGTCGTTGGTGTGGAGGGTGCTGAAAACCATGTGCCCGGTGAGCGAGGCATTGATCGCGATCTCGGCGGTCTCCTTGTCCCGGATCTCTCCGACCATGATGATGTTGGGGGCCTGCCGGAGCATGGCCCGCAGCGCGGAGGTAAAGTCCATCCCCACCTCGCGGCGGACCTGGACCTGGTTGATCCCGAGCATTTCGTACTCGACCGGATCCTCGACGGTGATGATCTTCCGGTCGGGTTGGTTGACGTAGTTGAGGGCGGAGTAGAGGGTCGTCGATTTGCCGGAACCGGTCGGTCCGGTCACGAGGAACACCCCGTCCGGGAGGGCGATGATCCGTTCGAAAGTCGCCTGGTCATCCGAAAAGAAACCCAGCTGGGGAAGCCCCAGGTTGAGGCCCTCCTTGTCGAGAATCCGCATGACGATACTCTCGCCGAAGGCGGTCGGCAGCGAGGAAACGCGCAGGTCGATGTCCTTGCCGCCGGCCTTGGCCGAAATGCGACCGTCCTGGGGGACGCGCTTTTCGGCGATGCTGACGTTGGCCATCAGCTTGATCCGGGACAGGATGGAAGGCTGGAGCCGCTTCGGCGGACCCTCGACCTCGTGGAGCACGCCGTCGATCCGGTAGCGCACGCGGAACTGTTTCTCCAGTG
Source organism: uncultured Puniceicoccaceae bacterium (assembly GCA_964507815.1). Taxonomy (GTDB): domain Bacteria; phylum Verrucomicrobiota; class Verrucomicrobiia; order Opitutales; family Puniceicoccaceae; genus Puniceicoccus. The sequence goes on from CAZDRT010000158.1 coordinate 5,406, forward strand.
GCTCGAGGTGGATGTCGGAGGCTCTTCGCTTGAGCGCCTCGGAGATCACCATCTGCACGTAGCGGATAATGGGGCCGTCGTCTCCCCCCGCACCCGCTTCCAGCCCTTCGATGGCTAGGCCCTCGGCCGCCTTCTCCCGCTTGGCGTCTTCTTCTTCCGAATCGAGGGAGGAGATGAACGAGGCCATTTCCGAGGTATCCTCCTCGCCGTAGTTGTTCGCGATGGCCCGCTCGATTCCCTTGTGGGTCGCGATGAAGGGGTTGACCGTCTTCCGGAGGTACTGGGCGATGTTGTCGGTCACATCGACATCGAGGGGATCGCTGATGGCCAGCTTGACCTCGGATTCGTCGATCTCGATCGGGAAAACGTGATACCGCCGCGCCAGCGACGCGGGCAGTTTTTTGAAAACCGAGTCGTCCACCCGGACTTCGTCCAGATCGACGACCTCCATGTTGAAGGAGTCGGCGAGGGTCTCGGCGATCTGGACCTCCGTCACGTAGCCGCGCTCCATCAGGAGGTCGAGCGCCCGCGAACTTTCGTCGGCCTCCGCCTCCGGGTCGGACTCGCGGACCTCGGCCAGAGCGGCCTCGACATCCTCCTCGGTTATGATTTCCCGCTCCGCGAGAAGTTGCAGAACGTAGTCGTCGGAAGAGGTCACGGCAGAAATACTTTGAACATGGATTCTCGGGGAATGTATCGTCTCACCCGGGAAGCTGACCCGAAAAAACGCTCCGCGTCAACTCCCCGGTTCGGTCCCGATTGCCGACACGGCGGCGCGTCTCCCCCGTGGTCGCGGGGCTTGCCCCTCGATCCGCAGGTGGTGGCGGCCACGGACACCAACCGAACCTATCCGGACCGACACCGGGCATCCGAGGAAATCAGGGCCGTTGCCCGTACCGCCGGGGATCGGAGGGCAACCGTCCTCGCCCCTCCGGGGCTTCGCCGGTCAAGAGCCCACCGACCACGAATACCCGGGTGTAACCAGAAGTGCGTGGAGTAATAGGAAGGGATTTTTCGATTTTCCAGTGGTCTCCCGACACAGGAGAATGTCTTTTCCGCCAACCCGCCTCGGGTTGGACGACTGAAGTCATCCAACTACGGAATCGCATGACTTTCGTTGTGCCATTCATCGATCTTGCTCCACGCACTTGTGGTTACACCCGGACCGCAATTGGCGCGCGCGGCGGACTTGACTCCGGTCCGCCGAGTGCCCACACTCACCCTTTTTCACTTTTATACCAACCAGGAAAAAGTGGGTCTCGGCCCGCTTTTTTTATTCTCCAAACATGAGCAGCGAACTTCTTTCCGTATTAGAATACATGGAAAAGGAAAAGGGAATCGGTCGTGCCGACATGATTTCCGCGATCACGAATTCCATCCACAACGCCGCGCAGAAAGGCGTCCATGCCGGACAGGAACTCCGGATCGAGATCGACCCGCGTTCCGGAAACATGAAGGCGTGGTCGATTCTGACCGTGACCGATTCGGTCGGCGATCCGGAGAAGGAGATCCACGTCGAGAACGCCCGCAAGATCGACCCGTCCGCCACGGTCGGGGATACCATTGAAAAACCGCTCGATCCCTCCTATCTCGGGCGGATCGCGGCCCAGACGGCCAAACAGGCCATCATGCAGAAAATCCGCGAGTTCGAGCGCGAGCGGGTTTTCGACGATTTCAAGGACCAGATCGGTGACATCGTCAGCGGGGTGATCCACCGCCGCGACCGCAGCGACCTGATCGTCGATCTCGGAAAAACCGAGGCGCTCCTGCCCCGCCGCGAGAGGATCCCGCGCGAAAACTTCAATCCGGGCGACCGGATCCGGGCCCTCCTGCTGAAGATCGAGCCGGGCACCCGCGGCCCCAGTCTCATCCTGAGCCGGTCCAGCCTGCAGTTCGTGCGGCGGCTCCTCGATCTGGAGGTCACCGAAATCTCCGACGGCACCGTGGTCATCGAGCGCATGTCGCGCGAGCCGGGCTACCGGACGAAAATCTGCGTGAACACGAACGACCCGAAAGTCGATCCGGTCGGCGCGTGCGTGGGTGCCCGCGGATCGCGGGTCAAGAGCATCGTCCGGGAATTGGGCGGAGAGAAGATCGACATCATCCGCTACTATCCCGACGTCGCCGACCAGCTGGCCGAGGCGCTCAGCCCCGCCGTCCCCCGGAACATCCAGATCGACGAGAAGAACCACCGGATCAGCTTCGAAATCGTCGAAGACGACCTCTCGGTGACGATCGGCAAAGGGGGCATGAACGCGAAACTGACCTCCCAACTCCTGGGCTGGAAGCTCGACATCCGCCGCGAGGAAGCCCGGGGCGTGTCGTTCGACGAGCAGAAGCAGATCGCGGCCCGCAATCTCGTTAACGTCCTCGGCATCGAGCCGCCCGCGGCGATGCGTCTCGTCGAGGTCGGCATCAATTCACCGGCCGCCTTCGAAGGCGTCGAAGCCTCCGACCTCGTGGACATGGGCTTCTCCGAAGAGGAAGCCGGGGCGATCGTCGCCCGCGCTTCCGGCCAAGAGTGACCCGCCGCCGCATCCATCCCAAACACCGCAATACCCGAAGAATAGATTTTCCGTCAGAATGAGTGTCAGAATCCACCAGATCGCCAAACAGATCGGTATGGAAAACAAGGACCTGTTGAAATTGCTCCAGGATAGAGGTTTTGCCGTAAAGAGCGTGTCGAGTACCATTGATAACATCAGCGCCGAGTCCCTGGTCGAGGAACTCGGCACGGCCCCCGCCGAAGCCCCCGCCCAGGAACCGGAACCGGAGAAACCGCCGGAAAAGCCCGCTCCCAAGCAGGAGTTCAAGCGGCCCGCCGGGCCGATCGTCCGCAGCCGCGAAGAGGTTGAGCGGGAGAAGGAGGCGGCCAAGGCTCCGCCCCCGTCGGCCCCGCCCAAGCTTCCGCCGAAACCGCCGCCCGCCGCGCCGCGCCCCCCGGCCGGCCGACCGGCGGCACCTCCGCCGGCCCCCCCGCGGCCGACCTCGGCGCCGCGTCCCCCTTCGGCTCCCCGCCCGCCTTCGGCTCCCCGGCCACCTTCGGCTCCCCGGCCGCCCGCCGCGCCGCGCCCCCC
>CAZDRT010000159.1:0-8433 GCA_964507815.1 uncultured Puniceicoccaceae bacterium
CCGACTCCACTCTGACGCCGCGGGACAGGAGTGTCCCAATCCCTTATCGCCGCGTCCCCGCCTGCAGGAGGGCGAACACTGTCCACCGCTTTCCCGATCTGTAATGGAAAAGTAAGGTTACAGAGTGCCGCGGAGGTTCAGCTTTTGCGAAACCCCACCGTCTTCCAGAGGTGAGCGCTGAAGCAACCCACCTACTTTGTCCGCCCGTTTACACAGTTTCATCCCGCCGGGCGGGGATTTGATGTCCGGTCACTCCCGTCTCTCGATTTTCGCCGCTTCGGCCTCCGCTTTGCTCGCGGCCGTTTCGAAAGGGGCGGCTTCCGCTTCGAGCCCGGCGGCGGCGAGGGCTTCGGCGGCGCGGCGCTTGGTCGCGGCGGTTTCGCGGAGTTCCTTGATCTTCGCCAGTTCTTCGGGGGTCAGAGGCGGCGGGGCGGGCTCGTCTCCGGTTCCCAGAAGGGCGCGGGTGCCCCGCGTTTTGATTTCGATGAGCCCGGAATCGGCCAGCGAACGGAGCGTCTCCCAGGTCGCGGTGTCTAAGACGGTGAGTTCGGGCCTGTCGCCGGGCCAGGGGATATCGGCGAAAATTTTCTCCACCGCCGGTTTCTCCCGGTCGCCGGGTCCATCGAGGACGGCGAGCAGGACGGGCGAGTCGGAACCGGCGGCAAAGCTCTCTTCGCACCGGACGAGCCGTGCGCCGAGGCGCTCTTTCGCCAGGCGGGCGAAATGGGCGGCCGGGTCCGACGGGGGCGTCGGAGCCGGAGTCGGGCCGGCCGGCACCTGTACCATGACCTGCTCCAGGCGTTTGAGGAAGGCCTGCCGACCCCCGCGCAAGGTCATCTTGTCCAGGTCGCCGACTCCGTCGAGCACTCCCTCCGAGAGTTCCGTTTTCTGGGCGAGGGTGGAGAGCATGCCGTGCTCGATGGTGTCCCGGGCGACGAGGTTCACCACCGTGACCGCGCGGGTCTGGTTCTTGCGCCAGGCCCTGGCGATGCGCTGTTCCAGCTTGGCCGGGTTCCACGGCAGGTCGCAGTTGATGACGAGGCTGGCGTTCTGGAGGTTAAGACCGACGCCGCCCGAATCCGTGCTGAGAAAGAGACGGCAACGCGGATCCTGCTGGAAGGTCCGGATCTCCGCGCGGCGCTTTCGCTGGGGCACGCTTCCGGTGTGCCAGGCGAAGCCGATGTCCATGCGGGCGGCCAGGTCGCGCACCCGGCCGAGCATCCCGGTCCATTCGGAGAAGACGATGGCTTTGACGTCGGGCTCGGAGAGACTCTCCTCGAGTACCCGCTCCAGTTCCTCCAGTTTCGGGCAGTCACGGGAGGGGTTGTTCTTCATTAACCCCGGCGAGTCGCAGATCATGCGCATCATGCTCAGGAAAATCATCAGCCGGTCCTGCTCTTTGGCGGTCAGCGGCCGCCGCTTGGCCTTGGCCGCGAGTTCGCCGACCTGTCGCTCGTAATCGGCGTATTCCTCGCGCATGGCTTTGGTCAGGGTGACGAAGAGGGTCTTGTCCGTACGGTCCGGTAACTCGGTCTCGACCTCGGCCTTGCGGCGGCGCAGGAGGACCGGCGCGACCTTCCGGCGCAGTCCGGTGAGATTCCGGTAGCCCTGCGGGCGCCCTTTGTCGTCCAGTTCGTAGTGCTCCCGGTTGAAGCGAAAGAGCGGGCCGAGCAGGGAGGGGTCCAGAAAGTCGATGAGGGAGTGCAGTTCGTCGATGCGGTTTTCGATGGGGGTCCCGGTGAGGACGAAGGCGTAGCGGCTCTGCAGGCGCTTGACCGCCTGGGCGGTTTTGGTGGACCAGTTCTTGATCCGCTGGGCCTCGTCGAGCACCACGATGTCGGGCGCGAGGTGTTCGTTGATGTCGAGGCTGTCGCGGAGAATCTGCTCGTAGTTGCAGATGGTGAAAAACGGGGGATTCTCCTCCCGGTAGGCCCGCAGCCGTTCGCCGCGTCCGCCGAAGAGAAGCCGCAGGGGCAGGGTGGTGAACTTCCCGATCTGCTCTTCCCACTCGGACTTCAGCGAGGCCGGGGTGACCACGAGAACCCGCCTGGCCTTTCCGAGATGCTCCAGAAGGGCGCAGGCGGCGATGGCCTGGATCGTTTTGCCCAGCCCCATTTCGTCGGCCAGCAGCGCCCGTTCGCGGAAAACCAGGTGGAGCATGCCCTCCCGCTGGTAGGGGTAGAGCGGGCTGAGGGTCACGTGCTCCGGGTAGCGGCCTTCCACGACTCCCGTCTCGTAGTCGCGGCGGCTCGCGGTGCGGTCGCGTTCCCTCCGCACCGATTCCCGCCGGGCCTCCACCTCCTGGGAGATGCGCAGATACTTCGAGCGCGAGGCGGCAAGCTCGGACAGCAGGCTGTCGGTATCGACGCCCTCGAGCTGAACTCCCTTTTCATCGAAGTATGACCGCAGCCGCGGCGGCAGGCGGTCGAGATTGCGCTCGACCCGAAGCCCCTGTCCCGATTCGTCGGGCACGATGTCGATCCTCGGCGAGCCCTCCTTCCGGGCGGCGCGGAACTCCGCCCGCTTGCTCTTTTCCAGGCGGAAAAGGACGGCCTCGATGTGCTTGCACACGCCCAGGCCGTTGATCCGGAAATCGGTGCAGGTGCAGGCGTTTCCCGTTTCCCGCAAGTCGCGGATCTCCACCGAATAGGCCATCCCGCTTTGCGAATGAACGGTGAAATTCGAAAAGACGGGATGCTCGGGCGAGCGGTTGACGATGCGGAAGGTCTCCTCCCGCGCGCGCATTTTGCGTTTCAGGCGTTCCTGCTCGTCGGTCGAGCGCCAGTCGGAGGCCGGGGGCAGATCGTGTTCCGGTTTCTTCTTCGCGCGTTTCCGGGCGGTTGCGGACTTCTTCGAGCGCGGTTTTACTCTGGGCATGAGGGTATCCAAGGGTTTTTCCCGCGGGAGATCACGCGAAAAGTCACCGGGGGGAACGCATCAACAAATCCTGATTTGTTGATGGATAGGGGTTGAAATTGGTTCCGCTTCCCATGATAGTATAACCATGTCAGAAAAAAGCAAACAGACGGAATCGGCGGCCTTCGGGCCTCTCCGCGCGATTTTCGAAAACCGGATCAGCTTTCTCGACGGTGCCATGGGCACCATGATCCAGCGCCACAAATTGGAGGAGAAAGACTTCCGCAACGACGATCTCAAAGACGTTCCGGGCGATTTGAAGGGGAATAACGATCTCCTGAGCCTGACCCGTCCCGATCTCATCGCCGACATCCACCGGGCGTTCTTCGAGGCCGGATCGGACATCGTCGAGACGAACACCTTCAGCGCGACGACCATCGCGCAGGCCGACTACGGTCTCGAAGACTGGGTGGACCGGATCAACCGGGAGTCCGTCCGCATCGCCAAAGAAGTGGCCGGGGAGATTGCGAAGAAGGAGGGCAGGCATCTTTTCGTGGCCGGTGCGATGGGCCCGACCAACCGGACCGCCTCCCTGTCGCCCGATGTCAACCGGCCGGAGTACCGAGCCGTAACCTACGAGGATTTACGCTCCGCCTACTACGATCAGGCGAAGAGTCTCCTCGAAGCCGGAGCGGACCTGCTCCTGCCCGAGACGACTTTCGACACCTTGAACCTGAAGGCCGCCATCCACGCCATCGAGGATCTCTTCGAGGAGCGCGGGGAGCGGGTGCCGGTCATCCTGTCCGTCACCATCACCGACCAGTCGGGGCGCACCCTCTCCGGGCAGACGGTCGAGGCCTTCTGGAATTCCGTGCGGCACGCCCGTCCGTTCTGCGTCGGCCTGAACTGCGCCCTCGGCGCCGATCTCATGAGACCCTTCCTCGTGGAACTGTCCAGGGTCGCCGATACCTACGTCCACGTATATCCGAACGCCGGCCTTCCCAATCCCCTGAGCGACACGGGTTACGACGAAACGCCCGAACACACCGGCAACGCCCTCGCGGAGTTCGCAAAGGCCGGGCTGGTGAATCTGGTCGGCGGTTGCTGCGGTACGACCCCGGAGCACATCGGAGCCGTCGTCGAGGAAGTCGGCGAATACCCGCCGCGGAAAGTTCCGGCCATCGACCCCGATCTCCGGCTGAGCGGCCTCGAGCCGCTGAATTTCGGTTCGGTTGATGGATCGTTCCTGCTCGTCGGTGAGCGTGCCAATGTGACCGGTTCGCCCCGGTTCAAGAAGCTGATCAAACAGGGCGATTTCGACGCCGCGCTGACGGTGGCGCGCTCCCAGATCGAAAAAGGAGCCCATGTCCTCGACGTTAATTTCGACGAAGGCATGCTCGAGGGAGAGGAGTGCATGCGCAAGTTCCTCAACCTGCTCGCGTCCGAACCCGACATCTCCCGCGTCCCCCTCATGATCGACAGCTCGAAATGGTCCGTTATCGAGGCCGGGCTCCAGTGCGTGCAGGGGCGCCCCATCGTGAACTCGATCAGCCTCAAGGAAGGGGAGGACGCCTTCCGCAACCAAGCCCGGAAAATCCGGCGCTACGGGGCGGCCACCGTCGTCATGGCCTTCGATGAGGAGGGCCAGGCCGTCACCGTCGAGGGAAAGGCGAAGATCGCCGAGCGCTCCTTCCGCATTCTGACCGAAGAGGTCGGGTTCGATCCGAAGGATATCATTTTCGACCTCAACATCCTGACCGTCGCCACCGGGATGGAGGAGCACAACAACTACGCGGTCAACTTCATCGAAGGGGTCCGCGAGGTCAAAAAACGCTGCCCCGGATGCCTGACCAGCGGGGGGCTCTCCAACGTGTCGTTCTCGTTCCGGGGCAATAACCCCGTCCGCGAGGCGATGCACGCCGCCTTTCTCCATCACGCCCGCAAGGCCGGCCTCGATATGGCCATCGTCAATCCCGGTCTCCTCATGGATTACGACAAAATCGCCGAGCCGCTCAAGACCCTCGTCGATGATGTGATTCTGAACCGGGATCCGGAATCGACGGAGAAGCTCATCACCCACGCCGAGGAAATCAAGGAAGGCAAAGTCGGTGGCGCGGCCTCCGGCACCCCGGAAGAACGGGTGTCCGCCGCCATGGTGCGCGGGATGAAAGTGCTCCAGGAACTCTTCGAGCGCGCCTCGAGCGAAAAGAATCCGGAGATCCTCGAGAAATTTCTCCAGGGCGGCGAAGGCGCCGTGCCCGCCGGAGACACGACCGAAAAAAAAAGCGGTGACCCCGCCGACTGGCGCTCCTTCGAACTCGAAAAGCGGATCGAGCACGCCCTCGTCCGCGGGATAACCACCCACATCGAAGAGGATACGGAGTCGGCCCGCCAGAAACTCGACCGTCCCCTCGACGTGATCGAAGGTCCGCTCATGGACGGCATGAAGGTCGTCGGCAAGCTCTTCGGCGAGGGCAACATGTTCCTGCCGCAGGTGGTCAAGAGCGCCCGTGTCATGAAAAAAGCCGTCGCCTACCTGCTTCCCTATATGGAGGAGGAGAAAAAGGACTCCGGATCGGCGGGTACTTTCGTCATCGCGACCGTCAAGGGGGATGTCCACGACATCGGCAAGAACATCGTCGGCGTGGTTCTCGGTTGCAACGGCTACAACGTCATCGACCTCGGGGTGATGTGCGACTGCGAAAAAATTCTCGCCGAGGCCGCCGAGCACAAAGCCGACTTCATCGGCATGTCGGGCCTGATCACCCCCTCCCTCGACGAGATGATCGCCAACGCCGCCGAGATGGAGAAGCGGGGGCTGAAGGTCCCCCTCCTCATCGGGGGCGCGACCACGTCCAAGGCGCACACGGCGATTAAGATCGCCCCCCACTACAGCGGCCCCGTCGTCCATGTGACGGATGCCTCGCTCGTCACCGACGTCTGCAACCGCCTGATCAATCCCAAGACCCGCGAACAATTCCTCGTCGATCTCGAGCAGGAGCACAAGCAGGCCAAGGAGCGACACGCCGCCGGAGCGGCTTCCAGCGCCCGTTACACGCCGGTCGCCGAAGCGCGCGAACGCTCCCTGCGGCTGGACTGGTCGGGCTACGAACCGCGCCTGCCCGAGAAATTCGGAAGCGAATTTCTCGAGTCCATTCCGGCCGGAGAGATCGTCGAGTATTTCGATTGGACGCCCTTTTTCCACGCCTGGCAGATGCGGGGCAGCTTCCCGAAGATCCTCACCCACCACCAGCGGGGGGAAGAGGCGAGCAAGCTCTACGACGACGCCCGCGCCGTTCTCGACGATCTGGTCGGAAATGGCAGGGTGAACCTCCGCGCCGTCTGCGGCCTGTGGCCGGCCAACTCCGTCGGAGACGACGTGGAACTCTACGCGAATCCGGACCGCTCCGAGGTTTTGGAAACCTTCCGCTTTCTCCGGCAGCAGAAGGAGAAGAGCGGGGAAAAGGAACCCTACCTAAGCCTCGCGGACTTCATCGCACCCCGTGCGAAGGGCGTGGTCGATACCCTCGGCGCATTCGCGTGCACGGCCGGGGAGGAGATCGAGACCTACGCGGCCTCCTTCAAGGAGCGGGGCGACGACTACAACGCCATCCTCATCCAGGCCCTCGCCGACCGCTTCGCCGAAGGGTTGGCCGAGTATTGCCACAAGAAGATCCGCGACGATCTCGGCTACGGGCGGGAGGAGCCCTTCCGGTTCGGCGACCGTTTTTCCGCCGACCCCGGAACCGTCCACCCGAACGTCGAATGGTTGGTCAAAGAGCGCTACGAGGGCATCCGGCCCGCCGCCGGTTACCCCTCCTGCCCGGACCACACCGAGAAACAGGCGATCTGGGACTTGCTCAAGGTGAAGGAGCGCACGGGGATTTCGCTCACCAGCAGCTACGCGATGGATCCGCCGAGTTCCGTCTCCGGGCTCTACTTCGCCCACCCCGAAGCCCGCTACTTCCCGGTCGGCAGGATCGCCAAGGACCAGGTCGAGGACTATGCGGCCCGCAAGGGGATCACCGTCGAGGAGTGCGAACGGTGGCTCCGCTCCGATCTGGCCTACGAGAGCGAACAGATTCCGGTTCCCGCCTGAGCGCGGCCACCCGGAGACCCGAACATGACCGGACCCGCGCCATTCGATCCCGCATCCGACCCCGCCGCCGCCGAAGCATGGCTGGCGGCGAGGGGCGTCCCCGCGGACGCGCTCGCGCGGCTGCACGGAATCGAGGAATGGCGGCGGCTCTCGGAGCCGGAAGCGGCGGACTGGGTGCGCGAAGTGGACGACTCCCCCTACGGATGGCCGGAGTGGGTGGACGCGGTCCTCATCCTCGCCGATCTTCTGATCCGGGAGGGACGGAGACCGTCGCCGTTTCCCACCGTGGTCGGCTACGTCGGCTGCGCCGCCGCCGGAGCGCGAGCGACTCCGGTGGTCCCCCCGCTGCCCGAACTGGTGGCCGAAGCCTACCGGGAATTCGGCTTCCATGAGAGCCCTTCGGGCGAGGTTGGGGAGTAGCTTTTGCTCCAGCATTCTTTTCCCTCCCAAAACTCCCCCCTCTAGCGAAGCGGTTGTAAAATTTCATTCCTTTTTGGGAGAAATTCGGGCATCAAACTTGCGAACGAATCTCCCGCTGAGACCCTGATTTGGTGAGTTCTGAAAGGCTCGTCACACTGGCTGTCGCCAGCGTGCTACTGATGGACTGATGATTCTTTTTCCCATCAGTGCTCATCGGTTTCCATTTGCTGCGCCCGTTCGGTTGCGTGTCGCTTCGCTCGAAAGTAGAAGGAAGCTGAACGGATCGCTCCGAAAAGGCCTCACAAGAATACGAAGTCGGGATTAGTCGTTGTTTCGGAAAAACTTGTAGGGCCGCGTGCTTGCGCGCGTGCCGCCCCGGGGATCCTGCGAACGACTTCGTTTCTCAAGAACCACCCGTGGCCTTCGAGCAAAATGGCGTAATCCGTCGATAAAGTCCCCTCGCTTTTGGTTGAGCCCGGGAATGCCACCGCTCACAACCCGTCCGTGACATCGTCGGCGAGTTGCTGCAGGAATTGCGCAAAATGCGCAAAGTCCTCTTCCAGATTCGGGCGGAGGGTTGCGAATTTTTTCTCCACGAGTTCCAGGCGATCCCAGTCGTAGTCGAACTCGAGGTAGTACCGCTTGAAATGACGAAACCGCAGGAGTTCGCCCGCCGCCGCGTAGCTGATCTCCGAAAGCAGCGGCTCCCGTTCTCCGGGAATGCGGAGAACCATTTTTCCGAGAAGGTCACGATGCCATGCATCCCGGCTGAGATGGTTTTCGAAGGTTTGGGATACCCGCAAAAAGAAAGTCTCGAGGCAGGTGTAGTAGTTGCCGAGAATCTCGGAAAGGACGATGGCGGCGTCGGTGGTCCTCTCCTCGGCGGGAAAACGTTCGTCGTAGAACTCTTCGATTCGGCGCAGGAGCGCACGGGTGCGCTCCAATTCGCCGAGGAGGGAATGGATTTTGGACTCAGCGCTCATAGACGACGCGTCCGTTTGCCCGAATCGATTCGGCGTATTCCGGCTCGATCCGCTCCATCTCGACGAGGTGAACGG
>CAZDRT010000160.1:0-8400 GCA_964507815.1 uncultured Puniceicoccaceae bacterium
GGAGAGGGAAAGACCTCGATGGAAAAGGATTGGGTGCCGGTTCCGTCGTTCGGGGAGTCCGTAACCTCCAATTCCACGGAGTTCAGTCCGACATCGGCAATCGCAGGAGTGCCGGTCAGTTCCGCCGTGCCGTCGCCGTTATCTGTCAAGGTCAGCCATGAGGGCAGGGATGGAGCGGTGATCGTGAAGGTGCCGTCGTTTGCATCGGCGACCTCAACGTCATAGGTGAAGACATTACCCGCAAGCATTTGATCAACGGGGGGAATCGTGATGAAAACGGGCGCGTCGGTAATCGTGCGGAACGGGGTGAAATTCTGCTTTCGGTCGCCGTTGTCCCAAGTGTTCGGCGATCCGAAAGTGGAAGAACCGGAGTCCCCATAGCTAGTGTTGTCTGGTGTTATTGAAGTGTTTGGGTTGGTTGCGAGGACGAAGGCTTCATCGCTTCCGATTCCGGACGAAGGCTGCACCCCCTCTCCCGCCGGGCCAAAGATGGTGGTGCCCTCCGAGTCTTTCACCTCGATTTGTGTGCCCGAATTCGATACATCCAGAAACGAATCGCTTGCCGTCGTGTCGATATACTTGGAGTCGCCGATAAAGATATTGGCCCAGGCCCAGCCCTCTTCGAGAAAGCGGTCTTCGGCGGGGACACTGGAGCTGGTGTCTTTTCCACCGGCGTTGTCGGTCTCGATAAAGGTGAGGATCGTCCCGGCCCGCACATCGCTCCAGTAGGGATCGTCCGAGAGCGTAAGGATTTCTCCGGAAACGTCGATGGTCCAGCCCCGCATATCGACGGTGCTGGCGGCGGTGCCGTCGCCGATGACGACCAGCTCGAACCAATCGCCGCCGTTGCCCTGGATTCGGTCGAAGAAGGTGTCGGAGCCGCCGTTCTCGAGGAAATTGCTATCCGCGACGGCGTTGTATTCGTTGACGATCACCGGGGCGGCGGCGGACGTCTGCGCGGCGGCAAGAACCCCGAGAACGGAGAGGAGGAGGGAGTGGGTTGTGGATTTCATAAAGAGTTGGAGTGGTGGAGAAGTGCCCGTCCTTCGCTCTGCGAGCTACGGAGGGTCTTCGAGAGTGGTGGAGTTTCGACTTGTTTCGCAGGTATTTCCCGTAGGCCGGGACGAGAGTTCGTTTCGTTTAATTTGGGGGCTATTTCTCCCAATCGTGCCAGGGATACCAGACGAATCCCGGGAGTTGATCGTCCGAAGAACCAGCGGGATCCTTCTTATTGTTGTAAAGCTTTTCGCTGTCCACCACCACGACGCTTCCATCGAGGAAGACGACATTGGTCTGGCCTCCGTAGCGGAAGCTGATGCTGTTGTTGCGCCCCTTGGCCCGGGCGACCCGTTTCGCTTCCTCGTTGGGGGCCCCGTCGTCCGTCGAGGCGCGGGTCTCCGTCATGAAGATGGTCTTCGAGGGCTCGGGGATGTTGTTGAGGCGGATGAGGTCGTTGCCCGAGTCACTCGGGGCGTTCTCGCCGTCGCTGTAGATCTGCGAGTTCATCATGTAGGAAAACTGGGGCTTGAGTCGGTTTCGCCGCTCGTCCGGATTCGAGCCGGGGCTGTAGTGGATGGACGAAGTTCGGAGCATGGCCTCGCGTTCTCCGCGGGTGGTGAGTTCGCTGAGCGGCTGTTCCCCGACGTAGGGTGGGAGGGCGTTGAACCACGAGTTTTCCTCCTGCGGTCTCTTTGTCTGGCTCCAGCTTGGCTGGTCCTCGCCGCCCTCGTAGGGGATACGGTGTTTATTTTCGCCCGCGTAGAGGAGGAGGGCGCTCGCCCACTGGCGCAGGTTGCTCGCGCTGGCCGTGCGGTCGGCCTTGGTGCGGATGGATCCAACCGTGGGAATGAGGATGGCCGCGAGCAGTCCGAGGATGGCGATCACGGTCAGGAGTTCGATAAGGGTGAAGGCCCGCCGCCGCTGCGGGCGGAAGCTTGCGGAATGGTTGCGAATAGAATTGCTCATGATGCGTTAGGCTATGCGATGAGGATTGAGGATGGGGACGGGGGGGTCAACTGATCTAGTGTTACAATCCTGTAACATTGACCAAAGGTTCCCCGACCGCCGTGAACGTCTTGCCCGAACCTCCCGCAGCGCTTCAGCCTGCGAACGTAAGCACAAGAACGCACCGAAAACGCGGGCGAAAGCACCGCGCTCCCCTGAACCTTTCCGTGGGTTTCTCACAAAAATGGCTGCAATTGTCAGGTGAAGTCCACGCACTTGTGGTTACACCCCAGTCACGGAAGAAGCGCGGCCTCACCCCGCCTTGCGCTCGCTCTGGCGGCGTTTCCAGTGGGGGCGGTCGTCGATCTCGCGGGGTTCGGTGGCCGAGACGCGGAGCCCCACCACCCCGGGGTGGCCGCGGAGCCGGGCGATGCGGGGCCAGGAGGACGGGACGCGGAGGCTGCGGGAAATCTCCGCCAGGAAGGCGCTTTCCTCTTCGGCGAGAATGGCGATGGTGGCGGGGAGGCCGGATTCGTCGAAGGTCATTTCCGCCCGCAGGGCTTGGAGGAAGTCGCGGCCGTTCTCGTCCGGCCGGATCACCCAGGTGATCTTGCGGATCATCTGGGGGATCGCCTCGCTGAGAAGGCGGACGGAGAGTCCGAGCAAATCCACCCCCTCGTCCCGGCGGGCGGCCCGGCCCTCGACGACGACGATGTTGTTGGCCGCGATGTGCGCGCGGTTTTTGGCGAAGTTTTTCGGGAAAACCGTGATCGGCAGGCTTTTCGTCCGGGTCAGGAGGTTGAACTTCGCCCACGGCTCTCCGCTCTTGCGGGTCATGCGCTCTTCGAGGGCCGAGATAACCCCGGTCAGGCGGAAGGTTTCCTCGTCCTCGAGATCCTGGGTCTGGCCGGGATCGACGGAGAGGATGGCGGCGGCGAGGAGGCCGTAGTCGTCGAGCGGATGGCCGGAGAGGTAGAAGCCGAGGAGTTCCTTCTCGTGGGTCAGCTTTTCCTTCCGGTCCATGGGGTCCACTTCGATCCGGGTCGTGCCGTCGGCCGCGCCTTCGTCGCCGACGGGTGTTTCCATGAGGTCGAAGAGCGAGCCCTGGCCGGATTCGCGGTCCTTCTTCTCCGCCATGGCGACGCCGAGAAGGCTGTCGAGGTTGGCGAGCAGACCGGCCCGGTCCTCCCCGAACGAGTCGAAAGTGCCGGTCCGGATCAGGTTTTCGAGCGTGCGCCGGTTGACGGCCCGGAGGTCGGTCCGGGCGACGAAATCGGTGAAATCCTTGTAGGGGCCGCGGGCGTCCCGGTCCTCGATGATTTTGGCCGTGGCGGCGTCCCCCACCCCTTTGATCGCGCTCATCCCGAAACGGATGCGCCCGGGGTCGCCCTCCGTGGCGCCCGGCACGGGGGTGAAGTTGTGGCGGGATTCGTTGATGTCCGGTCCGAGGACCGGGATGCCCCGGGCGAGGGCCTCCGAGACGTAGGTGGCGACCTTGTCGGCGTTGCCGAGTTCCGCCGAGAGGAGCGCCGCCATGAATTCGACCGGATAGTTGGCCTTCAGGTAGGCGGTCCGGTAGCTGATCATGGCGTAGGCGGCCGAGTGGGACTTGTTGAAACCGTATTCGGCGAATTTCTCGAGTATGGCGAAGATCTCCTCCGCGTCGCGCCGCCCGATGTCGTTGGTCTCCTTCGCCCCTTCGATGAAGGCCTGCCGCTGCTCGGCCATGACCTCCTTCTTTTTCTTCCCCATCGCCCGGCGGAGGATGTCCGCGTTGCCGAGGGTGTAGCCGGCGATGATCCGGGCGGACTGCATGACCTGCTCCTGGTAAACAAGCACCCCGTACGTTTCCTCGACCAATTCCTTCAGGAGCGGATGGGGAACATGGATCTTCGACGGATCCTTTTTCCCCTCGATGAATTGGGGGATGAACTGCATCGGTCCCGGTCGGTAGAGGGCGATCAGGGCGATGATTTCCTCGAAGCTGCTCAGGCCGATCTGGCGGCAGAGGGACTGCATCCCGTCGGATTCGAGCTGGAACACGCCGACGGTGCTACCCTCGTTGAGCAGATCGAAGGTGGCCTGGTCCTCGAGGGGGATGTCCTCGATCCGGAAGTCCGGCTTTCCGCGGGTCGTCCGGATCGCCTCCTCGGCGTCGGAGATAACGGTCAGGTTCTTCAGCCCGAGGAAGTCCATCTTGAGCAGGCCGAGATCCTCGACCGGCCCCTTGGCGTACTGGGTCGTGAGGTCACCCTCCTGCAGGCAGACGGGAACCAGGTCGGTCAGCCTGCGGTCGGCGATGATGATCCCGCAGGCGTGCTTGCCGGTGTTGCGGACCATCCCCTCGATGACCCGGCCCTGGGCGATGATCTTGCGGGTGACCGGATCGTTCTTGATCGCCTCGCGCAGGTCGGGCGATTTCTGGATCGACTGCTCCATGGTGATCCCGAGTTCGTCCGGGATCATTTTCGCAATGCGGTCCCCGTCCTTGAACTCGAGGCCGTTCACCCGGGCGAGATCCCGGACGACCATCTTCGGCCCGAAGGTGCCATAGGTCACGATGTTGGCGACGGAATCGCTCCCGTATTTGTCGCGCACGTAGTGGACGACCTCGTCGCGGCGGCGCATGCAGAAATCGACATCGAAATCCGGCGGCGAAACCCGCTCCAGATTGAGCATGCGCTCGAAGAGGAGGCCGAAACGGAGCGGATCGATGTCGGTGATCCGGAGAACGTAGGCGACCAGGCACCCGGCGCCCGATCCGCGCCCGGGCCCGACGGGGATGCCCTGGCGGCGCGCCCAGTCGATGAAGTCCCAGACGATCAGGAAGTAATCGACGAATCCGGTCCCGGCGATGATGGCGAGTTCGTAGTCGAGCTGTCGGCGGACACGCTCGACGAAGTCCGGATCGGCGCCGGCGGGCGGCGTCGAGTTCTCCGGCCGGTCGTAGTCCACCCCGTAGCGCTCGCGGACACCCTTCTTGCAGAGATCGAAGAGAAGCCTTCCGTTTTTGCGCAGTTCCTCCCGCCGGGCCGGGGCGAGAATTTCCGCGTCTTCGATGCCGTTCTGCCGGTTCACCTTCTCCTGCTCGGTCACGTAGATGTCGAGGATCCGGTCGAACTCGGTATCGGTGGACCGCACTTCGAGGGTCTCCGGCTTCTCGAACACGGGGTAGTGGGTGACCCCGAATTCCAATTGCAAATCCACGCGTTCGGCGACCTCGAGGGTGTTGGTCAGGCTCTCCGGGATCTCCCGGAAGACCTGGGCCATCTCCGCCGCGCTCTTCAGGTAGAACTGCCGCGAAGGGTAGCGCATGCGCTTTTCCTCGGCGATGACCTTTCCGGTCTGGATGCACAGGAGGGCGTCGTGCGTCTCCCAATCCTCCTGCCGCACGTAGTGGACGTCGTTGGCGCAGACCACCTTGAGGTCGAACTCCTTCGCCAGCTTCAGAAGCCCGGGAATGACGCGCCGCTGCGCCGACATTCCGTGATCCTGTATCTCGATGAAATAATCCTCTTTTCCGAAAATATCGACGAAATCCGCCGTCGCCTTGCGGGCGCTCTCGTAGTCGGAATAGATCAGGTACTGCGAGGCGACTCCGTTGATGCATCCCGAGAGCCCGATGATGCCCTCCGAATACTTGGCGAGCTGCTCCATGTCGGTCCGCGGGCGGTAATACATGCCCCGGACGTGGGCGTCGGAGACCAGCTTCACCAGGTTCTGGTATCCGGTGAAGTTTTTGGCGATCAGGGTTTTGTGGTGGATCTGGTGCTTCGGGAAATGCTCCGGCCCCAGCTCCTCGTCCGGCACATCGACCATATCGTCGGAGCGTTTTTTCTCCCGCTTCGGGCGATCATCCATCCCGTGGTCATGGACGAGATAAATCTCGCAGCCGATAAGAGGCTTGATCCCGTTGGCGGTCATCTGCCGGTAGAACTCGACGGCCCCGAAAAGATTGCCGTGGTCGGTCATGGCGAGCGCCGGCATGCCGAGTTCGGCGGCCCGCTGGGCGAGCAGATCGATCCGGCAGCATCCGTCCAGCAGGCTGCGGTCGGTGTGAACGTGCAGGTGGACGAACGGATCTTGGGTCTCGGGCATGGGAAGACGATCCTCCCAAATCCGGGAGCGGGCAAGCGCGGATGCCGGGGGGCGCGCGAACCCGCTGGTCATCAGAGGGATTTTTCCCGGCGGCTTCCCGCCGGTCAGGGATCGGTGTTGAACAGAATGTTCGACGCCTCGAAGTTCCCGGAAAAGTATTTTGAGCTTCGGTGTATGAAAAACTGCCACGGGATTCCCCGTGGGGCATGGCATAAGTCTTGCCCGGGGTCGCCGCCACCGCAAACCTCCCCTTGACTCCCCGCCCGAAGTTTCCTAATCATTTCGACTGATAACCGTCATGAATAAAACACTCCCTCTCATCCTTCTTCTGTCCCTGGGTGCCGCCACCCAGGCCTTTGCCCTTTTTGGCTTCGGCGAAGACAAGACCGAGTCCGCCAACGAGGATTTCGGCTTGCCTCCCTACAACGGCGTCAAACACGCCATCGCCGTTCTCCCGCCGAAATACACGGCCGTTTTCCGTCCGTCCGTCAACCTGTCCGACAGTATCTCGAGCATGCTGGAATCGGCCCTCTACGACACCAACCGTTTCGTGGTGGTTGACCGGGACCGGATCGAGGACACGCTTCTCGAGCAGGATCTCCAGGAGAGCGGGCGGGCCGCGGGTGCCTCCGACGTCGCCCAGACCGGCCTGATCCGCAGCGCGAAGTACCAGGCCGAGGTGGAGATCACCGACGTCGAGGGCAAGCAGTCCGGCCAAAGCGGCGGGGTGTCCGTCGGCGGGTTCCGGATCGGGGGTAGCGGCGGCAAAGCCCGGATCACCACCATCGTCAAGATCATCGACTCGACCACCGGTGAGATCGTCGCGAAGGAACGGGTCATCGGCACGGCCGGGAGAAAGGGGCTCAACGTCGGCTACGCCGCCTCGAACTGGGGCGCGGACGTCGGGGGATTCACGAAAACGCCCCTCGGCGAGGCCGCCTACGACAACGTGGTGCAATCGACCCGTTTTCTCGCCGAACAGTTCGAGGACTTCACTTTCGAAGGAGCGGTGGTCGCCGTGTCGGGAGACCGGATCATCATCAACCGGGGCTCGAACTTCGCCGTTTCGGAAGGCCAACGGTTCGTCATCCGCGAGAAAGGCGAGCTTCTCACCGACCCGACCACGGGTGAGGTTCTCGAGCGGATCGAAGGACCCGTGACGAGCGAGATCCGGGTTACCAAGGTATCCGACAAGATCAGCTACGCCGACCTCACCGACGGGGAGATGCCCAAGAAGGGCGATGTCGTCGAGAGCACCGGCGGCTGATCTCCTGAAATAGTTCCGCCATCCACCCAAGACCAACCAACACCGCACAACCATCACTATGAAATCTTTTCTCCCTCTTCCCCTGGCCGTCCTCCTTTTCGGAGGATCCCTGACCCTCGCGAAGCCCTTCGAGGGCTCCCTCACGTATGAGATCGATGCCGACGGCGGGAAACAGGAAATGACCTTCCTCGTGAAGGGTTCCCGCATGGCCTTTGCAATGCCCTCCGCGCAGGGCGGCAAGGTGATCCTCGACACCGAAACAGAGGAGGCCCTGGTCCTCATCCCGCAACAGCGGATGTACATGAAAGCGCCGTCCTCGAAATTCGGCGCGAACGGGAACCGGACAGCGACCGGCTCATTTGAGATCAGCGACGAAACCCGCGAAATCCTCGGTTACAACACCCGCAAGGTGACCTACACCGAAGGCGGGGAAACGACCGTCCTCTGGATTACCGGCGAGGTGGGCTCGTTCATGCCGCTGGACGGACCTCTCTCGCAGGATATCCCGCCCGCTCTCGCCGAAGCCTTTCCGAACGGCGCGATGCCGTTGGAAATCATATCCACTGGCACGGGAGAGACCATGACCCTGAAGGTCGTCGCCCTCAAGGAGGAGTCCCTCCCCGACTCGGAATTCCAGGTTCCGTCCGGCTACCGTGCCCTCGACATGGGCGGCTTCCAGATGCCGACCGGGCGGTAGGCTTGCCCTCCGACGGAGCGCATCCGGCGATCCGGACCAACCCGCCGTACCGGGTCGCACGACTAAAGTCGCACGACTACGTAGTGTCTGGCCGAAAAAGAAGAAGTCGAGCGGATCTACACATTCAATACCGCTCATTTTCAAGCACTGGCGTCGCCTGAATTCGCCCGGCGCATCGTCGCTCCCTGATTCAATTTCAGAAGAGAAGAGAAGAGAAGAGAAGAGAGAGAGCATTGTCTTCAGTCGGCTGCTTTCAGCGGGCTGAGACTGCGTAATTGGGCGGCCAAAGTGGGTGGGTTGCTTCAGCGCCCACCTTCGAAAGCCCGGAATTTCCCGTTAACGCTGAACCTCTGAGGCGATCCGGAACCTTTCCTTCCGATGCGAAAACCGGGCG
>CAZDRT010000161.1:0-8330 GCA_964507815.1 uncultured Puniceicoccaceae bacterium
GTCACAGAAGAGCAAGATCTCGGGTCGGTTGCTGTCAGCGGGATTTGACTGGGGGGCGGTCACAGAACAATACGAAGTTTTGCGAAGACGGGTCCTCAGCCGCCGCATTGCGGGGAGAGAATGGAAAGCCACGGAATAAATTCGGCGGCGCGGGAATCTTTCGGAAGTTGATCGGATCCCCCTCCGACGTATCGCGGCGGCTGAGGACAGCCGCCCTCCCGCCTTAGTTCGGCGGCATACGCACTATTATCGAATAAATTTTGATATTCCCTCCACGCACTTGTGGTTACACGGTGTGGCCGGTTTTCCGAAACAACGAAAAAGCCGGACTTCGCATTCGCGTTGGCCCAGCGCGCTTCACGCGGGGGCCCGTCCACCCTACCGCCACAGGGTCCCTTTCCGAATGTGACGAAATCGTAACATAAAACCGCGTTTTTCGGGTTGTTTCGGGCGGGGCGTTTCGGGGATAAGCAATCCCGCCGACTGTTCGGCCAACTAAAAACCAAACCAGAAACAGCAAAAACCCGAAATCATGAAACAATCGTACAAACTCTTCTCGGCGGTCGCTCTCGCGGCCGGCGTCGCCCTCTCGGCGAGCGCGAAGGTCGATCCGAACCTGCCGACCTACGAACCCGTTTCCGGAGTCTCCGGCAACCTGAACTCGATCGGGTCGGACACCCTGAACAACATGATGACGCTCTGGGCGGAAGGCTTCCAGGCCATCTACCCGAACGTCAACATCCAGATCGAGGGCAAGGGCTCTTCGACCGCTCCTCCCGCTCTCATCGAGGGCACCTCGCAGCTCGGACCGATGAGCCGCGCCATGAAGGACTCGGAGATCGACGCCTTCGAAAAGAAGTTCGGCTACAAGCCGACCGCTGTCGGAAGCTCCATCGACGCCCTCGCGGTCTTCCTCAACAAGGACAATCCGCTCGACAACCTGACCATGCAGCAGGTTGACTCGCTGTTCTCCAGCACCTTCAAGCGCGGCGGCACTCCTCTCGCCCGCTGGGGCCAGCTCGGGGTGACCGGCGGTCTCGCCGACCGGGCGATCAGCCTCTACGGTCGTAACAGTGCCTCCGGCACCTACGGCTTCTTCAAGAAGGTCGCCCTCGAAGGCGGCGACTTCTCGCCCCGCGTGAAAGAGCAGCCCGGCTCGTCCTCCGTCGTCCAGGGGGTCGCCAGCGACCTGAACGGCGCCGGTTACTCCGGAATCGGCTACATGACCTCCGGGGTCAAGGCGGTCGATCTGGATGGTGTGGCGCCCACTCCCGAGAACTGCATCAGCGGTGACTACCCGCTGGCCCGCACGCTCTATATCTATGTCAACAAGTCGCCGACGGAATCGATGGACAAGCTGACCTACGAGTTCCTCCGCTACGTGCTCTCCAAGCAGGGCCAGGAAGTGGTCGCCAAAGACGGCTACTACCCGCTCCCGGCTCCGATCGCGGCGCAGATCCTGAAGTCGATTCA
This sequence comes from uncultured Puniceicoccaceae bacterium, assembly GCA_964507815.1. Lineage (GTDB taxonomy): Bacteria > Verrucomicrobiota > Verrucomicrobiia > Opitutales > Puniceicoccaceae > Puniceicoccus. Next base: position 1,474 of record CAZDRT010000161.1, read on the forward strand.
GTAAGGTCTGAATCCATACGGAATACTTGATTCCGATTTGTTTGCGGGGCGGCGGGTGTTGACGCCCGCCGCCCCCTTTCCTTTCCTTTTCTTTGCCGAGACGTGGTTGGTAACCTTTTTCTCCCATGGCCCTTATTGAACGCAATCCGGATCCCGAACGGTTTACCGTCGGACGAAAGACCCTGATCCTCGACCGTTTCATGACCCACTTCATCAAGGTGGGCGGAATCGGAATCATCGCGGCGGTCTTTGGAATTTTTCTCTTTATCCTGCTCCAGATCATCCCGCTCTTCCAGGGCGCGGAGGTCGAGGAGAAGGCGACGCTGGACACCGGTCGGTCCGACGGTGTCCTCGTGGGCATGGACGAATGGGGGGAACTGCCGTTCCTCCTGGTTAAGGACGGGAGTCTCGAATTTTATCCCCTGAAAATCGATCAGGAGACGCTCCAGCCGGTCGTGGAGGACGGCAAATACCTCCTCGCCGACTCCGGCATCCGGGAAATCCGCCCGGAGTTCGCTTCGGCGGTCGATGAGTGGACCGCTTTTGATTTCGATACCATGACCCGGACGATCGCGCTCGGGTCGGCCGATGGCCAGATCGGGTTGATGGATATTGCCTACGAGCCGGAATTCACCGAGACCTCCCGCGCGATCAATGTCGAGGTCTCCAGCGAGGGACCTTTCGCGGCGGGAGGTGGATCGGGAAAGGTCATTCAGATCGATTTGTTCGAGGATGATTCCCGCCGTCTGGTCGGGACGGTTCAGGAATCTCCGGACGAGGAGGGGGTAAACACGGCCTCGTTAGTCGCCTTCGCGGCGAAGCGCAGCCTCTTCGGCGAGGCGGAACTGAAAAAAACCGACGACTTCGTGATCACGGAGGGCTTGACCGGAAACCCGATCCGGACCCTGGTCGGCGGGCGCGGGGATCGGATTTTCGTCGTTCAGGACAACGGCGAGGTCGTCTATTACACTTACCGGAACGGGGATCTGTCGCTGGTCCAGACGTTCCGTCCCTTCGAGGGAAAGGCGGCGATCGCTTCGACGGAATGGATGCTCGGACGAATTTCGTTGAGCTTCGTCTCCTCGCGCGGCCAGAACGAAATCTGGTCGAGCTACCTGGACGAGGAGAAGGGGCATATCGTGTATGCGCGGATCAAGGAATTGCCGCCCTTCCCGGGAAAACTCGTGAACCAGGACCACAGTCTGCGCAACCGTGCCTTCATGATCGCCGGGGAAAACGAGGCATCGCTGCGGTACATGACCACCGGCGCCATCCGGTGGGAGGGGCGTCTTGATTTCGACGCGGTCGTCGGCTTTCTCGGTCCGAAGTACGACGCGATGGTCTTCTACGACGACGAGGGGGTTCTCCACTTCCTTTCGGTGGACGACCCGCACCCGGAGGCCGGATTCGCCGCGTTCTTCAAGAAGATCTGGTACGAGGGTCAGTCCGAGCCCTCGTACACCTGGCAGTCCACCGGAGGGTCCAGCAGCTTCGAGGCGAAACTCTCGGTCGTGCCGCTGGTCTTCGGCTCGATCAAGGGCACCCTCTACGCGATGTTGTTCGCCTTGCCGATCTCGGTGCTGGCGGCCGTCTATTGCTCCCAGTTCCTGCGACCGGAGTTCAAGCGGTTCGTGAAGCCGACGATGGAGATCATGGCCTCGCTGCCCAGCGTGGTGCTCGGGTTTCTCGCCGCCCTCTGGCTGGCCCCCATGTGGGAGAACCGGGTGCCCTCCATCCTCTGCGTGGTCGTCCTGATCCCGTTGGGGACTATTCTCTTCGGCCTTCTCTGGGGGAAACTGCCGCAGTCCATCCGCCTCTTGGTGAGGCCGGGCTGGGAGTTTCTGGTCATGATGCCCGCCGTCGTCTTTTTCGGCTGGATCGCCTGGAACCTCGGGCCGGTCGTCGAGGGTATTTTCTTCACCGTCACCGATCCCGCGACCGGCCTTCCGATCGCCGACTTCCGGCTCTGGTGGCCGGAGTTCACCGGGGCCGACTACGAACAGCGCAATTCGCTGGTCGTCGGATTCGTCATGGGCTTCACGGTGATCCCGCTGATTTTCACGATTTCGGAGGACGCCATGTCGAACGTGCCGCCCTATCTGACCTCGGCCTCCCTTGCCCTCGGAGCCAGCCGGTGGCAGACCGCCGCCCGGATCGTCCTGCCGACGGCTTCGCCGGGAATCTTTTCCGCCTTCATGATCGGTCTCGGCCGCGCGGTCGGTGAGACGATGATCGTCGTCATGGCCACCGGGAATACCCCGGTCATGGACTGGAACATCTTTAACGGGATGCGGACCCTCGCCGCCAACATCGCCGTCGAGCTGCCCGAGGCGGCCAAGGACGGAACCCTCTACCGCGCGCTCTTCCTCGGGGCGATGCTCCTCTTCATCATGACGTTCGCCGTCAACACCGCCGCCGAGATCGTCCGGCAGCGGCTCCGCGAGCGCTACAAGACCGTTTGAACCGACCGAACCGGAGAAAATCAATCATGGCCGAAAAAGAATATCGTCCGAAAGGGGAAAACCTCGTCTGGTTCACCGGCATGGGCCTCGCCGTGGGGCTCCTCATGGTCTTCGCCCTGCTGACCGTGATCTTCGTCAACGGGATCACCGTTTTCTGGCCGAAGGAGATCGTCAAGGTCCAGCTGAAGGAGGGCACGGACGCGGCCATCCAGGGGGTCGATCATTTCGCCGGATACGTCACCATCGACCGTCAAGCGAGGGATCTGCGCCCCGGCAAGACCGGGACCAAGCGCGAACTCCAGTTTTTCGTCGGAAACAAGGACGTGTACGGGTTCATGTACAAGTTCGTCGATTTCGAGCAGATCGAATCGATGGAGCCCGCCCCGGACATCATGGAAATGGAGCGGCTGGAGTACGGGGACGCCCTCGGCTATCCGAAAAAACTCGTCCTCGCCGACGGGACGGAAGTTTCGGTGGAAGATCCGAATTTCGAGCAGGTTTTCGACGACACCTTCGAGCAGGCCCAGCAGCGCAGGAAGGACATCCGCTCCATCGAGAAAGGGGATATCGGCAAGATCAATTTCGAGATGGACAACCTGCGGATCAAGCTCCGCTCGATGGAGCGGAAATTCGGCTCCGAGGCCGCCGCTTCGAAGCCGGCCTACCAGGATGCCGCGAAAAAGCGGGACGCCCTCCAGGCCGAATACGACGTGCTGGCCGCCAAGGCCAAGGAGATGCGGGCGGCGCAGGAGGCCGATGTCTTCACCTACGAACTGGCGACCGGCCAGGAGCAGCGGCTTCCCATGGGCGAGCTGACCTATTACTACTACCCGGACCGGCTCGGGTTCTTCGACAAGATCACTTTCTTCATCGGCCATGTCTGGGGCTTCGTCTCCGAGAATCCCCGCGAGGCGAACACCGAGGGCGGGATCTTCCCGGCCATCTTCGGGACCTTTGTCATGACCCTGCTCATGAGCATCGCGGTCATGCCCTTCGGCGTCCTGGCGGCCATCTACCTGCGGGAATACGCCAGGCAGGGCCCGTTCGTCCGGTCCGTCCGCATCGCCGTCAACAACCTCGCCGGGGTGCCCTCCATCGTTTACGGGGTCTTCGGGCTCGGGTTCTTCGTCTATGTGCTCGGGGGCTCGATCGACGACCTGTTCTTCTCCGACAAACTGCCCACGCCGACCTTCGGCACCGGCGGGATCCTCTGGGCGTCGCTCACCCTCGCCCTGATGACCGTGCCGGTGGTCGTCGTCTCCACCGAGGAGGCCCTCTCCGCCGTGCCCCGGGGCATGCGGGAGGCCTCTCTCGCCTGCGGTGCCTCCAAATGGCAGACCATCCAGCGGATCGTTCTTCCGGCCTCCGCCCCCGGGATGCTGACCGGCCTCGTGCTGGCCATGGCCCGGGGAGCCGGCGAGGTCGCGCCCCTGATGCTCGTCGGGGTGGTCAAGCTGGCGCCGGCCCTGCCGATCGACGGCTACTTCCCCTACGTCCACCTCGAGCGGAAGTTCATGCACCTCGGATTCCACATCTACGACCTCGGCTTCCAGTCTCCCGATTCGGAAGCGGCCAAGCCGATGGTTTTCGCCACGACCCTCCTCCTGATCGGGCTGGTGGTCGTCCTCAACCTCGGGGCCATCACCATCCGCAACCGTCTCCGCAAGAAATACCAAGTCGGGGCGTTCTAAGACTGATTTTATCCTGCAACTCTCCTTACCATACCAGCCATGGCCGATTCGAACACAGCCTTCCCCTCCAAAACCGAAACCAAGCCCGTTTCCGAAGACCCCGCCTACATCCGGGTGAAGGACGACTACGGATTCTGGTACGGCGACACCCAGGTCCTCTTCGACCTGAACATGGACATCCCCAAGCGCGAGGTCACCGCGCTGATCGGACCCTCCGGGTGCGGAAAATCGACGCTCCTGCGGAACTTCAACCGGATGAACGACCTGGTCGAGGGCATCCGCAACACCGGGGACATCCTCATCAACGGGCGGAGCATCTACGACCCGAAGCTCGAGGTGATCTCGCTCCGCAAGCGGATCGGGATGGTCTTCCAGAAGTACAACCCCTTCCCGAAATCAATTTACGAAAACATCGTGTACAGCCTCCGGATCGCCGGGCGCGGCCGGAAATCGCATCTCGACGAGGTCGTCGAGCGCAGCCTCAAGGGCGCGGCTCTCTGGGACGAGGTCAAGGACCGCCTCAACGAAAGCGCGCTGAGTCTCTCCGGCGGACAGATGCAGCGGCTCTGCATCGCCCGGGCCATCGCCAACGAGCCCGAGGTTCTGCTCATGGACGAGCCCTGCTCGGCCCTCGACCCGATCGCCACCGGGAAAATCGAGGAGCTGATCCACATCCTCAAAAAGGATTACACCATCGTCATCGTGACCCACAACATGCAGCAGGCGACCCGGGTTTCCGACAATACGGCTTTCTTTTATCTCGGAAAGCTGATTGAGTATGGGGAAACCGAGCAAATTTTCATGAATCCGAAGGAAGAGCAGACCGAAGCCTACGTCTCGGGCCGCTTCGGTTGATCCTTTCCCGCCAACTTTTCACCGCAACCCCCCACCAGACAGAACCATGGACCGCTCCTTTCACGCAGAACTCGAAACCATCCGCGCAAACCTCGTAGCGATGGCCGAAAAGGCCATGCACGCCACCCGCCGGGCCATGGAGGCTCTCGAACGCCACGACGCGGCGATCGCCGACGAGGTCCTCGCGACCGATCACGAAATCGACGAACTCGAACTCGCCATCGACCAAGCCGCCGTGCGCTACATGACCCTTTACCACCCGGTTTCGGCGGACATGCGCCTGGTCGCCGTGGCGATCAAGACCTCGCACGACCTCGAGCGGATCGGCGACGAGGCCTCCAGCATCGCCAAGCGGGTGGGGCGGATTCTCAATTCCGCCTCGAACGGGCACTCCGTCCCCGACAATCTCGTATCCATCCCGCAGTCGGCCAGGATGGCCGTCGAAATGCTCAAGGACGCCATCGACGCCTTCGTCGAAGAGGACCCGGAGAAGTGCGTGGCGATCATCCGGCAGGACAAGCAGGTCGATTCGATGAACCGGAGCAACTTCCAGGCGTTCACCGGAATGCTCTCCGACGGCAAGGGGCACACCGAGGCACTTCTCGAGTTGGTCTTCATCTCCAAGTCCATCGAGCGGATCGCCGACCACGCCACTAACATCGCCGAGGAGGTCATCTATCTCCTCAGCGGACAGGAAGTCCGGCATACCGGGATCAAAAAGGGGGCCACTCCGGATCTGGGATCGGAGTGAGGGAGACGACCGGGTGTAACCACAACTGCGTGGAGCAAAATCGGAAAGCCCCCCGACTTTGAAATGGGATGTTATTCCATCGGTTGAGGGAGGGCGGCTACCGTGCCACGGCGAAGAGAGAGACTGCATAATTGGGCGGCCAAAGTAGCCCACCTGCGAGAGCCCGTAATTTCCCGTTCACGCTGAACCTCCGCGGCGATACGGAACATTTCCTTCCGATGCGAAAACCGGGCGCTGAAGCAACCCGGCCACGGTGAGAGGCCTCCGGGGATTCCACGAGGCAGTCACAGAAGTACGTAGTTGGATGACTTCAGTCGTCCAACCCGAAGCGGCTTGGCGGGAAAGACTGTGGGCGCTTATGTAATCAACCCACCTACTTTGGTCTCCCGACAAAATGGTTGTAATCAGCGGATCAGCTCCCCGGACTTGTGGATACACCCTTCGCCAAAAGAATTTCGATCACCTCTTCCACTTTGTTGTTCGCGCAATCGGCCACGACCAGCGTTCCGTCCCTGTCGATGATGTAGTAGTCGGGGAATCCGTTCACCCGATAGGCCTCTTTGGTGGTGCCATCCGTATCAACGGCAATCGGAAATTTGATTTGATAGTCTTTCATTACCTGTTGCATTTTCTCCGAGCCCTTCGGGTGGCATACGCCGATAAACACAACGTCTTCCTTGTATTTTTCGTGGATTTCATTGTTGTGGGGAATGCTGCGAATGCAGGGGCCGCACCAGGTCGCCCAGAAATCCAGGACAACGATTTTCCCTTTCAGATCGGCGAGGGCCAGCCCGGGCGAATTTTCCCAGTTGGACAGATGCAAGGGCGGGGGCTCCCCGGATCCCTGGAGCGAAGACAAGCGCTCGCGTTTCGATGCGTCACCCTCGAACGAAAAAGAAAGATCCTCCGCCGGAGCGAGAAGAGCCGTGAGTGCAAATGCCGTTAGATAAGTGAGGTAGTTCATGATTTGGAATTTAAAAGAATATGAGCCAAAGAACACCTATAACATTTTGCAACCAAAATCCTCGCTGCCGCCTCCTCTCCGAACTTCACCAACCATTGGCCCCGGTTCATATTGCGCCCGGAATAAGAATCCTC
>CAZDRT010000162.1:0-8285 GCA_964507815.1 uncultured Puniceicoccaceae bacterium
AACGGTACCGCTTGGCCGTGCGGTGGCGGCGACAGCGACGTCAGTTCGCAACCCCTCGGCCAACCCGGGCAAGGCTGAAGCCATGCCCCACGGGGAATCCCGTGGCAGTCTTCCCTGCATGAAAGCTGAAATACCTTTCCGGAAGGCTTCTCGATTTTCGCATAAGCCATTACAAACTAAAACCTTAGGTTCCATTATTCATCCGCGATGCACACCCGCGCCGCCGTCACGGCAGGTGTAAGCACAAGTGCGTGGAGTTTTGGAACGAACCGATCCCATTTTCTTCGGACTTTGGGAGCGCAGCGCTTCAGCCTGCGAACGTAAGCACAAGAACGCATTGAAAACGCGGGCTAAAGCACCGCGCTCCCCTGAACCTTTCCGTGGGTTTCTCACAAAAATGGCTGCAATTGCTAGGTGAAGTCCACGCACTTGTGGGTACACCCGTCACGGCCAACGGCCCTGATTTTAATCGACTCCCCGTGTCGGTCCGGAGAAGTCAGGCGGCTTGCGCTGCCCCCGCCACCGATCGAGGGGCAAGCCCCGCGACCACGGGGGGAGGGCGGCTGTCTTCAGCCGCGGGGATATGTCGGGGGAGGGGCGATGCGCTTTCGCAAAAATCTGGCGCAATTTATGCCTTACACGGGTCATGGCGAACGCGAAAATCCAGGGAGTCCTTCTCGACTTATCGGGAACTCTTTATTCCGGCGACGAACGGATCGCGGGCACCCGCCGTTGTCTGGAGGAACTCGTAGAGCGCGGCATCCCCTACCGTTTTCTCACGAATACGACGACCCGGTCCCGGTCGCGGATCGCCGAAAAGCTGGCGGAACTGCGGGTCCCGGCGAAAGAGGAGTGGATCCTGACGCCGATGGCCGCCGCCTGCGAACGTTTCGAGGCCGACGGTTTCGAGACGGCGGCCCTGTTCGTCGCGGAGGCGGCGAAGGAGGATTTCCGGGGGATTCGCGAAACCGAAGACCGACCCGAGGTTTTGATCCTCGGCGATCTCGGCGAAAGTTTTGACTACGCGACTCTCAATCGGGCCTTCCGGCTGCTCGCCGGGGGGGCGGCGTTCTACGCGCTGGCGCGGAACCGTTGTTTCGAATCGGGCGGAAAGCTGTTTCTCGACATGGGTCCGTTTGTGGAGGCCCTCGCCTACGCCTCCGGCAAGAAGCCGATCTGTCTGGGCAAGCCGTCGGAGGCCTTCTTCCGGAGTGCGGTCGCCGGGCTGGGAGTGCCGACGGAGGCGGTGGCGGTCGTCGGCGACGACCTCGAGAGCGACGTGCTCGGTGCGATGGACCATGGATTGACCGGCGTTCTGGTCCGGACGGGCAAGTTCAGCCGGGAGCAATTGGAGCGGTCGGAGCGGAAGCCCGACGCGGTCATCGAATCGATCGCGGACCTCCCGGGAATCCTGGGCGCGCGTTGAATGATCGGTCAACCGTGCGCCCGGCCGGGAAAGACGAAAACCAGGCTTCTGTCGATCCAGCAGGGCCGGATCTCTCCTGGGGCCATCCTCGTGGTCATCCGGTGGATGGCGCGGAAGGTGCGCCTCCCGTCCCGCGACTGCGGCAACTCGAATTCGGTGACCCGGCGCCCCCCCATGATCCGGGATTCGAGGATGCGCGTCTCCAGGCGGAGATGCCGCTCCCGGTCCGCCGCGGGCTCGCGGAAGAGAAAGGCCTGGTCGCGGACGACGAGGGTCGCCGGTCCGTCGGGGCTTCCTTCCGGTGCCGCCCAGCGACCGAGTTCCGAGCGCAGCTCGCCGCCCTCGATCCCGCCGGTCAGGCTTTCCGTCTCTCCAAAGAACCCGGCCGCGAAGGGGGTCGCCGGGCGGAAATAGAAGTCTTCGGCCGTTCCGCATTGAACCACGCTTCCCCGGTCCAGCAGGACGATCCGGTCGGCGAGCTGGGTGGCCTCCTCGCCGTCGTGGGTGACCAGGAGGGTGGCCGTGCCTTCGGCCCGCAGGATCCGGCGGGTCTTCTCCCGGACCGCGAACCGCAGGTTGATGTCGAGGTTGGAAAAGGGCTCGTCCATGAGCATGACCTCCGGGCGCAGGGCGATCGCCCGGGCCAGGGCGACCCTTTGCTGTTGCCCGCCGCTAAGCGTGTGGGGGAAGCGGCCCTTCGCGTCGGCGAGATCCACCCGCTCCAGAACCTCCCCCGCCCGCCGGTAGCGCTCGGGCGGAGAGACCCGTTTGAGACCGAAGACCACGTTCTGCAGGACGTTCAAATGTGGGAAAAGGGCGTAGTCTTGGAAAACCATCGAGATCGACCGCTTCTCCGGCGGCAGGATTCCCGCCCGCGTCGCCACGCACTGGCCGCCGATGTGGATTTCCCCCTTTTCCGGAGCCTCCAGGCCGCTGGCCAGCCGCAGAAGCGTGGTCTTTCCGCACCCCGACGGCCCGAGGAGGCAGACGATTTCCCCCGGATCGATGGAGAAGGAGATCTCCTCCACGCTGCGCGCCTTTCCGTAGCGGTGGGAAACGCCGTGGAACGAGAGGGCGGGTTGGTCTGGGCGGGAGGTTTGCATCTGCTTCAAAGGGTGGCGGGCGGGCTGTCTTGGGTGTGAACGCGACGGTAAGGATCGGATTGGGAAATTCGATTATTTTCCAAGCGCTTCGGCCGGATCTTCCCGGCCCCGCCGGGCACCGGTCATCATCCGGCTGAGCAGGAGAACCGGGACCAGCCCGGTCAGGACGATCAGCAGGGCCGGGGCAGCCGCCTCGGCGAACATTTCGTCCGAGGCCAGCTGATACACGCGGACGGCCAGGGTGTCGAAGTTGAACGGGCGGATGATCAGCGTTGCCGGCAGCTCCTTGAGGACCTCGACGAAGACCAGCAGCCCCGCCGCCAGGGTGCTGGCCCGCAGCAGGGGGAAATGAATCCGCCCGAGCACCGAGAGCGGCCCGGCCCGCAGCGTGCGGCCGGCCTGGTCGAGCGAAGGGGGGATCCGGGTGAGGCCGGATTCCACGGTCTGCACGGAGAGTGTCAGAAAACGGGTCAGGTAGGCGAAGACGAGCGCGGCCAGCGTGCCGCTCAGCAGGAAATCCCCCGGCAGCAGAACGGTCGCGAAGCGGTCCGCCCACCCCAGCAGGAGGAGCACCCCGACCGCGACGACGGAACCGGGAATGGCGTATCCGAGCGAGGCGATCCGCGCGGTTGAGCGGGTGACCGCCCCGGGAAGAAGGCGGATGTTGTAGGCCAGAAGCAGGGCGCAGACGACCGATAGCACCGCCGTGACCGCCGCCAGGATGAGACTGTGCCGCGCCCATTCGAGGGATTCGAGGAGCGAAGGAAGCAAGCCCGCCCGGAGCGCCGCTTCGATCAGGATGCCCAGCGGCAGGAGAAAGCCGATGAGCACCGGCACGGTGCAGAGGGCGGCGGCAAGGGCCCGCTTCCCGGCGGCCAGGGACCACCGGGGCAGATCCTGGCGGCGGTTCGTGGTGTGGAAAAAGCGGCGGCGACCCCGGGAGAGGCGCTCGAGTACGACGAGAAGAAGGACGAGCCCGAGCAACCCCGCCGAGAGCTGGGCCGCCGCGACGGGCGATCCGAGACCGAACCACGTCCGGTAGATTCCGGTGGTAAAGGTGTCCACCGCGAAGTAGTCCACCGCCCCGTAGTCGGCGAGCGACTCCATCGCCACCAGGGCGACGCCCGCCGCCAGGGCCGGGCGGGCCAGGGGAACGGCCACCCGGCGGAAGGTCTCGGCGCGGGACTGGCCCATGGTGCGGGCGGCATCGAGCATGCAGACCGATTGCTCGAGAAAGGAGGCCCGGCAGAGCAGGTACACGTAGGGGTACAGAACGAACGAAAAAAGAAAGATGGCTCCGCCCAGCGACCGGACCTGCGGAAACCAGTACTCACGCGCTCCGAGACCGGTCCACGCCCGGATCGCCTCCTGCACCGGACCGGCGAAATCGAGGAAGTCCGTGTACGCGTAGGCGACCAGATAGGTCGGCATGGCGAGGGGCAGCAGGAGCATCCATTCGAGAATCCGGCGGCCCGGGAAGACGTACATGGTCACCAACCATGCCGTCGAGAGGCCCACGAGACCCGCCCCGAGGCCCGCTCCGGCAGCCAGCAGAAGGCTGTTGCGGACGTACAGGCCCAGAACAGTCTCGCGGAGGTGGCTCCAGGTTCCGTCGTCGCCGAGAAAGACGCTGGCGGCGATGACCAGCACCGGCGCCGCCACCAGGAGCGCCAGCAGCGAGCCGGCGGTCAGCAGGACCGACCGCGTCCCCGGTCGCCCCGGCCGCCGGTTTCCCTCCCGCGGGCCGTTGTCCGGCGGATGCGACCGCTCTTCCGGATCCGGCATGCCAACGCGCGGGTCTTCCGCCTCAGCGCCAGCCCGCGCGGTCGAAGATCCGGATCGCTTCCGGGTTGTTGGCCCCGATCACCGCGGCGGGGGTTTCGTTCTCCGTGAACTCGTAGTCGGCCAGCACCTCGGGAACCTCGGCGGCCGGGTTGACGGGGAATTCGGCGTTGCCCGCCGCGAGGATCTCCTGGGCGGTTGGAGAGGCCAGGAATTCCAGGAGCCGGACCGCCGCTTCCCGGTTCGGCGCTCCCGCCACCACACCTCCGCCGCTGATGTTCACATGGGTGCCGGTCGTTTCCTGGTTCGGGAAAAAAATGCCGACTTTTTCGACGACCTCCCGGTCCTCTTCTTCGTCGGAAAGAACCAGGCGGACGTAATAGTAGTGGTTGGCGATCGCCACGTCGCCCAGGCCCGCCGCCACGGCCCGGATCTGTCCGGTGTCGTTGGACTGCGGCTTGCGCGCGAAGTTTTCCACCACGCCCCCGGCCCAGGTCTCCGCCTCCTCCGCGCCGTGCTCGGCGATCATCATCCCGAGGAGGGACTGGTTGTAAACATTCGAGGAGCTGCGCACGAGGATCCGGTCCTCCCACCCGGGCCCGGCGAGGTCCAGATAGGTCGATAGCTCGGCGGGGTCCACCCGGTCCCGCGAGTAGAAAAGGACCCGCGCCCGCTTGGTCAGACCGAACCAAAGCCCCCCGGGGTGCCGGTACGCGGCGGGGACCGAAGCGTCCAGCGCGTCGGACTCGACCGACTCGAACACCCCGGCCTCCTCGGCGGCCCAGAGCCGCCCGGCATCGACGGTGATGAAGACATCGGCGGGCGAGCGTTCCCCCTCCGCCTTGATCCGCTCGAGGAGGGCGTCCCCCTTGCCCTCGACGACATTGACCCGGATTCCGGTTTCCTCCTCGAACCGCTCGTAAAGCTCCCGGTCCCCGGGGTAGTGGCGCGCCGTGTAGAGATTGACCTCCGCCGCCGAAAGCAGACCGGCCAGGAGAAGGCAAACAAACGAAGAAAGTAGTCTTTTCATTAAACTCAAAACTCAAGACCGAGTCTCAATCGCGGGGCTTTGTCAAGAAGGTTCTTGATTCCGGTGTTCCCGCGCTCAGAACCAATGGTAAAGGAAAAAATAAATCAACACACCGGTCACGGAAACGTAGTACCAAACCGGATAAGTGACCCGGGCCCAGCGGCGGTGGTCTTCGTAGCGTCCTTTGACCGCCAGGAAGAGGGTGCGGAAGACCAGGGGCAGGATTACCATGGCGAGGATGACATGGGTAATCAGCATCGTGTAATACACGGTCCGCCAGGCCCCTTCGCCGCCGAATTCGGTGTGAACCCCTCCTTTGAGGATCTTGTCCAGCACGTAGAAGAAGAGAAAGAACGCGCTGACCACGAGGGCGGAAACCATGGCGTTGCGGTGGGCCGTTCTGCGCCCGGTCTTAATCAGCCAAAATCCAAGCGTGAGGAAGACAACCGCGGTGGCGTTGAGCGAAGCGTTGAGGGCGGGCAATGAAAATTCCATGGCGGCGGGTCAGACAGTGGTCCGGTCAAAGAGAAGGATGACGAAGAGAACCGGCAGGTAAAGGAGACTGAACAAAAAGAGCCGGTTCCCGGTCGAACCGCCCGAACGCACCGTCGCGGCGAAGCGGATTCCCTCAAAAAGAAAAATCCCGTTGAGGAGAAGCGAGGAAGCGCCGTATCCCCACCCGACTTCGCCCGTCAGCACCGGACCCAGACAGACCGGAAAGAGGAGAAGAAGAAACAGGTAGTTTTCGGCGAGCAAGCGACGCCCGTCCCGGTGGGTGACCGAGAGAATCCGGAGCCCGCCCCTGGCGTAGTCCTCGCGGCAGAGCCAGGCGATGGCGAAGAAGTGGGGCATCTGCCAGAAGAACACGATCAGAAAAAGCCAGACCCCGAGGCCACCGACGGAACCGGTCGCGGCCGACCAGCCGATCAGCGGCGGCAGCGCGCCCGGCAGCGCGCCGACATGCGTACACCAGTGGGTCAGGCGCTTGAGCGGGGTGTAGAGCAGCAGATAGCTCGCAACGGTGGCGACGATGAGGAAAGTGGCGGTCGCGGGGAGGAGAAAGGCGGACAGAAGGATACCGCCCGCAATGGCGGCGAGCCCGAACGCAAGGGCTGCCGGGCGGCTCATCCGGCCCGAAGGCAGCGGACGGGCGCGGGTGCGCTCCATCCTCGCATCGGTTTCGTGCTCGATCCATTGGTTCAGGGCGAGCGCTCCGGCGGCGGCGGAAAAAATGCCGAAGGACACGGCGAAAAAATCCATCCAGGCGAAGGCCGACGGGGCGGCCATGTAGCCGGCCAGCCCGGTCAGGGTCGAGAGAAAAGCCAGACGGGGCTTGGTGAGATCGAGATAGTTCCCGATCCGGGAGCCGCCGGACGAACGGGTCTCGTCCCCAACGGTCCGGGGTTCCTGCGGCTCAGGCGGCATGGGGATCGGTCGAAGCGGAGACGGTTTCGCCCGCGCCTTCGGCGGGGAGGCTTCGCCCCGCCCAGCGGAGCGAGGTCCACAGGCAGGCCAGCAGGGCCGCCCCGTTGAGCATGTGGAGCGTGGCGACATGCGGATTGCGGAGGGTCCCTAGAATCAGAAGCCCGAGCCACACCTGAACCCCGGTCAAAAAGAGTGCGGCCGCGGCGAAGGCTCTCGCATTCCGGTTCCAATCCGGACGAAGCTGGGCCGCCGCAGCGTAACCGAGAACCCCCAGTCCGCCCAGAATCCCCAGGGTCCGGTGGAGAAAATGGGTCCAGACCCCGAAGTCGTCCCCTTGCGGGATCCAGGATCCGTCCGGTGCCGCGGCGGGAAAAGTCTGGATCGCCAGAGCCGCCCCGTTGTGCCGCATAACCGCCCCGATCAGGATCGCCGCGGCGAGTAGCCCGAGGGAAGCGGTGCCCCATCGCCGCAATCCACGACCCGCTGTCGGCCCCGCCGTACGAAACCAACCCGGTGACGAATAAACGGCGAGGCTCGCGAGGGCGAGAACCACCGCCTGCGCACCCATCGCGTGGGCGACCGCGAAAGAACGGGCGGCCGTGTTGCTCCCGGCCCCTGTGTTTAGATTGTCGAGAAGAACCCGCAGGCCCCCGAGTCCGCCCTGGATGATCACGAGAAGGAGGAGCGCGTAGGCGAGCCGCCGCACAGCCGGGCGGTCGTCGATCCGCCCGTAGGCGACCGCCAGAGTCACCGCGAGGATACCGATAATCATCCCGGCGAGGCGATGGCTGTGCTCGGCGAGCTGATCCGGATCGGAAGTCCAGCCCGCGGGGTTGAGCGACCCGTTCGAAAGGGGCCAGTCCAGAAAAGCCATGCCCGCTCCAATGCTGGTCGTAAACCCGCCCGCGAACAGCAGGACCGCCGACCAGACAAGCGCGACCAGCGTCAGGCCGAACAAGAACGGCGAGAAGCGGGCGGGCGAATCAGTGGCGGTGGCGGAAACGGACATTCGGGAAAGACGGCAAACCCGAAATCTTCGGTGGGCGGACGGGGAAGTCAAGGAGCGCCTGCAACCCTTCGGTCGCCGCGGTGCCACCAGAAGGGCGTGGAGTAAAATCGATGAAATCGTGCGATTTTCGAATCTCGCATGGATTGCGGGTCTATCAGGTGCCTTGGCGGAAAAGGCTTCCCGACGGCTTCGGGCGGCGCGGAAATCTTTCGGAAGTGCAGCTGATCCCACGACGTCTTGCGGCGGCTGCCGTGCCACGGCGAAGAGAGAAGAGAGAGAGCACTGTCTTCAGCGCGCTGATTTTAGCACTGTCTTCAATGGGCTGCTTTCAGCGGAATGAGACGGGTGTACCTTTCCCGGGGTGGCTTCAAAAGAACCTGGCGCGAAGACTGGTCCCCAGCCGCCGCGATACGTCGGGAGAATCCGCTGCACTTCCGGAAACCGGCAACTACGGGCGCATCCCGGGAAAAACGGTCAGCCCGTCCCAATCGGCTCCCTCCATCGGCTTGG
>CAZDRT010000163.1:0-8233 GCA_964507815.1 uncultured Puniceicoccaceae bacterium
TCGAAGGTGGGCGCTGAAGCAACCCACCTACTTTGGCCGCCTAATTATGCAGTTTGATCCTTCTACAATCAGCCCGCTGAAGACATTGCTGCGCCCACTCAAGAGCGCGAGGCCCTACAAATTTTTCATCGATCGCCGGGCCCATTCCGCGCGTGCCGCCCCTAAACCAAGCCCTCGAATTGACTTACCCGCCCCGTGCGCATCCAGTTCCTAAAACCGTTTTTTTTTTACTCGCCGATAATCACGCATGCATTACCGCTCGAATCCGACGTCACAATCATCCGCCAACCCGGTCGGGGGCCGGAGGCTGCTTTTCCTGCTGTCCGGTCTTTCCGGTCTGCTCGTGCTCGCGGGGTGCGGTGAACCGTCCGGCGGGTCCGGCGAGGGAGGACAGCGCGAGGGTCCGCCCCCCGAAGTCGGTTACATTGAGGTGCAACGCCAGTCCCTCGACCGGGTCGAGACCCTGCCCGGACGGGTGGTGGCCCACGAAGTGGCGGAGATCCGCCCGCAGGTGAGCGGCGTCATCCAGTCGCGGCTCTTCGAGGAGGGAGCTTATGTGGAGGAGGGGCAGCAACTCTACCAGATCGATCCCGCGCGCTACGAGGCGGCCCACGAGAGGGCGCGGGCCAATCTGGCGGACGCCGAGGCGCGGCGACTCAGCGCCGAGGCCCTCGCCGAGCGCGCGGAAACGCTGATCGACAGCGAAGCCGTCAGCGAGCAGGAACACATCGAGGCGATCTCCGCTTTCCAACAGACCAAGGCCGCGATCCGCTTGGCGCGGGCGGAGGTCCGGACGGCCCGGATCAATCTCGACTACACCGAAGTGCGCGCGCCGATCAGCGGTTACATCAGCCCCTCCACGGTAACCAGGGGTGCCTTGGTTACCGAGGGCCAGGCCATGCCGCTCGCCACCATCCGCCAGCTCGATCCGATCTATGTCGATCTGTCACAGTCGGCCGAGGGAACGGATGACCTGCGCGAGCGCCTGATCGCCGCGCGCCTGGCGGACGACGGTCGGGACACTTTTTCCGTTCGGCTCTTCCCGTCCGGAACCGACGAGCCCTACCCCCACAAGGGCACCCTGGATGTCGCCGAGCTGGCGGTCGATCCGCGGACCGGCGCGATCCGGCTGCGGACGACGTTCCCCAACCCGGACAAGGCCCTGCTGCCCGGGATGTTCGTGCGCGCGTCGGTCGTGGACATTGATCGGCCCAAGGAGATCGCCATCCCCCAAAAGAGCGTAATGATCGGCCCGGGCGGCGAACGCAGCGTCTGGGTGGTCGATTCCGAAGACCGGGCGCGCCAACGCCCCATCCGCACCGGGGCCGCCTTCGGCAACCGCTGGGTCGTGCGGGACGGGCTCGATCCCGGCGACCGCCTGGTCGTCGAAGGCGGCATGAAGCTGCGCGACGGCGACGAGGTCCGCCCCCGGGAAATCGAGCCGAAGGACTGAGCGATGATTTCGAGCTTCTTCATCGCCCGCCCGATCTTCACCCGGGTAATCGCCCTCTTCATCACCGGCTTCGGCGCGTTCGCCTTTTTCCAACTGCCCGTCGAGCAGTATCCCAATATCGCCCCGCCGCAGGTATCGATCTCCGCGACCTATCCGGGCGCTTCCGCCGAGACGCTGGAAAACACCGTCACCCAGGTGATCGAGCAGAACCTGACCGGGATCGACAACCTCCGCTACATCCAGTCCGAAAGCTCGTCCTCCGGCAGGGCCACCATCAATCTGACCTTCGAGCCCGGGACCGACCCCGACATCGCGCAGGTCCAGACCCAGAACAAAGTCTCGCAGTCGCTCTCCGCCCTGCCCTCCATCGTCCAGGAACTCGGCGTCCCCGTCGAGAAGGCCGGCAGTAGCTTCGCGCTGATCGTCGGGTTCTATTCCGCCGACGGCTCGATGAGCCGGAACGACATCTCCGATTTTCTCGCCTCGAACCTGGAAGAGCCGCTGAGCCGGGTCAGCGGCGTCGGGAGAATCCAGACCTTCGGACCCGAGCACGCCATGCGCATCTGGCTGGATCCGCACCGCATGAACAACTACCGGCTGACCACCATCGACGTGATCGGGGCGGTCGGAGAGCAGAACATCCAGCTCGCGACCGGCGAGATCGGCGGGGCGCCCGCCGTGGAGGGCCAGCAACTCAACGCCACCATCACCGCGCAATCCCTCCTGACCACGGCGGAGGAATTCGGCGACATCCTGCTGACCGTCACCGAAGACGGAGCCCGTGTCACCCTCGCCGACGTCGCCCAAATCGAGATCGGGGCGGAGAACTACAACATCATCGGTCGCTGGAACCGCCAGGCCGCCTCCGGCATCGCCATCGAGCTGGCCCCGGGTGCCAACGCCCTGGAAACCATCGGGGCGATCAAGGATCGCGTGGACGACTTCGCCCCGATCATCCCCGACGCCCTGGAGATCGCCTACCCCGTCGATGTCGCTCCGTTCATCCGGGCCTCGATCCAGAACGTCGTCTTTACCCTGGGTCTCGCCATCGCGCTGGTCGTGCTGGTGATCTTCGTCTTCCTCCAGACCACCCGCGCGACCCTCATCCCGGCGATCACCATCCCCATCGTCCTGACGGGGACCTTCGGCTTCCTCTTCGCCTTCGGCTATTCGATCAACGTGCTGACCCTCTTCGCCCTGGTGCTCGCCATCGGCATGCTGGTGGACGACGCCATCGTCGTCACCGAGAACGTGGAGCGGAAACTCGAGCAGGACTCCGACCTGCAGCCCAGGGACGCCGCCCGCGCGGCCATGAAGGAGATCTCCGGCGCCCTGCTCGGGACCACGGTTGTGATCTGGGCGGTCTTCCTGCCGATGAGCCTGTTCGAGGGTTCGGTCGGCGTGATCTACCGCCAGTTCTCGGTCACCATCTCGGTCGCCATGGGCATTTCCCTTTTTATCGCGCTGACGCTCTCCCCTTCGCTCTGCGGGGAGATTCTGAAAGCCGGAAAGACCGTGAAGGATCGCGGTTTTTTCGGCCTCTTCAACCGGGGATTTGAGCAACTTCGCCGCGGGCACCGGGCGCTCATGGACCTGTTGCTGGAGAACCGGGTGGTGCTCCCGCTCATCTTCGTCGTCCTCATTGCCGCCACCGCGCTCGTCTTCGTGCGCATCCCGACCGCCTTCCTGCCGGACGAGGACCAGGGCCGGATGTTCACCCTCGTGTCCGGGCCACCGGGCTCGACGCTCGAACAGACCTTGGAGAAGGTCGCCGAAGTGGAGGACTTCTACCTCGACGAGGCGGGCGGGGCGGTGGAAGGAATGTTTGCCGCCGCGGGCTTCAGCTTTTCCGGCCGCGCCCAGAACGTGGGCATCGCCTTCATCAAAATGAAGGACTGGGCGGAACGCGACGGAGCCAACTCCGTCTTCGCCGTCCGGGACCGGGCCGCTCGGGCACTCTCCCGCATCCCGGACGCCATGGCCATACCCATTGTCCCGCCGCCGATCAGCGCCCTCGGCAACGTCAGCGGCTTCGAATTCCAACTCGTTGACCGGGGCGGGCTCGGCCACCGGACGCTCTCGGCGGCGACCGACCGCTTACTCGAACGGGCCAATCAGAATGAAAGCCTGACCCGCGTCCGCTTCAACGGTCTGGCCGACAGCCCGCAGTACAATCTCGACATCGACGCCGACAAGGCCCGCGCCCTCGGCGTTCCCATCGCCTCGATCAACCGCACCCTGAGCACCGCCCTCGGCGGCACCTACGTGAACGACTTTCTCGAGGACGGGCGCGTCAAGCGGGTCTATGTCCAGTCCGACGCCCCCTACCGCATGCTGCCCGAAGACGTCAGCGACTGGTACGTGCGCAACCGGACCGGCGGCATGGTCCGGCTGGCCGGAATCGCCGCCGGGAACTGGGCTCTCGGCCCGCCGAAACTCACCCGTTTCGACGGTTCCTCCTCGATGGAAATCCAGGGTTCGACGCCGCCCGAAATCAGCACCGGTCAGGCTTTCGGGGAAATCGAGCGCATCGCCGCCGAACTTCCGGAGGGGATCGACATCGCCTGGACCGGAATCTCCTACGAGGAAAAACAGGCCGGCACCAATACCGGCCTGCTCTACCTCGTCTCCGTCCTCGCGGTCTTCTTCATTCTCGCCGCGCTCTACGAAAGCTGGGCCATCCCCGCCTCGATCCTGCTGGTCGTGCCGCTGGGCATTTTCGGCGCGGTGCTCGCGACATGGATCACCGGTCAGGCCAACAACGTCTATTTCCAGGTCGGTCTGCTCATCACCATCGGCCTGGCCGCCAAGAACGCCATCCTCGTCGTCGAGTTCGCCAAAAACAATTTCGAGGACGGCATGAACGCCCACGACGCGGCCTACGAAGCCGCCCGTCAACGTTTCCGCCCCATCCTCATGACCTCCCTGACCTTCATCCTCGGAGTCACCCCCCTCGCCTTCGCGACCGGCCCCGGATCGGGCGCGCAAAACGCCATCGCCATGGGCGTCCTCGGCGGCATCACCACCACCACCCTCTTCGTAGTAGTCTTCGCCCCCTTCTTCTTCATCCGCATCTACCGCCTGTTCAGGAAGGAAGCCCCGACACAAAACAGAGAGTAACGGATTTCGGCATGGCCCCCCCGGAGGCGGCACGCGCGAATAATTCCGAACCCACACCCGAAACGGTATTATTTGTAGGGTCCGCGTGCTTGCGCGCGTGCCGCTCCCCGGGGGACCGATTGGCGCCGCACGAAACCGAAGATTCCGGTTGCCTTGTCACAGCCGCGACGCGGCCATCGCGCGAGCGCGAGGCCCTACAATTTTTAAGCGTATCCGCGATTTCTTTACATTCCCACACTTTAATACTCTCCCCCAAAACAAAACCGTTTTGACATCACCTCCTTTCGGGTCTTTCGTCGACTTCGCACTGATCTCATGGACATTCATCTGCCAGGCATACATCTGCGCACTCTGGTTTCCGGCAAGGAAACGAACGGCGAGGTGGTCATCTTTCAGGAAAACTCTGATCCGGGTGCCGGCCCTCCGCTCCACATGCATGAGGCTCAGACGGAGGTCTTTCATGTGGTTGAAGGGCGCTATCGCTTCCGGGTGAACGACGAAATATTCGACCTGTCCGCCGGAAACTGCGCCGTCGCGCCCAAGGGCTCGGCGCACGCCTTCAAGAACATCGGTGACAAAGCGGGGGAATTGCGTGTCGAAATGATCCCCGCCCTCGCCTCCGAAGCGTTTTTCGAGGAATTGCCGAACACGGGAAAGGAGGAAATGTCCGCCCTCTTCGCAAAGCACCGGAACCTCTTGCTCGGCCCGTCCGGCTTATAGGCTGGAGCCGGTGGCATCTACTCAGCCAATGACGCCCGAACAAATCGAAAAACTCAGGCGACCCGAAACCTTCGCCGAGCGACCCGACCGGGTCGAAATCATCCAGACCCACATGTCCGTCGTCTGCCTGGCCGGCGACCACGCCTACAAGCTCAAGAAAGCCATCGAGCTGCCCTTCGCCGATTTCAGCACGCTGGAAAAGCGGCGTGAGTTCTGCGAACGGGAAGTGCGCCTTAACCGCCGTCTGTGCCCGGATACCTATCTCGGCGTGGTGCCGCTGGTGGAGACACCTGACGGCGGGTTGCGCTTCGTGGCCGACGGAGACGGCGGGGAGGGAGATGGCGAGACCATCGATTTCGCGGTGCGCATGAAGCGCCTGCCGCCCGGGCGCATGCTCGACGTGCTATTGGAGAAAGACGATGCGGTCCCGCGGGAGGACATTCGGGAAATCGCCCGGCGCATGGTCCGGTTCCACCGGGAGGCCCGCCGCGACGGGGAGGTAAAGGAACTCGGTGCCCCGGAGAAACTGCGCGGGTTCGCAACCGGCAACTTCGAGGAGACACGGGCCATGGTGGGCGATCTCTTCCCCGCCGCCCTCCACCAAGCGCTGGAACGGCGGACGATCCGGGATTTCGACCACTTCGCCGACCTCCTCCAGGCGCGTGCCGACGGGGGATTCGTGGTCGAAGGACACGGCGACCTGCACGCGCGGAACATCTGCATGACCGACCCGCCCGCGATTTACGACTGCATCGAATTCAATCCCGGTTTCCGTTGCGCCGACGTCGCCACCGAGCACGCCTTCCTCGTCATGGACCTGCGCTTCCGCGGGCACGCCGAACTGGCGGATGTCTATCTCGACGCCGTGATCGAAGAGAGCGGCGATGCGGATATCCGCCGACTCATGCCGATGCTGGTCCGCTACCGGGCGATGATCCGCGCCAAGGTCTCGGCCATCGCCGCCGGTGAGCGGGAGATGCCGGAAGAAAAACGCCGCAACTCCGCCACTGCCGCCCGCCGGTATTTGCGCCTCGCCGCCGCGACGGCGGTCGGGGATCACGCCCCGCTCTGGATCGCCAGCTGCGGCCTGCCCGCCACGGGCAAGTCCACCCTGGCCCGCACCCTGGCTGAGGCGGCCGGAAACACCTGGCCCCTCCTGGCCAGCGATGCCGTCCGCAAGGATCTCGCCGGCGTGGCTCCGGACGCCCGGCTGCCCGAATCCTGCTACACCGCCGGGTTCTCGCGGCGAACCTACGACGAACTCTACCGGCGCGCCGAATCCGCCACGGAGAACCACCCGGTGGTCCTGCTCGACGCGAATTTCCGCAGCCGCGACGAGCGTGCCCGCGCCCGAAAAAACGCCGGCCGGTGCGGTGCCCGATTCGCCGTCGTCGAAACGAAAGCCGCCGAGGCCACCATCCGCTCACGGCTGGCGCAACGGGCCAATGATCCCCAGGCCACCAGCGACGCGGATCTCGCGGTCTATGAGAAGCTGAAGGACGAATTCGAGGTGCCGCAGGAAAACGAAGCCGACCCGGTCATCCGGATCGACACCGACAGCGACCCGGCGACCACCGCCGAAGAAGTGCTGGCCCGACTGCTTTGACGAAGCCCGGGACGGCACGCGCGCCATTCGACTAGCTCATGATCCATGACAAGCACGCGGACCCTACGAAGATTTCCGAATCCACGTCCGATCCCGAAAACCACGAATATTTTGTAGGGCCTCGTGCTCTCGAGCGGGCGTAGCTCGGCTTGTCCTCCGTCTTGTCCTGCGAAGCTCGCAGAGCGTAGAAGGAAGCCTTGGCGTGGGGGGGCAGAGCGAAGACCCTCGCGCGATGGCCGCGTCGCGCCCGGGAATACCTAACCAACCCCCAAATAGATGCCGGAGGGTGGACACTCCTGTCCACCGCCTTTCCCATCGATCTCGACCCCGATGATTTCGATCTCCACGCCGGGAATTCCACCCAAGAGATCGATCCAGTCCGGAATCAATGTTCGGCGTTCGACGCTGAAAGTCCGGCTACCGCCGCGATTCGCCATCTCTGTCCCGGTTCTCCGGTTCCCGGTCGCTCAGTTCCCAGTTCAAGAGAAAGAACCCGATGATCCCGTAGCTTCGGTCCCCAAGATGCAGACCGATTATGATTACGATTACGGACGCGCCGTTAAAAGCCGTCGAATGATAAAGAATGAAAGAGTCTGACACAAAAGGAATAACCACCCATTGTGGCCCCGGGGTGCATAACAAATTTTTTCTGTAAGCGAGACAGGCCTTATTTTTGGGCTTGAAAATGTCTAGGTGCTAGACATTTTATGGATGGATGAATAATTCACAAAGCAAAAGAAGATCTCTGTTGGAGCAAATGGGCGAGATAGAGACAATGTCCCGCGGGCGACTGACCGAAGAGTATCGGGAGCGGCATGAAAACGGGAAGACCGTCCGACTGGGGCCTTATTACAAGCACCAGGTATGGGAAGACGGGCGCAACAAGTCGCGCCGGGTAAAAGCGGATGAAGCGCAGCAACTGCGCGAAGGCATTGAGGGTCTGGACAAGTTCAAGGAGCTCTCCAACGAGTATATTGAAGCGACGATTGAGCTGCCCCAACAAGGAGACAAGGATGAGACTGACTCTAAAAAAAACTCCAGATAGCCGCTGAAAGCGCACTGGGGCAGGAAACCGCGAAGTTTCTGGAGATTGCCCGTCAGAGGTTGCGCCGTGAAGGTGCCAGCAATACCGAATGGCTCGAGACCGGCTTGAAAGCGGCCCTGTTTGCGGATGCCCGGTGCATGATTGAGGAGCTGCTGGCAGATCCGCAACTGGAGGTTGCCGGATCTGACAAAAGGCCGGGTGAAAAAAGAGGAGGCTCCCAGGGAAAGACCATGCTGAGCTTGTTCGGAGAGATTCGTTTGCGACGGGACTATTATTACAATCCGCAGCT
>CAZDRT010000164.1:0-8228 GCA_964507815.1 uncultured Puniceicoccaceae bacterium
CGGATTGGATGCCGGGGAAACGGTGGACAGGAGTGTCCACCCTCCGGCAGGGGGGGGCGCGGCGGTAGGGGATTGGGACACTCCTGTCCCGCGGCGTCAGAGTGGAGTCGGATTGGATGCCGGGGAAACGGTGGACAGGAGTGTCCACCCTCCGGCAGGGGGGCTAGTCGTGTGGTTGTGGGACACTGTCCCGCAGCCTCTCCAGCACCGTTTCCATGTCCCTTCCGCCGACGAACCGGAGGTCGTTGTGGGTGCCCTCCGGGTAGAGAAACAGTTCGGCGGGCCCGGCCGCCGCGTCCCGCAGGGCGAAGGCGTGGGAGACCGGGATGATCCGGTCGGCTTCCCCGTGGAAGAGATAGACCGGGGTTTCGACCGAGGTCAGAAGCCTTTCGTTCGCGAAGGGCTCGGGGATGAGGAGCGGAAACGGCACGGCCACGGAGAAGACCGAGCGGAAGGCGGATTCGAGGATCAGCCCGCGGAAATCGTCCGCGGCGGCGAGGTGGATGGCCGGGCCGCCGCCGACCGATCGGCCCCAGAGGACGATGTCGCCGGGGGAGCGCCCGAGTTCGCCGGTGGCCAGGGCGAGGGCCGCCCCGGCCGCCGCCCGGACGGAGTCGGGCGTCGGCTCGCCGCCACTTAAGCCGTAGCCGGGGTAGTCGGGGGCGAGAACGGCGTAGCCGAGGGAGCGGAACCACTCGAACCGGTCGGCGTTGTGGCCGATATCCTCGCCGTTGCCGTGGAAGTAGAGCAGGAGAGGTGCCTCCGGATCTTCCGCCGGCAGATAGGCGAGCACGATTTCGTTGCCGCCGGACGCCGTTGTCCGGAGGAGGGCACCGGAGTCTTCGTAGCTGCTCCCCCGGTAGGGAAACAGCTGCTTCGGATAAATCCGCCGGACGAGCAGGTTCATCCCGAGATAGGCGGTGACGAGGACCAGAACGAGAATAATCAGAAAGGAACGCGATGGCATGGCATATCGGGGATTGCAGACCGGGCGGAAAGCGTTCAACGTGCGCCTTTTTCGCAAAATGGTAAAGAACGTTTGTTGCATCGGGGCCGGCTATGTGGGCGGCCCGACCATGGCGGTGATCGCCCAGAAGAATCCGGACGTACGGGTGACCGTCGTCGATATCAACCAGGAACGGATCGACGGCTGGAATTCCGGGGAGCTTCCCGTCTTCGAACCCGGTCTGCTCGAGGTCGTCCGGGAGGCGCGCGGGCGGAACCTGTTTTTCACGACGAAGGTCGAGGAAACCATCGCCGCGGCGGATGTCATTTTCGTGTCGGTCAACACCCCGACCAAGGAGTTCGGCGTCGGGAAGGGGAGCGCCGCGAACCTGATGTTCGTCGAAAAGTGCGCGCGGACGATCGCCCGGGTTTCCACCTCCGACAAGATTGTGGTCGAGAAATCGACGGTGCCGGTGCGGACGGCCGAGTTTCTGAAACAGATTCTCCACGCGGAGGGATCGACCCACCAGTTCGAGATCATCTCGAATCCCGAATTTCTGGCCGAGGGAACCGCGATCAAGGATCTCAACAATCCCGACCGCGTCCTCATCGGCGGCGACCAGACTCCGGAGGGGCAGGCAGCCGTCGCGGCCGTTTCCTCCCTCTACGAGGCATGGGTGCCGAAGGAGCGGATTCTCACCACGAATCTCTGGTCGTCGGAGCTGTCGAAGCTGACCGCCAACGCTTTTCTCGCCCAGCGCATCTCGAGCATCAACTCGATCTCGGCCCTCTGCGAGCGGACCGACGCCGATGTCGAAGAGGTCGGGCGGGCGATCGGGATGGACAGCCGGATCGGGGGTAAATTTCTGCGCAGTTCGGTCGGTTTCGGAGGTTCCTGTTTTCAGAAGGACATCCTCAATCTCGTCTATCTCTGCGACTTTTTCGGACTGCCCGAGGTGGCCGACTATTGGCGCAAGGTCGTCGAGATGAACGATTACCAAAAGGCCCGCTTCGTGCGGCGGATCATGGGGGCGATGTTCAACACCGTCTCGGGGCGGCGGATCGCGGTCTTCGGGTTCGCCTTCAAAAAAGACACCAACGACACCCGCGAATCGCCGGCCATCTCCGTGTGCCGGGATCTTCTCGAAGAACAGGCTGTCCTGCGGATCTACGATCCGCGGGTGGGGGAAGAACAAATCCTCCGAAATCTCGGTCTCGATCCCGAGAGTGCCCGGGGGCGTGTCGAAGTGGTCGCCGACCCCTACGAAGCGGTCGATCAGGCCGACGCCATTACGGTGCTCACCGAGTGGGACGAGTTCCGGGAGTACGATTACGGGCGGATTTACGGTGCGATGAGAAAGCCGGCCCACGTTTTCGATGGCCGCAACCTTCTCGACCGAAAGGCTTTGGACGGGATTGGTTTCACGGTCCACAGCATCGGAAAGGCCGAGCCGTCCGTCTCGGGCAACTGGAACCGCCGCCGGTCGGACCGGTAGGAAGTGCGATGGTCGGCGGGCTGATTGCGGTTTTGGAGGCGTTCCGCTCCTCCGTCCCGGTCGCGGAGGCGGCCGGAGCCCGGATCGCCTCGTGCCTCGCGGGCGGCGGGCGGGTGCTGGCCTGCGGCAACGGCGGCAGCGCCGCCGACGCCATGCACTTCTGCGAAGAACTGACCGGGCGCTACGAACGGCCCCGCCGCGCTCTGCCCGCGCTCTGCCTGAACGCCGACGGGGCCGCCCTTACCTGCATTGGAAACGATTTCGGGTTCGGGGAAGTTTTCGCCCGGCAGATCGAGGCCTTCGGTGCGAAGGGGGATGTTCTCGTCGCCTTCTCCACCGGCGGTCGGTCGCCGAACATCCTCCGCGCGCTGGAGGCGGCCGGTGGATTGGGGATGGAGCGGATTCTTCTCTCCGGCAAAGGCGGCGGTCCGGCGGCGGAGATCGCCGAAACAGCGGTCATCGTCCCGTCGGAAAGCGGGGCCCGTATTCAGGAGGTGCATGCCCTGATCCTGCACACCTGGATCGAGATCATCGAAGAGAGCCTGTTCGGACTGCCGCGCGGCCCGATGGCGGCGGAGGAGGTCCGGTCATGAGCGATCCGGTTCTCGCGGCGGTCAACGAGGTGCGGGTCAATCTCGACTTGCCGGAATACGAAGAGCTTTCGGACGATCTCTCCCTCCGCTCCGACCTGGGCTTCGATTCCCTCGCGCTGGCGGAGTTGACCGTCCGCCTCGAAGAGGCCACCGGGGTCGATGTCTTCGCGGAAGGCGTCGTCTCGCGGGTCGGCGAGGTCCGCGAGCGGGTTCGGTCCGGCGGAGGAGGATGATTTTCGTCGAACCGCAGATCGCCCGGGTGGACGGGGATGCGTTCGCGGAGCGGTTTTTCGGATCCGGATCGGTCTTCCGCCCGGTCGTGCGCTCGGGGGATGCGGTCGCGGTTTTCGGCGCGGTGCTCCAGGCGTTTTGGGCCGGGCGGGAGGTCGTCCTGCTGGACGGTTCTTTCCGGGAGGAGGAGTGGCGGGCTCTCTGGCCGGAAGGGGAGGGGGAGGGACTGCCGCTTCCCGGGATGCCCCGCCCCGCCGATCTGGCGGCGGTCCGCGCACGGTTTCTCGATGCCCCGCCCGCCGGATCGGTGCGGCTCTTCACCTCCGGGACCACGGGGAAACCGACCTCGGTCGTCCACGGATGGGAGTCTCTGGCACGGGGCGTGCGGTCGGGGCCCGGCCACGCGGACAAGGTGTGGGGCCTCGCCT
Source organism: uncultured Puniceicoccaceae bacterium (assembly GCA_964507815.1). Classification (GTDB taxonomy): domain Bacteria; phylum Verrucomicrobiota; class Verrucomicrobiia; order Opitutales; family Puniceicoccaceae; genus Puniceicoccus. The sequence continues at coordinate 3,694 of CAZDRT010000164.1, forward strand.
ACAATCCCACCCACGTCGCCGGGTTGCAGGTTTTTCTCCAGGCCTTTTTGAACGATTGCGATCTGGTGAACCTTTTCGGGCGCAATGGCGGCGGGATTCTCCGGGCGCTGGAGGAGGAGGGGGTCACCCACCTCTCGGCGACCCCCAGTTTCCACCGGCTCCTGCTCGCCGAACCCGCCCCCGCCCGGCCGTTGGAAAGGGTCGAGCGGATCACCTTCGGGGGCGAGCGATTCGACCCGGCCCTCGCCGCGCCGCTGCGGCGGCTTTTTCCCCGGGCGGAGATTCGCAATGTTTACGCATCGACCGAGGCGGGCACTCTCCTGACCTCCGCTTCGGATGTCTTCGAGGTGCCCGCCCGGAAGGCCGGGCTTTTCCGGGTGGCGGAGGGTCGGCTCCTGCTCGCCCCCTCGCTGCTCGGCGCGTTTCCGGGGGAGGGCGATTGGTTCGACACCGGTGACCGCGTGGAAGTGCTGGATGAAAATCCGCTCCGGTTCCGGTTCACTGGCCGGGAGGCCGACAACGTGAACGTGGGGGGCTACAACGTGAATATCGCCGAGGTGGAGGACCGGCTGCGCCGCCACCCGCGGGTCCGCGAGGCCCGGGTGACCGCCAAGCCGAACGCCCTTCTCGGGCGGATCCTGGTCGCCGATGTCGTTCCCGCCGATCCCGGGCTGACCGAACGCATTCTCCGGGGCGATCTCGAAAAACACTTCCAACCCCACAAAGTTCCCCGTAGGATTCGCTTGGTGGAGGAATTGGGATTATCGCGAACCGGAAAACTGCGGCGATGACACGGCGGACCTATCTTGTGACGGGCGTATCGCGGGGCCTCGGCGCGCGCATCGCCGGGCGACTGCTCGCGGAGGGGCACGGCGTCTTCGGGATCAGCCGTTCCCGCTCGGAGGCGGTCGCGGACCTCGCCGCCCGCCACGCGGATACCTTTTTCCACAGCGAGGTGGACCTCTCCGCGACCGACGGTCTCGGGGAGCGGGTGTTCCGGGAGTTTCTGCCCCGGGGGACCGTTCTCCACGGTCTCGTCAACAACGCGGCGGCGGCCTACGACGACCTGGCCACGAACCTGAACCTGTCCCCCCTCGACGAAATGTTCCGGGTCAACGTGTACGCCCCCATGGTCCTGTGCCGGGAGGCCATCCGCAACTTCCTGCTCCACGGAACGGCCGGATCCCTCGTCCACCTCTCTTCGGTCTGCGCCCACACCGGATACAAGGGATTGTCCTTCTACGGGGCGACCAAGGGTGCCCTCGAAGCCTACTCGCTGAATCTGGCCCGCGAGTGGGGTCCGCGCGGCGTGCGGTCCAACTGCGTCGCCGCCGGATTCATGGAAACGGACATGACCGCCGCCCTCGACCCGGCGACGAAGGAACGGATTTTCCGCCGTACCGCCCTCGGCCGCCCCACCGACCCGGACGAAGTGGCCGCGACGGTCGGATTTCTCCTCTCTCCCGACGCCGGATCCATCACCGGTGGAGTGGTTCGCGTGGACAATGGCACCCCTTGACGGGATTTTATCATTGGAAACCGCCCCGAAAAGGATAGGATCCGAGTCGATATTAAAACCCTCAATCATAAATCCATTTTTGTTTTCCTATGTCCATTGGAGAAATTATCGCAGTCGGAATAACCTGTGTGAAACTGACTCCGACCTTCGTCCTCATCGGGCTCGGGTTGCGCTACCTTTTCTACGACCCGGAAGCGTGGAATTTGGACAAGATCTACGTGCGTTATTTCCGGGGCCGCCGCCGGAAAAAGTACCGTCTGTTTACCCAGCGAATAGGGTTGGTTTTCCTGCTCCTGGGGCTTCTCTACACATGGTGGATCGTCTGGCCGATGCTGGAGAAATTCTTTGCGGAGAGCTGAGGACGGCACACCGGAGCGAGTGATGATCCGGGCGGAGGCCAGCATCCGCGTGCGCTACGCGGAGACCGATGCGATGGGTTTCGTCCACCACGGCAGGTTCATCCCCTGGTTCGAATGCGCCCGGATCGAAATGCTCGACCGGATCGGTTGTCCCTACCGGGAACTGGAAGCGGAAGGGATCCGGATCCCCGTTCTGGAAGTCCACTGCAACTACCGCGCGCCGGCCCGGTTTGACGACCGGATCCGGGTGACGGCCGAAGTCCGCCAGCCCCCCCGCGCCCGTTTCCGGGTCCACTACGAGGTCCGCCGGGAGGACGGCACCCTCCTCTGCGAAGCGGAAACGGTCCACGCCTTCATGGACGCGTCCGAGCGACCCTGCCGCCCTCCGGCCCATCTGCGGGAGGCCTTCGCCCGCGCGTTCGGATCGCGGACGGAAGCGGACGGCCAATCGGATTCGGCACCAAACCCCGCCTGACTTGGGTGTGGTGTCCGGCCTTCAGGTTGCTCCCCGCCCACCGCAATGCGGCGGCTCCCTCAACCGATGGAATAACGTCCCATTCCAAAATCGCTATGCTTTACGACTTGCCTCCACGCACTTGTGGTTACACCCCACACCCGCCCAAATCCTTCCTCCGCATTGCATATTTGTCCGGGACTCGTTTTGTTGGCCGGATGAGTGGAGAAGTGAAAAGCCCGGAAATGGATTCGGCCGACATTCGGGCGGAGTTCCCCGTGCTCGAGCGCCGCAAGTACGGCAAGCCTTTGGTTTATTTCGACAATGCGGCCTCGACCCAGAAACCCCGCGCGGTGATCGACCGGATGGCCCGCTTTTACGCGGAGGGGTATTCGAACATCCACCGCGGGCTGCACTTTCTGAGCGAGGAGGCCACGGCCGCCTACGAGGATGCGCGGGCGACCGTGGCGGGGTTCGTCGGGGCCGCCGACCCGGGCGAGATCGTTTTCACCCGCAACGCCACCGAGTCGATCAATCTGGTGGCCGACAGTTTTCTCCGCGCCGGAAAAGGTTCCGGTTCGGAGATCGTTCTGACCGTCATGGAACACCACGCCAATGTGGTGCCCTGGCAGCTGGCTGGCGAAAAGCTCGGGCTGCGGATCAGACCCGTCTCCCTCACGCCGGAGGGAGAGATCGACCGGGCGGATTTTTCGGAGGCTCTCCGGGGCGACGTCCGCATGGTCGCCCTGACCCATGTCTCGAATTCCCTTGGCACGATCAATCCGATCCGGGAAATGGTCGCCGAGGCAAAGGAGCGCGCTCTTCCGGTGCTGGTGGACGGCGCGCAGGCGGTGCCGCATTTTCCGGTCGATGTCGGCGCGATCGGGTGTGATTTCTACGTCTTTTCCGGGCATAAGCTGTTTGGTCCGACCGGGATCGGCGTGCTCTACGGGCGGGGGGATGTCCTCGCGTCGATGCCGCCCTACCAGGGTGGCGGCGACATGATCGAGCGGGTCTCGTTCTCGGGCACGACCTTCGCGCCGCCCCCGGCCCGTTTCGAGGCCGGCACGCCCCACATCGCCGGTGCCATCGGGCTCGCCGAGGCCATCCGCTTCGTGGAGGGGATCGGTTACGCCGCGATGGAGGCCCGGGAACAGGCCGTCTTGCGCCGGGCGACGGAGGGTCTCCGCGCAATCGACGGACTCCGGATCATCGGCGAAGCCGAGAACAAGGTGGCGGTCGCCTCGTTCGTGATCGACGGCGTTCATCCGCACGACCTGGCGACGTTCCTCGACCGCGACGGCGTGGCGGTCAGGGCGGGGCACCACTGCAACCAGCCGCTCATGGAATTCCTCGGGCTGACCGCCACGACCCGGGCCTCCTTCGCTTTCTACAATACGCCCGAAGAGGTCGATGTCTTTCTGGAAAGTCTGCGCAAGGCCGTTTCGTTGCTGCGCTAGGCCAGTCCGAAGGCGATGCCGGCGAGCGATCCCAGCCCGGCGACCAGCCCGACGACCGCGCCGTAAACCAGGTGGCCGGCGAGGTGGATCACCCCGATCAGGAGCGAGACCTCCCGGTACTCCTGGAGCGGGTGCTTCTCGGCCATGGCAATCATGAGCGAGTAGGCCATGCCGAGTCCGTGGAGGAATCCGAATCCGATTCCGAGGGCCAGTACTTGCGGGAGTTCCGTAATCCCCGTGGCGGCGAAAAGAAGGCCGTAAACCAGACCGAAAGCGGTGCCGGAGCCGAGATGGATGAGCAGGCCCATTCGGGTCGCGTGCTCGCGCCTGCCGGTAAAGAAGGAGCCGATCGCCTTGATCATGTCCACCTCGTCGCCCCCGCCAAGCCCGCTGATCACCCGCATCGACCAACTCATGGCCAGCGCACCTAGCGCCCCGGCGAAAATCGAACAGAGTAGGAAAAAGAAGATCATAAGGGTATCTTCTCGAGAGCATTACGGATCGGCGGCAGCGATGCAAGGCTTAAGCCATGCCCCACGAAGATGCCCGTGCCAGTCCACACCCTGGACATCCCCCCGTGGCCGGTGGCCTTCAGGCCCCGGTGGGCACCGGCGAAGCGGTGGCGGTTGGCCGTGCGGGGTGGCGCCGCCGCCAGTGCGGAACCCCTCGGCCATCCCGGGCAAGGCTTAAGCCATGCCCCACGAAGATGCCCGTGCCAGTCCACACCCTGGACATCCCCCCGT
>CAZDRT010000165.1:0-8131 GCA_964507815.1 uncultured Puniceicoccaceae bacterium
TCACAGAACAATACGAAGTTTTGCGAAGACGGGTCCTCAGCCGCCGCATTGCGGGCAAGAGAATGGAAAGCCACGGAATCAATTCGGCGGCGCGGGAATCTTTCGAACATGCCACGGATTCTTTCAGCCGTAAAAGTATTTTTAGCTTCGGTGTATGGAAGAGCGCCACGGGATTCCCCGTGGGGCATGGCTTCAGCCTTGCCCGGAATGGCCGTGGGGTTCCGCACTGACGTCGCTGCCACCGCACGGCCAAGCGATGCCGCTCCGCTGTCGAGCACCGGGGCCTTCCTTCTACGCTCTGCCCCCCTACGCCAAGGCTTCGGAGGACAGCCGAGCTACGCGGGACAAGGAAGGCCACCGGCCACGGGGGGAGGCTGAAGAGTCCGATACCAACCCGTCTCCCGCCTTTCTTCACCGATCTTGGATCAGCAATGCCCCTCGCCGTCATCGACATTTTTACGGTTTACCGGCAAGACGGGATCGGGTATTCACGAACCCCATGAAAGAATACTTCCCCACGCCAAAGATTCGATACGAGGGCTCCGATTCGAAGAATCCCTTCGCTTTCAAGCACTACAACCCCGACGAAACCGTCGAGGGAAAGACCATGCGGGAGCACCTGCGGTTCGCGGCCCCCTACTGGCACGTCATGCGCAACCAGCTGGCGGATCCCTTCGGAGCGGGCACGGCGGTCATGCCTTGGGACGACGGGAGCGATTCGGTGGACAACGCGCTCCACCGCGTCGATGTCTTTTTCGAGTTTCTCGAAAAAATGGACATCGACTTCTACTGCTGGCACGACCGGGACATCGCCCCGGAACTCAACGACCTGGCGGAGAGCAACGAGGCGCTGGATACCGTCGTCGCGAAAATCAAGGAAAAGCAGGCCGAGACGGGCAAAACCCTCCTCTGGGGCACGGCCTGCCTCTTCAACCACCCCCGCTACGCCCACGGAGCGGCCACCAGCCCGGACGCCCGGGTTTACGCCTACGCCGCCGCCCAGGTGAAAAAAGCGCTGGAGTGTACGAAAGAATTGGACGGCCTCGGCTACACCTTCTGGGGCGGGCGCGAGGGCTATGGAACCCTGCTCAACACGGACATGAAGCGGGAACTCGACCACCTCGCCGCCTTCCTCCACATGGCCGTCGATCACGCGAAAAAGATCGGCTTCGACGGGCCGTTCTACATCGAGCCCAAACCACGCGAGCCCTCCACCCACCAATACGACTCGGACGCCGCCGCCTGCCTCAATTTCCTGCGCGAATACGACCTCATGGACCGGTTCCGCCTGAATATCGAGACCAACCACGCAACCCTCGCCGGGCACTCCATGGAGCACGAGCTGACGGTCGCCGCCGGGGCGGGCATGCTCGGCAGCATCGACGCCAACCGCGGGGATCTTCTTCTCGGCTGGGACACGGACCAGTTCCCGACCGACCTCTACAACACGACACAGGTCATGCTGGTCGTTCTCGGAATGGGCGGGTTCCAGACCGGCGGGCTCAACTTCGACGCGAAGCGCCGGCGCGAATCGCACGAACCGGAGGATCTGATCCACGCCCACATCGGTGGCATGGACACCTTCGCCCGGGGGCTCAAGGTGGCCGCCGCGATCCGGGCCGACGATAGGCTCGCCGAGTTCGTCCGCAAGCGCTATTCCTCGTTCGACGAGGGCATCGGCGCCAAAGTGGAGAAAGGCGAATGCTCCCTTGAAGAACTGGAAAAGGCGGCGCTGCGAGGGGGAGAGCCGGTTCTGGCCTCCGGACGTCAGGAGATGCTGGAAAATCTGGTCAACGATCTGATCCGATGAGCACCTGGCTCGGCATCGACGCATCGACCCAGAGCGTGACCGCCCTGCTGGTCGAAGATTCCGGCGAAACCCTCCACGAGGAGACCGTCAACTTCGGACGCGATCTTCCGGGCTACGGGGCTCCGCAGGGCTTCGTCGAAGGCGACGCTCCCGGCGAAGTCCACGCCGACCCGCTCATGTGGCTCGACGCGCTCGACCTATGCCTCGGGCGCATGCGGGCGGGCGGATGCAACTTTGCCACCGTGGCCGGAATCTCGGGGGCGGGCCAGCAGCACGGCACCGTTTACCTCGGATCCGATTGGACAAGTGCCCTCGCCCACCTCGACGCCGCCGGGAACCTCTCCGCCCAAGTCGCTCCGACCCTGACCCGGAAAACCGCGCCGATCTGGATGGATGTCTCCACCGGAGCGGAATGCGCCGAAATCGCCGACGCGGTCGGCGGCCCATCCGAAGTCTGCCGCAAGAGTGGCTCCGTCGCCATCGAGCGCTTCAGCGGACCGCAGATCCGCCGGTTCCACAAGACCGACCCGGAGGCCTACCGGCACACGGCGCGAATCCACCTGGTCAGTTCTTTTCTCGCCAGCGTCCTCGCCGGAACCGACGCGCCGATCGACCACGGCGACGGCACCGGAATGAATCTGCTCAATTTGGAGACGTTGGAGTGGGATCCCGCCCTGCTCCAAGCGACCGCCCCCGGACTGGCGGAGAAACTCCCGGCACCCGCCCCGTCCTCCACGATCGTCGGACCGGTCTCGCCGTATTTTCAGACCAAATACGGATTCCGGCCGACGGCGAAGGTCGTCGCCTTCACCGGCGACAACCCGAGCAGTCTGATCGGGATGGGCGCGGCCTCCCCCGGCACGGCGGTGATCAGCCTCGGAACCAGCGACACGTTTTTCGCGGCGATCCCCCGCCCCACTTTCGATCCGAACGGATACGGCCACGTCTTCGGCAACCCTCTCGGCGGCTTCATGGCCCTGGCCTGTTTCCGGAACGGATCCCTCGCCCGCGAGGCTCTCCGGGACGAACTGGGCGTCGATTGGGCCGCCTTCGGCGAAGAAGGGCTCTCCCGGACGCCCCCCGGCAACGACGGCAACGGGATGGTTCCCTTTTTCGGACCGGAAATCACCCCGCGGGTCGATCTCGAAAAGCCGTTGCGGTTCGGTTCGGAGGCATTCCGGACAAACCCCGCCGGCGACCAGCTGATCCGGGCCTGCATCGAAGGCCAGTTCATCAACCTGCGCCGGGAGACCCGGTGGATCGGAATCGAGCCCGAGGTGATTCTCCTGACCGGAGGAGCCTCCCGGAACGACGGCATCGCACAGACGGTGGCCGACGTAATGGGGGCGCCGGTGGACCGGCTGGCCGGATCGGGCTCGGTGGCCGCCGGGGCGGTCATCCGCGCGGCGAGAGCGCTTGGAGGCAGCGGAGATGCGATCGAGCGGAAACTCTCCTCGGTGGTCCCGGGATCCCGCAGGACCCCGCGCGAGAACCTGGCGGACGTTTACGCCGAGCTGGAGAAACGCTTTGCGGCGGCTCTCGACCCCTTTCTCAGGGAGCGATAACCGGCAATTCCGGATCGGAAGTGGTGGCCTGCTCCCCGCCGGGCATTCGGATCAGGAGCAGGTCGTCCATATCCCCAACCCTTCCCGGGGACGCCCCCCCGGCCTCCCCTTTCGGAGAACCGATCAGATCGACAAGGGACGCGGGCGGAGCCAAAACGGAAGCCGCCGGTTCGGCGACTTCCCCGTCGGACTCTTCCTCCGTCTCCTCCACCGCCGCGCGCCTTTCCGCGAGGAATTCGTTGGCCCTTCGCACGGCTTCGGAATCGGAAAGACCCTCGCTGATCGCCGCCGACATCGGGTCACTTTTTTTCTCTTCCCCCTCCTCGAGAGAAGAGAACCGAACCATGAAGACAAACGTGCCGATAATGATCAGGATACCCAGGACGGGCAGTACGTAGGAGCGATCCTCTTCCACGGACGCGTGCTTTTCGCCATGGTGATGCTCGGTCGAAAGTGCCCTCCCGCGGCCTTTTTCGAATCCCTCGGCCTCCTCCCATGCGGTCTCCCGCCCCCGGCGGCGTTCCTCGATCTCCCTGGCTGGAATCGGCCTGGGCCGCCGGGGCGTCGCCCGCTCGACATCCGACACATCGACTTGGGCGAGATCCTTCAAAAGAAGCTGGCGGAGCCGCTCGTCGGACGAGTCGGCGGAGCCGGAGGGAACCCGCTCCAAATAATTTTCAACCTCCTCGATGAAAAGATCACGCCGCTCCCGCTTTCGGTGTAGATCCTCGACCATCCACACCGTTTCCGCGGAACTAATGTCCCCCCGCAGGAAGGACTCGACCAGGGATTTGAATTTTTTCTCAATCATTGGGATTTTTCCTAGCCATTTCTTATCAAAACGAGGGAGGGCTGTAAACCGGAAACCACGACCGCTTTTCTCCAAGGGTGTGACTATAAGTGCGAGGAGAAGAATCGATTAAACCATGCACTTTTCGAATCTCGCATGGATTGTGGGTCGATCACGCGCCCCCGGAGCGGGAAACGACCCAGTCAATCACTTCCCGGTCATCGGACGCCGCCCGGACCTTCCGCAGAAACTCAACGGGATGGATGCCGCGGTTCCGGAGAAAGCGGCGGTCCCCCCCGCATCCATACATAAGTTCCGGCGGCAGTTCGCCCCGCAGTTTGGCCTTGGCCTTGACAAGGATCCGCGGCAACCATTCGACTCCGTCCACGGCATCGGTCTTCGGCGGGAGATCCTCCTCCCGGATCCGCGTTTCCGCGAATCGACCGCCGTCCTCTTCCAGAAAGTGAAAAATCCTCTCGGCGGATACGAGGATGAAGGTGCCGAAATCAGGATCTCCCGCGTTCACGAAGTCTTCCACGTAGTCGTACACATCCATGACTCTGAGGCCGAGAGCGGCTAGTTCAGCGGATTCATCCTTGTCGAAATAGTCATCCGGGGAACGGTTGCCGGTCCCGTACAGTGCTTCGGCCTTGGTCCAGAGTCGGAACAACGTTCCGGTGAATCCGTAGAGATCGGTTTGTGCATTCGTTGTTTCCATTTGACTTTCCAGTGTGGGAACGGCGGCTAAAAAAGCAACCTCCCATCCGGATCGGGCCGGGTGTGCGCACAAGTGCGGGGACTTTCCCGGATAAAACGCCCCTACCCCTGGGCCGCGATCAGATCGGCAAAGCGGGTGCCGGCCCGTTCGAGTTCGGAAAAAGTCCCGGTTTCGACGACCCGGCCTTTTTCGAGAACAACCACGCGGTCGGCGTCCTTGATCGTGCTCAGGCGGTGGGCGATGGTGATCACGGTGCGCCCTTCGGAAAGCCGCCGGAGGGCCTCCTGGATCAGGCGCTCGCTTTCGTAATCGAGGGCCGAGGTCGCCTCGTCGAGGATGAGGATGCGCGGGTCGCGGAGGATGGCCCGGGCGATGGAGAGCCGCTGCCGCTGTCCGCCGGAGAGACTCACCCCGCGCTCGCCGATTATGGTCTGGAACCCCTCGGGCAGGGCTTCGATGAATTCAAGGGCATTGGCCCGCCCGGCCGCCTCCCTCACGTCGGCGTCGCTCGCGTTCCACCGGGCGAAGCGGATGTTGTCGAGGATGGAGCCCGACAGGAGCAGGCTTTCCTGCATGACGATGGCGCACTGCTGCCGCAACCAGCGCATGTCGAGATCGCGCTGGCGGATGCCATCGACGCGGATCTCGCCCTCCTGCGCGCCGTAGAGGCCGAGCACGAGGTTGGCCGTGGTGCTCTTGCCGGAGCCCGAGTGTCCGACGAAGGCGACGTGCTCGCCCGCGCGAATGTCGAGATCAACCCCCACGAGCGCCGGGGTCGGAGCCTCCGGATAGGAAAAGGTGACGTTTTCGAACTGGATCCGCCCGGCGAGGGTGGCCGGACGGCTCCGGCCCTTCCAAGCCTCCACGTACTGGCTGTCGAGCAGCTCGCGCAGGCTGTGGTAGCTCTCCCGTCCGACAAAGAACTGCTGGCTGAACTGGATGAACATCTGGATGGGCATGAGGATGATCGGAAGCCCGGCCAGGAAGGCGAAAAGGGTCCCGATGGTCAGCGTGCCGGTCACGACCAGCCATGCGCCCCCGGCCACCACGAGCACGTTCAACAGCTGGGTGCTGACATGGGCGAAAGTTCCGAAGACGGCGTTCACCATGATTTGGTTGATCCGGGTCTGGGTATAAATCTCGCTGGAGGACTCGAGCGTGTCCGTCGCCTGCTTTTCCTCGCCGAACCCCCGGACCAGACGGAGGGCGGAGATATACTCGCTGGCCGTGCCCGTCAGCTTTTCCTGGGCGACCCGGTTCTGCCGGTTCGAATCCCGCATCTGGTTGAAGAAAAATTTCTTGCTGACGGCATAGATGGGCAGGATCGCGAGCACGACGAGACTGAGCTGCCAATTCAGGAAAAAGAGGATGATGATGACGCTGCCGGAGTAGAGGGTGGTGGGCAGGAGCTGATTGACCATCGGCATGACCGACATTTCGACTTTCTGGGTGTCGAACGCGTACTTCGAGAGCAGGCGGCCCGTCTTCGTCTTGTCGAGATAGCCGAAATGGATGAACTGGAGTTTCTGGAAGACCTGGCTGCGCAGGCCGGCGGTCATCCGCGATACTTCGAGCGCGAAGATGCGCGTGCCCTCGATCGCGAGCACGTAATGCAGAAGGAGCAGTCCGACGATGAGGATGGTGAGAGTGGCGATGCCGCGCAGGTTCCCGCTCTGCACGTAGTCATCGACCATGATCTGGAAAAAGAAAGGCAGCGGCGCGATCGTCAGGGACCGCAGACAGGCCAGAACCACGCCGGGAATCAGCCGGGACTTCTCGGCCAGGACGAACCCGATCAAGTCCGCGGCGTGGCCGGGTTTCCTGTTTTCTCCCTTCCCTCTCATGGCGTCTCCTCCTGTCCCTGACCAGCGGAACCCCCGTCGGTCAGACGTCGCCGGGCGTTGCGACCGGCCAGCCCGTCGATAATCGCGTCGATGAGCGTGCGCCGCCCGAGGACGAACTCGACTTCCACGGTGGAGCCGTGGACGAGGGGCCCGGGGGCGTCCGTCACCTCGATCTCCACCTCGTACAGGGGTCCGTCCTCGCCGTCCCGCGCCGGCGCGAGGGGAATTTCGGCGATCACGCCGCGGATTTCCCCGCCAAAGAGAGTGCCCGCCACATTGCTCTTCATCCGGACCGGCCCGCCGACCCGGAGCAGGTCGAAATTGCGCTCCCCGACCAGGGCCTCCACCTCGAAGGGCCCCGACTCATCGGCCACTTCGAAGACAAAGCCACCTCCGGGAACGGCCATGCCCGCATACTTGTAGTCCAATGACGAGATGCGACCATCGAACGGCGCGGCCAATTCGCCCCGGGCCAGCTCCTCCTCCAACCAGCGAATCTCCTTCGCGAGGAGTTCCTGATGGTCGCGGGCGTAGCGAACCATCGCCTCGAGCCGCTCCCGCGAAAGTTCGAGAAGGCCGTTTTCGAGCCACTCCTTTCGCAGACCTTCCTCGAAGCGGATGCCCTCCGCCTCCAGCAGACCCAGTTGCTCGCGCCGGACCTGGAGCGTCGTAATCAGATTCCCGGCGAGCGCCTCCTCCAGCAGATCGACGACCTCCCGCCTCGCCTCGAGCAGATCCTCCAGCCACTCCAAGCGCTCGGGAGCGACCAGAACCGCCGCGTCCCCGGGCTGGATCTCCCACCGCCGCAAGTCCATCCCTGCCCGCGCGACGGCCATCCCGGCCTCGGCCATCCGCTGCTCCAGGGCGAAAAGGAGCGCCCGCCGGTCGGCATCACGCAGCTTGACGACCACCTGCCCGGCTTTCACCCGGTCCCCCTCGCGGAAACGAACTTCCTCGACCACGCCCCCCCTGCCGGCGAAAACCGGCACGGTCCGCGCCAGTTCCACCCGGCCGGTTCCCCCGATCACAAGATCGGAGTCGATGAAGACGAGCGCGGCGAGTATGATCCCGACGCCCGCGAGACTGATGACGCGGTTCACCGGGCTGATCATTCCCAGGCGGAAGAAGGCCGGACGTTCTTGGTCTATGGATTTCATTTACGGTTCACGCCCCCCCCTCTCCGACACCTTGAAAAACAGACGGAAAGTCAGGGGCTCAATCCGCTAATCTCTCCCTGAACCGTCCGGTCGGGCAAGATTATTCGTCTGTTCGGCGGCGGGAGGGCGGCTGCCGTGCCAAGGCGAAGCAGTGTCCTCAGTCGGCTACTTTCAGGGGGATGAAATGCATGTTTTTTCGGAGTAGTTTCAAAAGATCCTGGCGCGAAGACTGGTCCCCAGCCGCCGC
>CAZDRT010000166.1:0-8061 GCA_964507815.1 uncultured Puniceicoccaceae bacterium
ACAGACTGCGCAAATCAACTGCCAAAGGGGCCAGAGCAAGAAAATCAGCGTAGCTATTTATTATTCACCGGCGATGCGTGGTCGCGGGGCTCTTGACTATGCGACTTGTCCTGCGAAGCTTGGCTTCTCATCCGTAGCCTCGGTTTAGGGGGGGGCAGCGACAACGGGGGAAGACGGTTGCCCCTCGACCCGGAGGCCGTGCGGTTCCGGAAAACGCCGGACCCTTCCGGACCGATGCCAGACCTGCGGAACATCCTGCCCCGCTGTCCGTGCCGCCCGGGGATCGGAGGGCAAGCCCACCGACCACGCATTTTCCGCGTCGCATTTGCGGCGTTTTAGGAGGCCTTTTCCATTTTTTTCTCTTCCGCTTCGCGGAGCATCCGCTGTTCTTCCTTTTCCGATTCGCAGTCGTCGAGGAAGGCGAGGAGGCGGCGGCGGTATTCGTAGAATTGGTCGGTTTCGACGATGGCGTCGCGGTCGCGGGGGCGCGCGAAGTCAATCTCCATGACTTCTCCGACGCGGGCACCCGGACCGTTGGTCATCATGCAGATCCGGTCCGACATGTAGATCGCTTCGTCTGGGTCGTGGGTGATGAGCAGGGTCGTGATCTTCTCCCGGTCGAGGATGCGGAGGATCACGTCCTGCAGCTCCATCCGGGTGAGCGAGTCGAGCCGGCCGAGGGGTTCGTCGAGGAGGAGCATTTTCGGCTTGAGGGCGATGGCCCGCGCGATCCCGACCCGCTGCTGCATGCCGCCGGACAATTCACGCGGGTACTTCCCGGTGGCGTCGGCGAGGCCGACCATCGAGAGGGAGGCTTCGACGATCTCCCGCCGCTGCGCCTTGGTGGCGTGGGGGTAGCTGCGCTTCACCCCGAGCAGGACATTCTGCCAGGCGGTCAGCCACGGGAGCAGGCAGGGGGACTGGAAAACCACCGCCCGGTCCGGCCCGGGCCCGTCGATCTCCTTGTTGGCCACCACGATGCCGCCGTCCGAGATCGGGATGAGCCCGGCGACCATGTTGAGCACGGTCGATTTCCCGCAGCCGGAGTGGCCGATGATCGAGACCACCTCGCCGCGCGGCACGATGAGGTTGAAGCCGTCGATGACCTTGACCTCGTCGCCAAAGGGATTCGGGTAGGCTTTGACGAGGTTGTAGAATTCGACATAGCGGTCGTCGTAGCTCATTTGAAGAAGGTGGTTTTCGGGTTCATGGTTTCGGCGAGGGCGCGGCGGCGGCGACCGCGGGCCGGACGGTGGGGAAGGGTCGTGAAATCGATCGGCATGATCGGGGGCAGGTCGAGCGCCCGCTCGGCGCGGGTGGCTTTCGACTCCTCGTTGAGGGCCGTCATGTAGTGGGAGATGTCCGAGCGCAGGCGGCGGAATCCGGGGTCGGTGTTGAGCGCGGTCCGGTTGCGGGGCCGGGTCAGGTTGATCGGGAAGGCTTCGTCGAGGGTGGCGGCGGGTCCCATGGTCAGGGGCACGATGCGGTCGGCCATGAGCACGGCTTCGTCCACGTCGTTGGTGATCATGACGATGGTGCGGCGGTCCCGCTCCCAGATGCGGATGATCTCGTCCTGGATGTTGGCGCGGGTCAGCGCGTCGAGCGCCGAGAGCGGTTCGTCCAGGAGGAGGATCTCCGGCTGCATGGAGAGCGTGCGCGCGAGCGAGGCCCGCTGACGCATGCCGCCGGAGAGTTCCCGGGGCTTCTTCTCCGCCGCGGGCAGCAGGTTGACCATGGCGATGTAGCGCTCGATGTGGTCCCGCAACCCGGCCTTGTCCAGATTGGGGAAGACCTGGCGCACCGCCAGCTCGATGTTGCCGTAAACCGTCAGCCAGGGCAGCAGCGAGTAGTTCTGAAACATGATACCGAGCCGCGGCGAGGGTGACCGGATGCGTTTCCCGGCGAGGCGGATCTCGCCCGCGTCGGGCTGGAGCAGCCCGGCGAGCAGTCCGATCAGGGTGGATTTTCCCGCGCCGGAAAAGCCGATCACCGCGACGAACTCGTTCTCCTCGACCGCGAGGTTCACATCCTTCAACACCTCGGTCCGGTTGTTCGGCGGACCGAAGCCGAGCGAGACATGGTCAATTTCCAGGTAAGACATAGGGTGCTTTCGTTAAGGGGAGAGCCGGGAGTATCGCGGATTTCACGGTTCAGAGGGACGTCGATGCCCCGTCGAAGGAGACGAGCCGCTGGAAGACGATCATGATGCGGTCGAGCAGGAAGCCGATCAGGCCGACCACGAAGACGACGACGAACATCTGGGCGAAGGAGTCCGGGGAGCCGTTCGAGAACATGTCCCAGACGAACTTCCCGATCCCCTCCGAGGAGGAGAGAAGTTCGGCGGCGATCAGCACCATCCAACCCACGCCGAGCGAAATGCGCAGCCCGGCGAAGATGAGCGGCAGGGCCGAGGGGATGACGATCTTGAAGAGGCGCTCCCGGAAGCCGAGCTTGAGCACGCGGGCGACATTGAGGTGGTCCTTGTCGATCGAGGCGACCCCGAGGGCCGTGTTGACCAGGGTGGGCCAGAGCGAGCAGAGCGCGACCGTCGCCGCGGAGGCGAGAAAGGCCGGGTTGATCTCGTAGGCTCCGAGCAGGGGGATCTGGTTCATCCCCGAGGTGAAGGCGTCCGGATCCGGGATGAATCCCCCGATGACGATGAGGGCGATGGGCAGCCAGACGATGGGCGAAACCGGTTTGAAGATGGCAATAAAGGGCGTCATCGCCGCCATGAAAATGCGGCTCAGCCCGCAGAGGATCCCGATCGGGATGGCGATCACCGAGGCGAGAATGAACCCGGTGAAGACACAGAGCAGGCTGCGCCGGATCTGGTAAGGAAAGGTCTTGGCGGCGGAGAACTCCGACTCCTCCACCCGTTCGATGCGGTCCTCCATCCGCACGAGATTCCGGGCTTCGCCGAAGGCCCGGTCCGGCGGCACGTCAAGATAGGCCGCGTTCAGCTGATCCAGCTGGGCCTTCATCTCCGCCACTTTCACGGTGCGGGCGTTGGCGAGGATGTCGAGGAACTTGACCAAGTACTGGCGCTCCTCCTCCAAGGTGCCCAGTTCCCGGTCCGCCCAGTAGGCGGGCGCGTAGCGGCGGCGCTCGATCGAACCGAGCGTCGTCTCGAGCCGGTCGATTTCGGCGCGTTCGCATTCGGTCAACCTTTCGTTTTCGCGCAAGGCGGCGAGGAGTTCCTTTTTGTCGGCGGTGGTTTTGATCGTTTTGCTCAGTTCAATGATCCGCTCGCGGCGGTCCTGGCGGGCGGCTTCGAACTCCGCCTCCTTGCGCTCGTATTCGGACCGCACCGGCCCGGTCAGCTCTTCGCGCCAGGCCGCTTCCTCGTCGGCGATCTCCTCGACCCGGGCCTTGGCGGCGGGGATCAGCCCGGTCTCCAGTTCCTCCATCCGTCCGGTCGCCTGTGCCACGGCCCGCTCAATATCGTCGGGCGGGGCCAGGTAAGCCTCTTCCTTGGCTTTCTCGCGCTCGTGGAAGGTCCAGATCCCCCGGGCGGCGTCCCAGACGACGGCCGGGGTCGGCACCTCGCCGGACTTGGTCGTGTGGCGCGGGGCCAGGTAGGCCCAAAGCAGGATGAAGGCGGTGAAGGCCAACACCGGTATGACGATGACCTTGAAGATCCGCCGCAGCTGCTCGCCCGGCTCCTCGCGGTAGAGCAAACGGATGATCGGGTCCAGGAAGGTGAAGCCCGAGACATCGACCGCTTTGAGAATTTTGTATTTGAGTTTCATGCCTGGTTGGATGCGTTTGCCGGGTCGGTTTCGACCCGAAGAGGAGGACACGGTGGCGGATCGCCGTTGCGATGGCTCCGCGCCTATTGCGCCGAGGTCAAATCGACCGGGTCCTTGTTGCCGATTTCGTGGGCGTTGATGTAGGCGATCGGGTCGTGGCCGTCGTAGGGGATGCCGTCGATGAACTCGTCGGTCACCGGCTTGTAGCCGTCGGTGTCCCACGGTACATCCTCCTCCGCGATATGGCCCTCCTCGAGGAGCATTTCGGCGGCAGTCAGGTAGATTTCGGGCTGGTAAACCTTTCGCGCGGTTTCGTGGTACCAATCTGCGGGTTTGGGCTCGGTGATCTGGCCCCAGCGCCGCATCTGGGTGAGGAACCAGATCCCGTCGGAATACCAGGGATAGGTGGCATGGTACTTGAAGAAGACATTGAAGTCGGGCAGCTCGCGCTGGTCGGTCTGCTGGAAGTAGAAGTAGCCGGTCATCGAGTTCTTGATCACATCGAAGGCGGCCCCCACATAGTTGGGCTGGGCCAGGATGCGGCAGGCTTCCCCGCGGTTGACGAAGTTTCCGTCCCCGTCCGTCTCGTCGAGCCACTTTCCGGCGCGGATCAGCGCCTTGACGACCGCGAGATGGGTGGTGGGGTTCTCGTCGGCCCATTCGCGGGTCACGCCGAAGACCTTCTCCGGGTTGTTTTTCCAGATATCGTAGTTCGTCGTGACCGGCACGCCGATCCCCTTGGCCACGGCCGCCTGGTTCCACGGCTCGCCCACGCAGTAGCCAGAGATGTTGCCGGCCTCGAGGGTCGCGGGCATGAGGGGCGGCGGAGTTACGGAAAGCTCGATCTCCGCGTTCGTACGCCCGCCGAAGTCGCTCTGCGTGTACATTCCCGGGTGGATTCCCGAAGCGGCCAGCCAATACCGCAGCTCGTAGTTGTGGGTGGAGACCGGGAAGACCATGCCCATCTGCAACTTCTTGCCCATATCGAGGTGGTCCTGTACGATCGGCTTGAGCGCGTCCGCCGGGATCGGGTGCTCGGGCTGGTCCACATCCAGCGACGGATCGTTCGCCTGCATCCGGTCCCAGACGGCGTTCGAGACGGTGATGCCGTTACCGTTCAGGTCCATGGTGAAGGCAGTGATGATGTGGGACTTCGTGCCGATGCCGATGGTCGCGGCGAGGGGCTGGCCGGAAAGCATGTGGGCTCCGTCCAGATCGCCGTTGATGACGTTGTCGAGCAGGGTCTTCCAGTTCGGTTGGGCGACGACCTCGACCTGCAGGCCTTCTTCGGCGAAGAAACCTTTCTCCTTGGCGATGACAATCGGAGCGCAGTCCGTCAGCTTGATGAAGCCGAACTTGAGGTCGGATTTCTCGACAAAAAGCTGCTCGCCGCGGAGCAGCGTTGCGGCGCAGAGTAACGCGCCGGCGGTGAGAATTCTGGCAATGGATGATTTCATGTTTTTCTTTCTTTTTTGATTGCGGATGTGAGTTCTAGGAACAGGCGGCGAGGCCGAGTGCCTCGTCGTAAATGGATTCCCGGCAGACCCGGGTCATGAGATCACGCGGGATATTTCCGAGCGCCTCGTGGTCGAGATAGCGGCAAAGATCTTTCAGGACCCGGCGCATGCGGTCGCGGGTCGGCCGGTTGACCTCCTCCCCGTGAAAACGGACGAACCCCTCCCCGCCGGTCGCGCCGCAGCCCATCGGGAAGGCGGAGCCGAGGGCGCGGGAAAGCGTGTCCGCCGGGCAATCGAGGTACTCCGGCAGGGAGAGGATGCGAAGCAGGTCCGGGTGATTGGCCGGATCGTCGCAGAACGCGCAGGCTTCCAGCAGCACCGCGACCAGGGCGCGGTACTCGTCCGGATGGTAGGAGGCAAAGCGGCCCGTCGTCGCCAGCACTTTCTCGGGGTAGCCCGGCACGACGCCGGCGCTCGTGACCGGACACCAGCCGATCTCCCTCTCCACGGCGACCGAGTTCCAGGGTTCGCCCACGCAGAAACCGTCGATGTTCTCCGAGGCGAGGTTCCGGACCATCTGTTCGGGGGGGAGCACCGCGATGATTACCTCGCGGCGCGGATCGATCTCCTGCGCCTCCAGCCAGCGGCAGAGGAGGAAGTGGTGCGAGGAGTAGAGCGAGACCACTCCGAAGACCGGCTTGCGGGGGCGGTAACCACTCCGGATGTAGCGCCGCAGCGATGGACCGTCCTCGACCCCCTCCGCGCGCAGGTTTGTCGAAAGCGTGATCGCGTTGCCATTGCAATTCAGGATCAGACCCGTGAGGACGTCGGTCCGCACGACCCCGATCCCCAGCTGCATCACGAACGGCATCGGACTGAGCGCCTGGGCGACATCCAGGTCGCCGAAGGCCAGCTTGTCGCGGATCGTCGCCCAGCCGGCCTCCCGCGACAGCTCCACCTCGAGCCCCGCCTCGCGGAAGAGACCCAGCCGCTCGGCGACGATCAGCGGAGCCGCGTCCAGCAGTCGGATGTAGCCCAGGCGGACCGGCGGGGTGCGCCGGACGGGAAAGTGCGGATCGGTTGGTTTGATTTTCATGTCGATGCCAATTTGAGCATTGACCATACCGCATCGGATAATAAGTCACTTAAATGTAATCATGTAATCCATGAATCCCGCTCATGCTTGAAACACTCGACAGCCGCCAGCTCCTCGCCTTCCGCACCTTGGTCCAGACCCGGAGCTTCACGGAAACCGCCCGCCTGTTGCACCTGACCCAATCGGCGATCAGCCATTCCATCAAGAACCTCGAAGCCGATCTGCGCTGCCAGCTCGTGACCCGGACGGGGCGCAAGATCCACATCACGGAGGACGGGCATGAACTCTACAAGGATGCGCAAGCCATCCTCCACCAGATGGAAGGCGCCCGCGTGCGCATTCAGGAGCGGGCCGACTGGGGACGGGGGCGCCTGCGTATCGGCGCGAGCACGACGGCCTGCCAGTTTGTGCTGCCGAATGTGCTCCGGGAGTTCAACGAATGTTTTCCGGACTGTGTCCTGAGCATTACCCCGGCGGACACGCCCGCTCTCGTGGAAATGATCCGCCGCCACGAGATCGATGTGGCGATCATCGTGGACGGCGGGGACACGACGGACATCACGGTCCGGCCGCTCTTTTCGGACGAATTGATTCTGGTCGGATCCCCCATCCACCCCTTGGTGCGGAAGTCGGCGGTCCGGGCGAGCGAGATCGCCCGGGAACGCCTCGTTTTATACAACAAGGGCAGCCTGACCTTCCGCCTCGTGGAGAAATTCTTCCGCGACCACAAGATCCAGCTGGAGCGCTTCATCGAACTCGGGAGCATGGAGGCGATCAAGGAGCTGATCAAAGTGAACTACGGACTGAGTTTCGTGGCCTCCTGGATCGTGGAGGCGGAGATCAACGGGGGCAGTCTCGCCCACATCTCCCTGGGGCGGAGGCGCATCCACCGCCACTGGGGAATCTGCCATGCCAACGAAAAGAAGCTCTCGATCACCGAGGAAACCTTTCTCGGGATCTGCGAGTCGGTCGGAGCCGGGATGCGCTCGCCGGAAATCCCCCGGTGAGGATCGGAGATCAGATGGGTTACTGGAGCGGCAAAGCGTGGTCGGTCGGCTTGTTGGCAAACCTTGAGCTTGCCGAAAGGCCGTCCGATCCCCGGCGGCGGAGGGGACAACTGGAATCAATTTTCCGGAAGTGACGCGTCGGCCGGGAACGGTTCGGTGGTGTGCGGAACTAGCTTGGCCTTCGCGTCTGGGGGCAAGCCCCCGGACCACGGGGGAGGGGCAAAGCGTGGTCGGTCGGCTTGCCGTCCGATCCCCCGGCGGCACAGCCAACTGGAATCAATTTTCCGGGAGGGTCGCGTCGGTCGGGAATGGCTCGGTGGTGTCCGGAACTGGCTTGGCCTTCGCGTCTGGGGGCAAGCCCCCGGACCACGGGGGAGGGGCAAAGCGTGGTCGGTCGGCTTGCCGTCCGATCCCCGGCGGCACAGCCAACGGGACTGAATTTTTCCGGACGTATCGCATCGGCCGGGAGCGGTTCGGTGGTGTGCGGAACTAGCTTGGCCTTCGCGTCTGGGGGCAAGCCCCCGGACCACGGGGGAGGGCCGTGCGTGGTCGGTCGGCTTGCCGTCCGATCCCCCGGCGGCGGAGGGGACAACTGGACTCAATTTTCCGGGAGTGTTCGCATCGGTCGGGAACGGCTCGGTGGTGTCCGTAACCCATTTGGCATTCGGATCGAGGGGCAACCGTCTTCGCTCTACGAGCTCTTCTGTGACTGCCTCGTGGAATCACGGAAGGCCTCCCACCGTGGCCGGGTT
>CAZDRT010000167.1:0-8012 GCA_964507815.1 uncultured Puniceicoccaceae bacterium
GAAAACCGGGCGCTGAAGCAACCCGGCCACGGTGGGAGGTCTTCCGCGATTCCACGAGGCAGTCACAGAAGAGCCAAAATCCCGGCCGACCGGGTGAACCACATGGAATGAAACCCGCATGAATGCTGAAGTTTCATAGAAGCATTGTCTCCAGTCGGCTGCTTTCAGCGGGATGTGACTGTAGAAATGGGCGGCCAAAGTGGGTGGGTTGCTTCAGCGCCCACCTCCGGGAGCCGGAGATTTCCCGTTCACGCTGAACCTCCGCTACGATCCGGAACATTTTCTTCCGATGCGAAATGGCCCTGGAGGCCTCCCGTGGGTGTGATTCTGATCGATGTCAGAATTGAATACCGGGCGTAGGGCTCGCGCTTGCCGCGACGCCGCCGAACGCCCGGAACAGCATGTCACCCCCCTGCGCGGCACGCCGCAAGCGGCGGCCCTACGTCTCGTTTCGAGCATCAATTGAAATTACACCCGCCTCCCGGATCCCTCACCAGAATTCCCTTGAAACAGGCAGCTCCAGCAGCTAGTTTCGCCTGAGTCGTTCACTGCTCATCCGGCCACACCGGAATTCCGAGAGGTGGGGCGCCAAAAAAGCAACCCATGGGAGGAAAAAAAGCGATCAGGACCGAAGTCCGAAGCAGGAACCCGCTTCGGCGGCGATTGAGCGCTCGGAACAGGTTCCCGACGGTCCTTTCCCTATCGTTGGCATTGGTGCGTCGGCAGGGGGACTGGAGGCCCTGGAGCGGTTTTTCGCCCATGCCCCCGCAAGCGCATGCATGGCCTACGCGATCATCCAACACCTCGACCCGACCCGCGAGGGGATGATGCCTGAGTTGTTGCAGCGTTGCACGGCGATGCCCGTGCTCCAAGTGGAGGACCGCACCCCAATCCAGAAGGACCACGTCTATGTGATTCCGCCCAATAAGGATATCAAGTTATCCCCGGGGACTTGGGGCGCCCCATCACCGACCTCTCCTCGCGCCTCTGCTATCCTGAATTAAACGAGGATGCCAGCTAAACCCAACCATTTGCCATGGGCTTGCGACCGCCCCAACTCGACAATCTAGGGTTGGTTTCAGCCCTGCGGGACTGTATCAAGGAGTTTGAAAAACAAGCGGAGTCCCAAGTCGACTTTGTCGCTCCTCCGGCGATGAAGGGACTCGACGACTGTTGTTCGGTGGTGCTCTTTCGCGTGGCTCAAGCCGCCTTGAACAATATTGCGAAACACTCCGGGGCCACTCTGGCAAAGGTGACCCTCCGGCAGATGCAACGGACTGTGCGTTTGGAGATTCACGACAACGGAACGTCTTTTGACGTGCAAAAAGCGCTCAATGGCAAAAAATCAAACGGTTGGGACTAATCGGCATGAGGGAGCGCGTCGACATGGTGGGAGGCGAATTCGCGATCACCTCATCTCCCGGCAAAGGAACGACCGTCCGGGTGACCGTCCCGAACGCGCCAAAGGGTCCAAAGAGCCCAACCGCTAACTCTGAAACGGAAAGCAACCGATGATAATTACTCAGGTAGTCAGGAGTCAGAATTCAGGAATCAGTAAATTGCTGGAAGCATATTCGAAATCTATGCTGGCTCCTGACTTCTGAATTCTGGCTCCTCCTCCTAGTAGTAGTAACAACTCATGAAAACCAAACCAATCTCCATCCTGCTGGCGGAAGATCACCTCATTGTGCGAGAAGGCGTCCGTAAGCTGCTTGAATCCGAAAACGATCTTTCCGTGATTGGCGAAGCCGGCAACGGTCGGGAAGCGATCAAAAAGGTCGCCGAACTGCACCCGGACGTGGTCGTCATGGACATCGCCCTGCCTCTTCTCAACGGAATAGAGGCCTGTCGGCGGCTCAAAAAGACCCACCCTGCGTGCCGCGTGCTGATGCTTTCGGCTCACGGCGATGACTCCTATGTGGCGGAGGCCATTGATTCCGGTGCGGCGGGTTTTTCCCTCAAACAAGCACCCGGAACCACCCTTATCCAGGCCATTCGCGAGGTCCATGCGGGGAAGCGGTATTTTAGCGCGGCCATCCTCCAACGCTACCGCGGATTGCCGAATGAGCTGCACGCCGGTGCGGGACCACGAAAGAGGCCGACCCTGACCCAGCGCGAGTCGGAGGTGGCTCCTCCGGCGAGCTGGATCCGCTCGACCTCCAATATTGGGATGGCTGGATCGACACCTCGGTGGACAGGGGCTACGGGTTCTCGCCGCCGCCACCCGGTCGGTTGATGACACAAGACCGCCCTTTCTCTTCTCTTCTGTGACTGTCTCGTGGAATAACGGAAGGCATCCCACCGTAGCCGGGTTGCTTCAGCACCCGGTTCTCGCATCGGCAGTAAATCTTCCGTATCGCTGCGGAGGTTCAGCGTGAACGGGAAATCTCCGGCTCCCGGAGGTGGGCGCTAAAAAAACCCACCTACTTTGTTCGTCCAGTTATGCAGTTTCATCCTGCTAAAATCAGCCCCAATGCGCCTCCGCCAAAAGCAGGTCCTCCTCCAGACGTAGGGTAAAACCCCATTTTCACGCAGGCCCTTTCAAGGTATTCTAGCCACTATGAATAAACTTAGAATGGTAGGGATATACCCCATATCCTTTTTTACGGCAAAGGAGTATCCTTCCCTCATGAAAACAAAATCGATTCTCATTTTCTCCTCGGCATCCATCGCCTCCCTCTTCGGCACGCAGCTCGGTGCCGCCCTACTACCCGTGGATTTGGGAACATCCGCCGACTACGTGGTCCTGGCAAAAACAGCCATACCACTACCAGCGGAACCGCTATTGTTGGAGACCGCGGCATCAGTCCAAACACTTTAGCCGATGTGACCGGGTTCGGTCAGACCTTGGATGGTTCCGGACAGTTCGCAACATCACCGATGGTTACTGGAAAGATTTTTGCCGCAGACATGGGCGGTCAAACCGCTACTAATCTCACGACCGCAGTGAGTGCCATGGAGACCGCCTACACCGATGCAGCTGGTCGTTCCAATCCTGATTTTCTCAATCTGGATTCTGGCACCCTCGGCTCGACGACACAGGCTCTGACCCCTGGACTCTACAAGTGGGCCAGCGATGTAACCGTGGTAGATTTCGTCACGATTGATGGGGAAGGGGATTCAACTGCCGTCTGGATATTCCAGATAGATAATCGCCTGAGCCTGTCTTCCGACGCCCAAATCTTTCTCAGCGGCAACGCGAATCCGGCGAACATTTTCTGGCAAACCGCCGGAGGAGCGACCCTGGGAACAAACTCGCAGTTTATCGGCACAATTCTGACGTCAACAGACGTTGCCGTTCAGACCGGTGCATCAATGGTTGGCCGCATGCTGGCCCAGACCGCAGTAACTCTTGAGAGCAACAATGTCACAGTTGTGCCCGAGCCTGGCTCATACGCCACCCTCTTCGGCGTGGGGGCTCTCACCTTGGTTCTCCTGCGTCGCCGGAGGAAGCAGGTCGCCTGAGTTGGGCGAAAGCGGTTGTCGGGACCATCATCAAGGGCGTCCTGCGCCGGGGGAAGGCGCTGGCGGGTGGGCGGTTGGATACGGCCTTCCTCTTTCGCGCAAGACTGCGGCTGACAGGTGAAGCCGCCGGCGTGTGGGATTTTGTCAAGAATCAAGACGTGACGTCTTTTTGGTGTCCTCAACAGCCGCACAGAACACTTGACTGACTATCTTTTGTAGATACATAGTTGGGTATGAAAACGAAACTATCCAAATGGGGCAACAGCTTGGCGCTGCGATTGCCGAAGCAGTTTGTGGAGAGTCGGCGCCTGAGCGAAGGGGTGGATTTGGAAATCAGCGAAGAGCGGGATGGCTTCTTTGTTCGGGCCTTGCCTGAAAGGTTAACGCTGTCTGAGTTGCTGCAAGGGGTTCATCCGGAGAATTTGCATGGCGAGTCCTTCGCAGATGATACGCCGCAGGGGAGGGAAATTTGGTGAAGGCCTACACCCCGGCGCAGGGAGATCTGGTCTGGCTGGAATTTAATCCGCAGGCTGGGCACGAGCAGGCAGGCCACCGCCCGGCCTTGGTGCTTTCCCGCAAGGAATACAATCAAAAGACTCGTCTCGCCGTATTTTGCCCCATCACTACGAAACCGAAAGGATACCCCTTTGAGGTGGTCGTCGAGGGCCGCAAAGTGAATGGGGTGGTCCTGGCTGACCATGTAAAAAGCCTGGATTGGAAAGCACGCAAAGCGACATTCATTGAGCGCGCCGACCTGCAGGTGTTACGGGAAACGCTTTCCAAGTTTAATGTCATCATCGAAGAATAGCCCACGTATCAGGTCGCGGGCCGGGGGTATTCGATCTGAATCTGGTAGACGAGAGTGACATAGTCCTGACCCTGCTATCAAAAATTACGCCTTTTTCAGCGATTTTCCGCTCCAAGCGGAAAATCACTGGTTAGCAGCCCGTCGCGCAACCGGGAGGAACTCTCACACCGCTTAAGAGGTTCCGATTCGTTTAGGAATGCGATGGTCTAAGTCCGACGGGCTGCTGGGTAGGGTTTAACTCCATAGCAGAACAGGCGAAGTTCCCGTATTCCGGAGGCTATGGAAAAATCCAACCATCCAACACTCTCAAGAAACTGATCGTCTCCCTGATCGCCATGCCGGTCCTCCTCCTCGCGGGCTGTGACCAGCGGAAGGCAGAGATCGAGAATACAAGAGACGCCACTGTGGACAGGCTCGATGAACAGATTGAGGCGGTCGACGATGCTTCTGAGAGTTCCAAGGCTCAGGCTGGAAATGCCGCCAACGTCAAGAAGGCCATTATTGAGGCGGAGAGAGAAACGGCAACAGCCCAACTCGAGGCCGATCAGGTAAAAGCGAGAGCTGAGGCCGATGCCGCCAATGCCCGCGTAGATGCCGCCAGGGCCCGGGGCGAGACCGACGAAGAGTAGGCTCAGCTTTAAACAAGTCTTTGCTCGGTTGTAGCGAGCGGGTCTATCCCGATGCCATTGCATAATTGCTTTTGCCGCCGCTGAGCCGCGACGGGAGGGCGGCTGTCCTCAGCCGCCGCGATACGTCGGAGGATACGATGCACCTCCGGAAGATTCCCGCGCCGCCGAATCTATACCGTGGCTTCGAATTCTCTTCCCCCGCAATGCGGCGGCTGAGGACCCGTCTTCGCAAAACTTCGTATTGTTCTGTGACCGCCCCCCCAGTGGAATCCCGCTGACAGCAACCGACCCGAGATCTTGCTACGCCGTGGCACGGCAGCCGCCCTCCCTTAATCGATGGGATTTTCAAAATCGCGATGTTGTACGATTTTTCTTCACGCACTTGTGGTTACACCCGGCACGGGAATCCGATGGCGATCGTTGTGGTGGACGCGCTCGGGAAGGTCTATCGTTTCGTGGGGAAGTGTTGCGTAGGGAGCGCTTTCCAGGAGGTGCCGGATGTCTCAGGTCGGTTGCTCGTTGGCGACCTTTCGTTCCTCGTCCAGCGTCTCGAGATTCAATCCCTTGGTTTCGATACCGAACCAGGCGGTGATCGCCGCGCCCACGAGTGAGGTGCCGACCAGGATGTAGAGAAGGTTGGCCGTTCCGATATCGGTGAGGAGAATCGGGAAAAGGAAGGCGGTCGTGACGGCGCCGATCTTGGCGAAGGAGGCCGCGAAGCCCGCGCCCTTGCCCCGGACACGGGTCGGGAACACTTCCCCGGCGAGAAGGTAGGTCATCGAGTTGGGACCGAGATTGGTCATGAAATTGAAGAGCATGAATCCGGCGAAGATCAGGAACATGTTGGTCGAGCCGTCCGGTCGGAGGGAGAGGGCGGCCAGGAGAAGCCCGATCGCACACCCGATGAAGCCGAGGACCTGCATGCGGATGCGCCCGATCTTATCGACCAGAAGAACGGCACCAACGAATCCGACGACCAGGAGGACATCCATGATGGCGGCACCCTTGGCGGCGAGCATGTCGTCGTGGAGGACGGAGGCGAGATCGTGTCCGCCACCTTTCTGGCCGATCATTGTGGCGAGAATCGTCGGAGTGAAGATGCCGATCCCGTACGTTCCAAGGTCCTGCAAAAACCAGGGGACGGAGGCGAGAATGGTCGAGCGCCGGTTTTTCCCTTTGAAGAGCGCGCCGTAGGAACCCTCGGCCTTGGCTTCAACCGTATCCTCGGGGGCTTCGGTCAGCTTGATCTCGGTCGGGTATTTGGGGTGGCGGTTCAAAAGGGAACGGAGCGAGTGGGCCGCCTCGTCGGTTTTCCGGCGGGTCCGCAACCAGTGGGGACTCTCGGGGATGAAAAACCGGAGGAAGACGATGACCACGCCAATGGGGATCACGCTCCCGTACATCCACCGCCAGGAGTTGGCGTCGCCGTGGAACTTCAGGATCGCGTAGCCGAGGACGGTCCCGAACAGCGCTCCGATCGCCTGGAAGGCGAAGGCGCTCAGAACCAGGCGCCCGCGCACCCGGCTCGGGATGCTTTCGGAAATCACCATATGGGCGGTCGGGTAGTCGCACCCGAGGGCCGCCCCGACCCCGAAAAGGAGGATGAGAAACGGCCAGAAGGAGGGGCTCAGGGTGACCCCGATCAGACATAAGGTGAAGATGATCATTTCGACGATGAACATCCGTCTGCGCCCGAAGAGGTCGGCCAGACCCCCCAAAAGACTCGCCCCGACAAGAATCCCGAAGAGAGGAGCCGCGCCGACCATTCCCTTCTGGACGTCGGTCAACCCGAAATCCAGCGTTAGGAGCGGGATGGCCACACCGGTCATGAAGACCACCATTCCCTCGAAAAACTTTCCGGCGGACGCCAGCATCCAGATGCGTTTCTGCATGCCGGTGATGCTCGCGTCGGCGACGGCGGTGCCGTCTTTCCAGAACGGAGTTTCATCAATGTAGGACTGGACGGATCGCGGTTCGTTGGTTGAGTTCATGGTAGTAGATGTGCTGATAGTGGGTATTTGTGGTGAGATGAGGAGGTTTGGAAATCACCTGAAAATAGATTCCGCAAGGCCGATTTGGCTGTGTGACGAAATTGTCACAGCCAAACCAACCAGATGCCCTGCCATCGACACCGTAATAACCGCCGGACATTTCCGCTGTCGTTCAGGGGAATGGCTGAGGCCTCTTCCGGGCGGGTTGCCTCATGCTGCTGTTGTGTTACACCCCGGGGGTGGAGGCATTTTCTTTCAGCCTTGCTTTCTCTGGATTGTTATAAATTCTCCGCGGAATCCATACGTCGTTCATGTTTTTTCGTAATCAATTCCGAGTTCTTGTAGTACCGTTTTTGTTTTTTCCGTCTTCTGCTTTTGCGGAGGATGGAGAGCCGACGGTCGATCCGCCGGTGGTTGTTGAATCCCCTGTGGATTCAAAGGCCGACGATTTTGAATGGGGATTCCAGATCCGCCCTGAAAAGCGCAACCTCTTTCTAAACCTCAACGGTTACGCCTGGCACCTCGAAAAGGGAGATGAGTCGGAGGAGACGGTGAACGACTGGCCTTTGGGCGTTGGTCTTACCTACGAATTGAGACGCCGTGAGGACTACATCTGGACAGTGGATGGAGATATATTTTTCGTCGATTCCAATCGGGATTTCGCGGCTGCGGTTGGGTCCTCTATTTTCTGGCGGACGCGTTTCGTCGATATCGGTCTTCGGGGTGGACTCCTCTACAAACAAAACTTCGCCGAGGATTGGGGTGTCCCCTTGGCTCCGGTGATTCTTCCCGTGCTTCAGTGGGAACTAAAGTATTTCGCGCTGAAGGTCATCTATATTCCGGGATTGCGAAAAGAGACGGACGAGCAGTTTTTCTTCCAGGTTCTCATTCCCCTTGGCGGACGGTAGTGACCGCCGGCCAAAAGTTTATCGAAACCCATCCCTCTTCCGTGCCGACGAGGTAACTGCGACTTGATTTATTCTGCCCATCGTGGGCGGGTTGGGAGCCCACCGTGCGTGCCTCACCTGCGCTGCGGGTTTCCCATGCGTGGAGACTGCGAGGAGAGGGGTCAAACATAGAATATAAACATTCCTCCATTTTTTCATGATTCTCGAATCA
>CAZDRT010000168.1:0-7907 GCA_964507815.1 uncultured Puniceicoccaceae bacterium
CGACGTATCGCGGCGGCTGAGGACAGCCGCCCTCCCGCCGTAGTTCGGCGGCAGAAGCAATATTATCGAATAAATTTTGATATTCCCTCCACGCACTTGTGGTTACGCCCGATATCCGTCTGAATCACGCATTATTGTTGTTTCGATGCCTGCACCGGTAGAAAGACATCGGTTCCGCGTCAAAAATCTCAGGGATCGCTCTGGAGGCGGATGCGCAGGCGGATGAACTGGGTGTCGGTTTCGCTGACCGGTTCGGTGCTGCGGAAGATGAGGGTCGAGGTGCCGTCTCCGTTGTCGAGGGGGGAGAGGCTGTGCTCGGTCGTGAAGGGGCCGTCGGGGTGGGTGTTGTCGAACCACTGGAGCAGCTGCTCCGACCATTCGGCGTCGTAGAGCAGGTCGCCTCGCGGGGCGGGGACGCGCAGGCGGATAACCAGATACTCTGCTTCGCCGCCGTCGGTGAGCATGCCGGCCTCAATGCTGGGGGAGGAGGCGGGGTCGGTCGGGTCGGTGCCGGCGGCGTATTCGATCAGGTTGGCGAAGCCGTTGTTGTCGGTATCCACGCCGGGTCCGCTGATCGCAGGGTCGAGGAATTCCGCCGGGGAGAAGTTGGCCGCGGCGTAGTCGGTGTAGGCGGGGTCGTCGGGCAGGCCGGGCTGACCGCCGGCCCAGATGGAGGGGCGCCAGTATTCGGGGCGGGTGCCGTCGGGCTGGCCGAAGGGATCGACGAGCACGAGGCTGGGGCCGTCGCCGTCGGGGCTGTCCGGCCAGGGGTTTTTGTCGTCGTAGTCCACGACGAAAATGGAGCCTTCGGTCAGCGAGGCGATCTCGACGCGCTCGCCGCCGTTGGAGAGTTTGCCGCTGGTAAAGACACCGGCCACCTGTGGTTCCAGGCCGGAGCCGTAGCGGAAGAGGAAGGCGGCTTTGTCCTGCACCGCCAGCACCCGACCTCCGGGGGCGAGGGTGGTGACGTCCGAGCCACCGAAGGCGAATTTGACACCGTCGGCGAAGACCACGCCGGAGAGATCGACGGTGTCCGGACCGACGTTGAGGATTTCGACGAATTCGAAGTCGTTGTCATCGTCGTGCCCGGCGGCCATTTCGGCGGACGTCGGGTCGGTCGGATGGTAGTGGAGTTCGGAAATCACCAGGTTGGTCGAGTCGGCCGGGACGACGGGGGCGGTGCCGGTGATCTGGACGCTGTCGGAGGCAATCAGCACACCGTTGTGGTCGAAGGCTTCGATGGTGATGGTGTTCGTCCCGAGGAGGACGGGAATGGAGGCGGTCCAGGTGTCCGCGCCGGTCCATTCGACGGGGATCGGCGCCCCGCCGCCGGAGGTGCGGAGTTCGCGGACATTGACCCAGCCGGTCCCGGTCAGGGTGATGCTGGTTTCGTCGGTGGTGGTGCCGTCGGGCGTGGTGATGGCGAAGGCGACGGGCGGGATGTCCGCCTCGACCTCGGCGAGGGCGTGGGCGGCGCGGGTGTTGATGTAAGCGAGATGCGTGGTGAGGTCTTCTCCGGTGAGGAAGCAGCTGTAGTGCTCGGCCCAATCCGCGAGGTAGCCGGTGCTGAAGGTGGTCCCGACGATATCGACGATGTGGCCGTAGTAGGCGCGTTTCTTGGCGGGGTCGGCGGCGAGTTTTTGCAGGTCGGGGCTGATCTTGGAATGGTTGAGGATGGGTAGCGTGGCGGGGGCTTCGAAGGTGAAGTCCATGTCCCAGGGCATGAGGAGGGCGCGTCCGTCCGAGGGGCGGAAGTAGATGCCGAGGTTGTGCTGGGTGCCGGGGCGGGCGGAGCCGCCGAAGCCGATGGCGTAGTTGTCCTCCACGCCGAAGAGGACGAGGACGGCGAAGGCGCGGAGCCACTGGTCCGCGTCGATGAAGTCGCCGATTTGGCTGTCGAAGGCGGGACCGGCGGGCTGCCCCATCGCCTGCGCGAAGGGGACGAGCTGCGAGTAGTCGTCCGCCGATCGCTTGTGCTTGATGAGGTAGTGCCAGCGGTAGAGTTCCTTGTCCGAACCGCCGAGGTCCTGGATATCGACGCCCCGGATGCTGCGCGGCGGGGTGGGTTTCTTGAGGCCTTCAACCGCGCCGTCGATGGTGGATTGGGGAAAATAGACCAGCTCGTATTCGAACAGCCCGCCGTCGTCTCCGTCATCGTAGGCGTTTTCGAGAAACTCGTCGTCGTAGCGCGACTTCATGAGCATGGCCGAACCGGTGTAGCTGACGGAGGCGTTTTTCGAGGCGATGACGCGCACCAGGTCGTCAAAGAGGGAGGGCAGGCCGCCGGCGTGCGCGATGCCGTGGCGCACCATGATTTCCTTCTGGCTGAATTCGTCGCCGGCACCGGAGCGGTCGATGACCACCGCTTCGTGGGCACCGAGAAAGAGGTTGTGGGGCGGGAAGCGCAGGTTGTAGCCGATGCGGACATCGACGGCGCGGGCGTGGTGGCTGCCGCGCAGGCGGACGCGGATGTTGTGGTAGATCTCGGACTCGTTGTAGATGACGGTTCCCCGCATCCAGTCATTGCTCATGACGTTGGTCAGGGTGTGCAGCAAGTCCTTGTCGGCTTGGGTCATGACCAGCCGGAAGTTGTTCGGCTGGCAGTTGCCGTAGTCGAGATCGGCCTGGCCGTCGTCCCAGGGGATGAGCGCACGCGCGTCTTCGCCCATGGCGGGGAAGGTCGAGACGGCCCCGAGTGAGTCAGCGGCTTCAATGTGGAATTGCACCACCGCGCCGGCCGATTGGGCGGGCACGGTGCCTTCCCAGACGCCGTCGCCCCGGTCGGCCATCGGCTGGCTTTGCCAGGCGCCGCCGTTCACCGCGTAGCGGAGGGTGAGCGAGCCCAACCCGTCCGGATCGTGCGGGCGGACGGAGACGAGGGCGGGCTGCCCGGCGACCGGGACGGCGGGGGCGTGCGTGAGGTCGCTGTGGGTGGGGCCTGCGTTGGCGGCGGGAGGGAGGACGGAGTTGGGCGCGCCGGGCGTGCCGCCGCCGGGGAGGATGGGCATGAGCAGGGTGCGGGCCAGCCGGTTGAAGTAGAGCCGGGCGTGCAGGCGCGGAGAGCCGCTGATCCAGCGGGCGCGCAGGGAGATTTCGTAGGTCTTCGAGCTGTCGATTCCGACATAGGTTCCGCCGTGCTTGAGCGTGGTCTCGGAGTGGTTGTGCATGTGGCCGGTCGGGCCGGTGGCCTCGACCCGCAGGGCCGGGTTGGCCGGATCGTCGGGGTCGGCCACGATCTCGGCCCGGTGATGGTTGCCGAGCAGCCGCCAAGCGCTGGTGTCGCCCCCGGCGAAGTCGCCGTTCTGGATCAGCTGCCGGGCCGCTCCGTCGGGGTCTTCGATCACGGAGATGTCGTCGATAAAAAATTCGCCTTCGTCGAGCAGGCCGAAGATGAACTCGTTCCACTCGGTCGGGTCGTTGAGCCCGTTGGTGGCCGTTCCCCGCCAGGTGAAGGTTTTCCATTCCCCGCGGTGCGATTCCCCGGAGGGCGCCCAGGCGTCGGCGTGGGCGTTGTCGGCGCGGGGGTCGCGCAGCTCGAGGCTGGAGCCCTCGCCGTCGGCCCGGGGATGCCAGTCGCCGCCGTCGTGGTAGTGAACGATGTCGGCGAAATTTTCTTCGGCGTCTTCGAGGATGAGGCGCTCGCCCCCGCGGGAGAGGTTGCCGTCCCAGGGGCCGACGATGGTGAGGCCGGGATGTTCGGCCTGGAGAGCCGCGGGATCGCGGGCCAGCAGGAGGAAGCCGTCGGGGGGGAGGGTGGTGCCCGCCGGAAACTCAAAGGCGATTCCGTCGGTGAAGGCCCATCCGCTCAGATCGACGGTCGAGCCGCCGCGGTTGTGGAGTTCGATCCACTGCGCTTCCGAGCGTTGAAAGGGCGTGCCTTCGGAACCGCCGGACTCGGTGTAAGGGGGATCCTCGTAGCGCGGGGTGGGGTGGTACATGATCTCGTTGATCACGACCGCGTCGTTGAAGGCGAACACGTTGGCCGAGCCGAAGGTCGGCGAGGCCGGATAGAGCCACAGGCCGTCGCGCCAGCCGCCGGAGGCGCGTCCGCGCAAGGCACCGGTCACCGCGCGTCCGTCGAGAACCTGATCGGCCGCGGGGGAGAACAGGAAGATCCGCTCTCCATCGGCGGGCGTGTAGCCGAGATCACTCTTGCTCACCGCGACGAACCCGCCGGGGGCGAGTTCGAGGGCGGGAAAAACGTGGTCCGGGCGGCCCGCGACCGAGGACCGGAGGATCCATCCCTCCAGTTGCTCGGTGCTTGCGCCGAGGTTCGTCAGCTCCAGTTGAAAGACGGCCGCGTCGGCGGGGGCGACCTCGTTGATGACCACGCCGGGGGCCGGGGGCGGCGCAGGGAAGTTCGGCTGGCCGGGGGTGCCGCCGACCGTCCGGCTCCAGGTCCAGAATTCGGGCCGGTTGTGCGCCTGGCTCTCGTCCAGCCGCGCGAGCGTGGCACCGGAACCGTCCGCCGCCTCGGGCCAGTCGTCGTCGTCGCCGTAATCGAGCACGTTCATGCGCCGACCGTTGCGGTTTTCGATGCGGATCTCCTCGCCGCTGTTCGAAAGCTTGCGGGAGAAAGGCCCGTA
Organism: uncultured Puniceicoccaceae bacterium; assembly: GCA_964507815.1. Classification (GTDB taxonomy): domain Bacteria; phylum Verrucomicrobiota; class Verrucomicrobiia; order Opitutales; family Puniceicoccaceae; genus Puniceicoccus. Next base: position 4,587 of record CAZDRT010000168.1, read on the forward strand.
GGCTCCCACGCCGGAGAGCGACGGATGCCCCGGATCGCCCGCGACCACGATCAGCCCGTGTCCGGGAACGACGGTCCCTTCGGGGAAAGTGAAATCAATGCCCCCGTCCAGTTGCCAGCCGGAAATATCCACATCGACCCCGTTGAGATTGCGCAACTCCACCCACTCGACGTCGGCACCGGAGTCCGCCGGGTGGTATTGCACCTCGTTGAAGACCAAGACGCTGTCGGCCACATCGGCGGCGAGAGAAAGAGTGGCGGCGAAACTCAGGACACACGCCGCCGCCAGAGGAAGGGGGTGGGAGAACATTGTGCGGGGTAATTATTTGCTAGTAAGTGCTTTTTATTCTATACGTCAACGGCTTTGCATGCATTTTTTCCTCCGTCTTGTCCTGCGAAGCTCGGCTTGCCCTCCGAAGTCCTGCGACGGCTGAAGCAACCAGGCTACTGCGGGAGGCCTCCCGTGGTTTCATGAGGCAGTCACAGAAGGTGGCAGAGAATGCTACCACTATTCGATTGATCAGTAGGTACGAATACCGAAAATCTTCTCAGAGCTTAATTCTCATTTTATGTCGATGGTGATTTCGTGCTCTTGTGCCCACAACCGGCGGTTCCGGGCGTCGGATATTTTGCGGTTATTGTTTACATCACTGCCATTGTCTGCTAGGATTCAAGGTTATGTTAGGCTTTGTTCAAAATCTCGGCGCGATGGAGATCTTTTTAATTCTCCTGATCGTCCTTCTGTTGTTCGGTGCGAAGCGCCTGCCGGAACTTTCCCGGTCGATGGGGAAATCTCTCCGGGAATTCAAGAAAGCCACCTCCGAGGTGGAAGACGATTTCCGCAATGCGATGAACGAGGAACCGGGTAAAGACAAAAAATCCTCCGCTGAAACCGCGAAAATCGATTCCGCCAAGTCCTCGGAAACCGTGGAAACCGGCGCGGAAAAGGAGAAAAATTCCGCCTAGCGCGGGAAAACAGGATTTCCTTCGCATCCACCGTAGGGATCCCCCGGAAGATTCGGGAACCCCATGCCCAAAGACTACCTCCTTGCGCTCGACCAGGGCACCACTTCCTCGCGGGCCATCCTTTTTGATCAGAAAGGATCGATCAAAGCGGTGGCCCAGCGGGAGTTCCCCCAGTATTTCCCCGGGTCGGCCTGGGTGGAGCACGACCCGTCGGAGATCTGGTCGTCGCAGAGTGCCGTGATGGCCGAGGTGCTGGCCAAAGCCGATGTCTCCGCCCGGCGTGTCGATTCGATCGGAATCACCAACCAGCGGGAAACGGTGCTCGTCTGGGATCGCGACACCGGACAGCCGGTCCACCGGGCCATCGTCTGGCAGGATCGCCGGACCGCCGACATGACCGGGCTTCTCCAGAGCGGAGGTCACGCCTCGATGATCCGGGAGAAGACCGGTCTTCTTCCCGACCCCTATTTTTCGGGGTCGAAGGTTCGATGGATCCTCGACAATGTGGAGGGAGCCCGCGAGAGGGCGGAGGCCGGGGAACTGGTCCTCGGCACGATCGACACCTGGCTGGTCTGGAAACTCACCGAAGGAGCCGTCCACGTGACCGACGCGACGAACGCCTGCCGGACGATGTTGATGAACATTCATACGGGCGACTGGGACGACGATCTGCTCGCCCTGCTGGAGATTCCGCGCGCGATGCTACCCGAGATCCGGGGGTGCAGCGAGGTTTACGGAGAGTGCGCCCTCTCGGCGGCGGCCGGCGTGCCGATCGCCGGGATGGCCGGGGACCAGCATGCCGCGCTCTTCGGCCAGGCCTGTTTCGGGAAGGGAATGGCCAAGAATACCTACGGTACCGGAAGTTTCGTCCTGATGAACACCGGGAAGGAGGCCGTGCCCTCCGAGAACCACCTCCTCACGACCATAGCCTGGCGGATCGGCGAAGAGACCGAATACGCGCTCGAAGGGAGCATCTTCATCAGCGGTGCCGTCGTCCAGTGGCTTCGCGACGGGATGGGGCTTTTCCGGACCGCCCCGATGATCGAGGCGTTGGCCGGGAGCGTGCCCGACACCGACGGCGTGTACTTCGTGCCCGCTTTCGCCGGACTGGGCGCGCCCTACTGGGATCCCCACGCCCGGGGTCTGATCGTCGGCCTGACCCGCGGCTCGACTGACGCCCACATCGCCCGGGCGGCTCTCGAGGCCATCGCCCTCCAGACCTGCGACGTTCTGGAGGCCATGGCGAAGGACTCCGCGATGAAGCCCGGGGAATTGCGCGTGGACGGGGGAGCGTCGAAAAACGACCTTTTGATGCAAATCCAGGCGGATTTCCTGCAGGGGCGGGTCGTCCGCCCCCAAGTGACCGAGACCACGGCCCTCGGTGCCGCCTCCCTGGCCGGACTGGCGACCGGATTCCATAAAGACAGGAATGAGATTGCCGCGCAATGGACCGGAGACAAGGTGTTTGAACCAACCCGCAAGCCCGCCGAGGTCAGGGAAGTGCGGAAGAACTGGAAACGGGCGGTAAAGCTCTCGCGCCAGTGGCATGAGGATGACGGGGAGGGGAAATCCCGGAACTGACGGGTCCGCTCCAGCCGCATCAGCGATCCCCTCCGGCACCTTTCCGGGCTCCGGATTCGCCGGAAGACTTGGCGGACGCACGGCGGAGTTCCTCCTCCCGCCATGCGTTGTAGTTGTCCCAGACGTCTTTGTCAGTGATTTCTTCTTTTTCCCATTCCTCGTAGTCGTCCTCCTCCTCCTCGACCTCCGATTCCACCATCTCTTCGATCTCTTCGCGCAGCCATTCGATCTTTTCCAGAATTTCGCTGTGCGTCTCGGACAGGTCGAAGCGGGCGTCCCTCCGAATCACTTCCCGGTTCGCCTTTTCGAAATCGAAGGCCGGATGCTTTTTCGCCTGGCGCAGGGCTCGGCGGATGGGTTCGACGTGGGAGCGGTGATAGGCGGCGAGGTCGCGGAGCCGCGCGAGGCCCAGCCGGATTGAGAGGCCGCCGTCCTCCATGTCGCAGACGGCCTCGATCCGCTGCAGTCCCTCGAGATCACGTTCCTCGTAAGCGGACTGGAGTTCGTTCCAGCGGCGCTCGCGCATGGGGGATTCCAAATCGGAATGATCGGGGTGGAGGCGTTTCGCGAGCGTGCGGTAGAGGGATTTTATGCTCGCTTCCTCCGGCGACCGGGACCGGTCGCCTTTCTTCCCGCGCCCCCAGGGGTCCGCCTCGCTTTCTTCCCTGTCCGCCGTTCGTCCGCCTCCGAACATGTCTTCGAAAGCCTGCCTGAAAGCCTCGGCCATATCGTCGAATTCGTCCCATTCCCCGTCGTCTTCCCATTCCCCGTCGTC